>NZ_JBEYAL010000029.1:0-62851 GCF_040631655.1 Streptomyces sp. NPDC019937
CGGGTTGCGAGGCTCCCCCAGCTACCGCTGGGAGGTGCCCCCTGCACCAGACGCCGCTCGCTGATCCGGCCTGATCCACACGACACCCCCTAGCGCCCGCGGGCCTGGAGCGACGCCAGATAGGCGTTGTACGCCGCGAGTTCCTGATCGCCGTCGCGGTCCGCCGTGCGGTCGTCGCGCCGCGCCTGGCGCTGGTCGGACCGGTACCACTGGTACACCAGCGCCACCAGCACGATCACCGACGGGACCTCGCTGAACGCCCAGGCGATGCCGCCCGCCGCGTTCTGGTCGGCCAGCGCGTCGATCCCCAGCGAGCCGGGCGGATGCTCGAACGTGCCGACCATGGGCGCGCTCGCCATCATCAGCGCGATCCCGAAGAACGCGTGGAACGGCATCCCCGCGAACAGCTCCAGCATCCGCATCACATAGCCCGGCCGGTGCGGACCCGGGTCCACGCCCATGATCGGCCAGAAGAAGACCAGGCCCACCGCGAGGAAGTGGACCATCATCGCGATGTGCCCGGCCTTGGACCCCATCAGGAAGTCGAACAGCGGGGTGAAGTACAGCCCGTACAGGCTCGCGATGAACAGCGGGATCGTGAACACCGGGTGGGTGATGAACCGCATGTAGCGGCTGTGCAGCAGCGCCACCAGCAGCTCCCGCGGCCCCTTGCGGCCCCGCCCGGCCGCCGGCAGGGCGCGCAGGGCCAGCGTCACCGGCGCGCCCAGCAGCAGGAGGATGGGGGAGACCATACTGATGATCATGTGCTGGACCATGTGCACGCTGAACATGACCATGCCGTAGTCGTTCAGCCCGGTGCACATCGCGACCATGATGGTCAGCACACCCGCCACGAACGCCGCCGGCCGACCGAGCGGCCAGCGGTCACCGCGCCGCCACAGCCGCGCGGCGCCCCAGCCGTACAGGGCGAGGGCGAGCACACAGCCGACGAGGAAGAAGGGATCACCGCCGAACTGCAGCCCGCGCGACAGCGTGAACGGCGGCAGATCCATCATCATGCCGTGCCCGCCGTGATCCATTCCCTATCCCCGGCCTTCCCCTTTTCGCGCTCTCAACCGGCGCCGCTCTCGCGGACCTGGTTGCTCGCCGTAGGGGTTGCGCAATTGATGGTCGCGGTACTGGGCTGTAGCCGGTTTGTGTCGTCCCTACAGTACGCACTCGGCCTCGGTGTACCGCTCGGTGGGCACCGTCTTCAGGCGCTCCACGGCGTCCGCGAGGGGCACCAGCACGATGTCCGTGCCGCGCAGCGCCGTGATCTTGCCGAACTCGCCGCGGTGCGCAGCCTCCACGGCGTGCCAGCCGAAGCGGGTGGCCAGGACCCGGTCGTACGCCGTCGGCGTGCCGCCGCGCTGCACATGGCCCAGGATCACCGGCCGGGCCTCCTTCCCCAGCCGCCCCTCCAGCTCGACGGAGAGCAGGCGGGCGATACCGGCGAACCGCTCGTGGCCGTAGACGTCCCGCTCCCCGGCCGTGTACTCCATCGTGCCCTCGCGCGGCTTGGCGCCCTCGGCGGCCACCACGATGGCGAACTTCTTGCCCGCCTCGAACCGTGCCCCGACGGTCGCGGCCAGCTCCTCGATGTCGAAGGGGCGCTCCGGTACGACGATCGCGTGGGCGCCCGCGGCCATGCCCGAGTGGAGCGCGATCCAGCCGGTGTGGCGCCCCATGACCTCGACGATCAGCACCCGCTGGTGGGACTCCGCCGTGGTCTTGAGCCGGTCCAGGGCCTCGGTCGCCACCCCGACCGCGGTGTCGAAGCCGAAGGTCACATCGGTGGAGGCGATGTCGTTGTCGATCGTCTTCGGCACCCCGACGATCGGCAGCCCGGCGTCCGACAGCATCCGGGCCGCCTTCAGCGTGCCCTCCCCGCCGATCGGGATGACCGCGTCCAGGCCCAGCTCCTCGACATGGCCCTTCGCACGCTCCACCCCGTCGCGCAGGTGCGCGGGCTGCACCCGGGTCGAGCCGAGGATGGTGCCGCCGAGGGCCAGGATGCCGCCCACGGCGTCCAGGTCGAGCTTGCGGTAGTCACACTCCAACAGGCCCTTCCAGCCGTCCTGGAAGCCGATCACCTCATCCCCGTGGTCGACGACGGCACGGTGGACGATGGACCTGATGACCGCGTTCAGCCCGGGGCAGTCGCCGCCGGACGTGAGCACACCGATGCGCATGGCGCGTGATTCCTCTGTCTGCGAGAGGCCGACGGCCGGACCGCGCTGTCCGGCGGGACGACCGCCACCCTACAAGCGACCGGGCGGGCCCGCCGGGGACCCGCCCGGAACGGGTCAGGCGGGCTGGGCGGTGGCCGCCGCGATCCGCTCGTTGCGCAGCGCCTCGTACCACTGGTCGTCGACCGGCGGCAGCCCGTTCACATCGAGCGCCAGCTTCAGCAGATGGTCCGCGATGTGCGGGTTGCGGGCCATCACCGGACCGTGCATGTACGTCCCGAAGACGGTGTCCTTGTACGCGCCCTCGTAGCCGTCGCCCGTGCCGTTGCCGTTGCCGAACCGGACGCGCGCGAAGGGGCGCGCGGTCGGGCCCAGGTGGGTGACGCCCTGGTGGTTCTCGAACCCGGTCAGCGGCGGCAGGCCCAGCGGGTCGTCGATGTCGGCCAGCACGTCGCCGACGCAGCGGGCCCCCTCGCCGCGGGTGCTGATCACGTCCAGCAGGCCCAGACCCTGCTGGCGCTGCCCGAGGTCGTTGATGAACTCGTGGCCGAGGATCTGGTACCCGGCGCACACCGAGAAGACGATCGCCCCGTTGGCGACCGCGCGGTTCAGCCCGCCGTCCCGCATCAGCCGCTCGGCGGCCAGCCGCTGCGGGCGGTCCTCACCGCCGCCGATCAGGTAGATGTCCCCGGAGGTGGGGATCTGCTGGTCGGAGCGGACGTCCAGGCGGGAGACGTCCAGCCCGCGCTGGCGCGCCCGGCGCTCCACCACCAGGACGTTGCCCTGGTCGCCGTACGTGCTCAGCAGGTCGGGGTAGACCCAGACCAGACGCAGGCCGTTCTGGCTCGTGCTACGCATCGTCGTGTCTCCTCGTACGGGGGTCAGTTGCCGACCCGGCGGCGCAGGTCCTGGAACGCGGTGTAGTTGGCGATCACCTCGATGCGGCCGGGCGGGGAGATCCGCACCGCCTCGTCCGCGTCGGCGCAGACCCGGAAGTCGAGCCCGGCGACCTCCAGGCGCACCGCGAGGTCCAGCTTGCGGTCGCCGATCACGCAGATCGGGTGCCCGGCGAGCCGGGTGTAGTCCACGTCCCACAGCCAGGAGGTGTCGGTGCCGTCCGCGCCGCGCGCGTTCACCGAGAGGATCACCGGGGTGGGCGGCGGGTCGATCAGCGAGAACGTCTCCAGCCAGCCGGCCGGGTTCTTCGCCAGCAGCAGCCGCAGCTGCCGCTCCTGGAAGGTGACCACGTCATAGCGGCCGGCGACGGCCTGCACCTGGTACATCCGCTCCAGCGCGACCTGCGGGGGCACGCCGAAGGTGGCGGCCACGGCCGCCGAGGTGGCCGCGTTCGCCTTGTTCGCGCGGCCGGGCAGCTGGAGGTGGATCGGCCAGGCCGCGCCGTGCGGGTCCAGCACGTAGTCGCCGTTCAGCGCCCAGCTGGGCACCGGGCGGCGGAAGCCGCACTCGCCGCACACCCAGTCGTCGCCGGGGCGCTGGAGCACCCCGCCGCACGACGGGCAGGACCAGGCGTCGTCCTTCCACTCCTGGCCCGCGGCCACCCACACCACATTGGGGCTGGAGGAGGCGGCCCAGACGATGAGCGGGTCGTCCGCGTTCGCGATCACCGTGGCCTTCGTACCGGCCAGGCCCTCGCGCCACTTCTCGGCGAGCATCCGGGTCTCGGCGGCCCGGTCGAGCTGGTCGCGCGAGAGGTTGAGCAGCGCGATGGCCTTGGGCTCGGTGTCGCGGGCGACCCCGGCGAGGTACTTCTCGTCGACCTCGATCACGCCGTAGCGGGCGTCGGAGCCGCCCGCCAGGGCCGAGGTGATGCCCGCGGGCATATTGGCCCCGAGCGCGTTGGAGACCACCGGGCCCGCGGCCCGCAGCGCCTCGGCGATCAGCCGGGTGGTCGTGGTCTTGCCGTTGGTCGCCGACACCAGGATCACGTCCAGGTGGTTCGCCAGCCTGCTGAGCAGATCGGGGTCGAGGCGCAGGGCCACCTTGCCGCCGATCACCGATCCGCTGCCGCGGCCCGCGGCCTTCGACACCGCCGCCGCGGCCTTGCCCGCCGTCACGGCCAGCTTGGCACGTGGCGACAGCGGCTCTGAGTTGCCTGCCATCGTCTCTCGATCCTCCTCGCATACCGGCGCCGCACCTGCCCCCCGAGGCACCGGTGGTACGCCCCCTCCGCGCCGCATCGCCAGCCGGGAGGCCACGGTCGGGGATCAGCCTATCGAGATCCTGCCGGTGTCCCGAATTCCGTCGGCCCTTCCGGGGGACCGTACGCTTGGCTCCCATGCGAAACGGCGCGATCCCGGGGAGCCGGGGGAGGGTGCGGCCCCTGCGGCTGCTCGGCGATCAGGCGCTGCGCGCGCCCTGCGAGGAGGTCACCGCGTTCGACGGCGCGCTCGCCGGGCTGGTCGAGGACCTGTTCGCCACGATGTACGCGGCGGGCGGGGTGGGCCTCGCCGCGAACCAGATCGGCGTGGGGCTGCGGGTCTTCGTGTACGACTGCCCGGACGACGAGGAGCGGCGTCATCTGGGGCATGTGGTGAACCCCCGCACGGTCACGGCCGACGGGGTGACCGTACGGGGCGCGGAGGGCTGTCTGTCCCTGCCGGGCATCGAGGCGGGCACCCCGCGCTTGGACCGGGCGGTGGTGGAGGGCGTGACGGTGACCGGGGAGCCGGTGCGGGTCGCGGGCAGCGGCTTCTTCGCCCGCTGTCTGCAGCACGAATGCGACCACCTGGACGGCGGGCTGTTCCTGGACCGGCTGGACGGCTTGCGGCGGCGCCGGGTGCTGTGGGCGGCCCGCCGCGCGCCGTGGGCGCGCGAGCGGGCGTAGCTCCGTAGTGCTCAGAACCCCGGGGCGCCGATCCGGTCGTCCACCAGGGCCAGCCTGCCCCACAGCAGATCGGTGAGGTGACGCACCAGCCGCTCGCGCGAACAGGGCCGCTCCCGCAGCCACCAGTCGCCCGCGGCGTGCATCATGCCGACGATCCCGTGGCCCCAGATCCGGGCCACCTCCTCGCCGCCGGGGCCGAGTTCGACCCGGTCGGCGATCACCTTGGCCAGCTCGTCGCCCATGCGGCGCAGCAGCGGGGCGGAGTGGTGGCCCACGTCGAAGCCCTGTTCCTGCTCCTGCTGCTGGCCCTGGTCGGCCGGGTGCATCAGGAAGCGGTAGACCTGGGGCCTGGCCTCTATGGCCGCCAGATAGGTGTCCAGCGTGGCCGCCACCCGTCCGCGGCGGTCGGGCGCGGGGGCGTCCAGGGCGTTGCGCAGCGAGGCGAGCAGGCCGTCGGTGTGGCGTACCGCGAGGGCGCGGTAGAGCCCTCCCTTGTCGCCGAAATGGCGGTACAGAATGGGCTTGGTGATGCCCGCTTCCGCGGCGATCGCGTTCATCGAGGCCTCGGGGCCGTCGCGCAGCACCACCCGGTCGGCGGCCTCCAGCAGCTCCTTGCGGCGCCGCGCGGCGGCCTGCTGCTGGTGGTCCTCGCGCTGGCTGGTCCCGGTCTCCATGACGTGGCCTCCCCGCCCCCTGACGTTTCACGCGTTACACGTATGGGCTCCGCGTATCTGCGCAACGTAACACTCGCCCGGGGCAAGGGGTTCGCGCGGCCGTGGAGTTGACATCTCCTACTGGCCGGTAACAGACTGCTGTTACCGTAGGTAACAGCAGACGTAGCAGGTGGAGGGGCCATGGCGGAGTTCTCGTTCGAACTCAACGAAGATCAGAAGGCAGTGCGCGAGTGGATCCACGGCTTCGCCGCGGACGTCATGCGCCCCGCCGCCGCGGAATGGGACGAGCGCGAGGAAACCCCCTGGCCGATTATCCAGGAGGCCGCCAAGATCGGACTGTATTCCCTGGACTTCTACGCCCAGCAGTACTTCGACCCCACCGGCCTCGGCATCCCCATGGCCATGGAGGAGCTGTTCTGGGGCGACGCGGGCATCGCCCTGTCCATCGTCGGCACCGGCCTGGCCGCCGTCGGGGTGCTCGCCAACGGCACCGAGGAGCAGATCGGCACCTGGATCCCGCAGATGTACGGCGACGCCAATGACGTGAAGGTCGCCGCCTTCTGCTCCTCCGAGCCCGACGCGGGCTCCGACGTCTCCGCCATGCGCACCCGGGCCGTCTACGACGAGGCCAAGGACGAATGGGTCATCAACGGCACCAAGACCTGGGCCACCAACGGCGGCATCGCGGGCGTCCACGTCGTGGTCGCGGCCGTCGACCCGGAGCTCGGCTCCAAGGGCCACGCGTCCTTCATCATCCCGCCCGGCACCCCCGGCCTGTCCCAGGGCCAGAAGTTCAAGAAGCACGGCATCCGCGCCTCCCACACCGCCGAGGTGGTCCTCGACGGCGTACGGGTGCCCGGCAGCTGCCTGCTCGGCGGCAAGGAGAAGCTGGACGAACGCCTCGCCCGCGCCCGCGAGCGGGCCACGGCGGGCGGGGAGCGGCTGAAGAACGCCGCGATGGCCACCTTCGAGGCCTCCCGCCCGGCCGTCGGCGCCATGGCCGTCGGCACCGCCCGCGCCGCGTACGAGGTCGCCCTCGACTACGCCAGGACCCGGCAGCAGTTCGGCCGCCCCGTCATCGACAACCAGGGCGTCGCCTTCCAGCTCGCCGACATGCGCACCCGGATCGACGCCTCCCGCCTGCTGGTGTGGCGCGCCTCGTGGATGGCCGTGAACGGCAAGCCCTTCGACTCGGCCGAGGGCTCCATGTCCAAGCTGTTCGCCAGCGAGACCGCCAAGAAGGTCACCGCCCAGGCGGTCCAGATCCTCGGCGGCAACGGCTTCACCCGCGAGTACCCGGTCGAGCGGATGCACCGCGACGCAGCGATCTACACCATCTTCGAGGGCACCAGCGAGATCCAGCGCCTGGTCATCGCCCGCACCCTCTCCGGCGTCCCCATCCGCTGACCCCCGTGCGTCACCTCGCGCCGAAGCGGCGTTTGCGCCCCGCGAACGCCGCCAGCAGGCCGCGCAGTTCCTCCGCCGTGAAGTCCGGCCACAGCGTGTCCACGAAGAACAGCTCCGCGTAGGCCGCGCGCCACAGCATGAAGTTCGAGATCCGCTGCTCCCCGGACGTCCGCACCAGCATGTCGATGTCCGGGAGGTCGCCGTGCGGCAGGTGCCGGGTGAACAGCGCCTCGTCGATCAGGCCCGGGTCCAGCACCCCGTCGGCCGACGCCCGCGCCAGCGACGTCGCCGCGCGGGCGATCTCCTCCCGCCCGCCGTGGTTGAAGCAGAACGCCAGCGTCATCGCGCGGTTGCCGGCCGTCTCGGCCTCGGCCCGGCGCAGGGCGGCCAGGGTGGCGCGGGGGAGGCGGGCCTCGGAGCCGAGCCAGCGCAGCCGTACGCCGCGCTCGCCGTACGCGCGGAAGACGTCGGCCAGCTGGGCGGTGAGCCGCATGAGGGCGGCCACCTCGCCGCGCGGCCGGTTCCAGTTCTCGGTGGAGAAGAAGAACAGCGACAGATGCTCGACGCCCTCTTCCAGCGCCGTGTCCACCACGCGCGGCAGCGCCAGCACCCCCGCCTCATGGCCCCGGGTGCGGGAGAGGCCGCGTGAGGACGCCCAGCGGCCGTTGCCGTCCATGATGATGGCCAGGTGCCGCGGCCGCGCGGAGCGCTCCTCCCGGGGGCCGCGCTGCCGTACGACGGCGGCCTCGCCGGCGACGGACGCCCGCAAGCGCCGTTTGACCGAGGGCACTCTCCAGGCTCCGACCTCGAACACCCGCGCGTCCCTCCGCCTCGGCTTCCCCGGTGCCGTGTCTGACGACGGGGCGGGGCCGCGGGTTACCTGCCCGGTGGCCGAACCATTCGTTTGGTCGGCACGGCCGGCCGGCTCGGCGACGGCCCTCGTCATGGTTTCCGCGCGACGCCCCCGTGCACATCCGTCGTCTCGACGGGCGTTTCGGACGGTCCGGGCCGCCACAGCGGACACGAGACGATACCGGGTTCGACCAGCTCCAAGCCGTCGTAGAAGCGGCTGATCTCCTCGAGGCCGCGCAGCACGTACGGCACGGCGCCGGTGTCGTCGTAGCCCTGCTGGGCCTCCTTGAGCGCCTGGTCGGTGTCGGTGCTGTCGTAGTGCACGAAGTAGCTGCCGGAGGGCAGGGCCTGCTGTAGCCGGCGGACGATCGACACCGCCGCGTCGTAGTCCTGGATGTGGCCGAGGATGCCCATCAGCATCAGGGCGACGGGCTGGTCGAAGTCCAGCGTCTTCGCCGCCATCTCCAGGATCCGCTCCGGCTCGTGCAGATCGGCGTCGATGTAGTCGGTCACGCCCTCGGGGGTGCTGGTGAGCAGCGCCTGCGCGTGCCGGAGCACCAGCGGGTCGTTGTCGACGTAGACGATCCGGGCCTCGGGCGCCACCCGCTGGGCGACCTGGTGGGTGTTGTCGTAGGTGGGCAGCCCGGTGCCGATGTCCAGGAACTGGCGGATCCCGCACTCGCCCGCCACATGGGTGACGGTGCGGATGAGGTACGCGCGCGAGGCGCGGGCCATGACCTCGATGTTCGGGGCGACCTCCCGGTACTGGTCACCGGCGATCCGGTCGACCTCGTAGTTGTCCTTGCCGCCCATCCAGTAGTTCCAGATCCGGGCCGAGTGCGGGACGGACGTGTCGATCTTCGACCACGCCCGCTGGTCGGGGCCGGGGGCGGACGAACCGTTGGTCATCGGGACTTCTCCTGCCGTGCGTCATGCCTGTGAGAGGCTCCAACTTACCGACTCTGCCCGGGAGTTCAGCGGTTCCCGGCATAGCGGCGGACGGGTGAGCGAATCCGTGGCAGGCGGCGGGCGAAGGAGGCCGTCTGGAGCGTCACCGGAGTCTCGCCCGGGCCCGGCTCCGCGCCCGGACCGGAACCGGGCTCCATCGGCGGTTCCTCGTCGACCGTGACCACCGGGGCGTGCTGGGCGAGGGTGCGGAAGGCGTGGTCGAAGCCGGTCAGCGCGGCGTCGATCTCCGCGAGGTCCGCCGCGCCCGCACCGCGCGCGGCCAGCCGGTCCTCCAGCACCGCCGCGGGCGCGGTCACATGGACGAACGCCCCGTCGCGCTCGGCCACCGCCTCCGCGAAGTCGAACGCCTGGATCCAGGTGACCCGGGAGTGCCCGCGCCGCAGCGGCCCGTAGACCAGCTCGCCGACCAGCCCCGCGTCCACCGCGAGCGCCCCGTCGCGCTGGAGCAGCTCGCGGTAGGGGCGGACCGGGTCCAGGTGCGGGAGGTCGGGGGAGGGGCGGGTGACGGCGAAGCCGTGCCGCTCCGCGAGCCCGGCCAGCAGCCCGTCCCGGCGGACGCCGTCACACCCCTCGACGATCAGTGTGCGCCGCTGTGGATACGCGTGCTGGAGCTTCATCCCGTCTTCCCGTCGTTCCGGAGCGATCCGGACTGGATGGAGGGACGACACCGCCGCCCGCCACGGCGCCTTCAGTGTGCGTGGCGGGGCGGCGGGGGCGGGAGTGCGCTACAGGGTTGTGCGGTTGTGCGCCCGTAGTGGTTTTCGCGTCATGGCCCGTCAGGGGGTACGCCCGGCGCGCCTTGGGGGCGGCCGCCGGGGGCCTGCGCGAGTCCTGCGCCATGCTGACGCGGGGGCCTACGCGATGAGGAAGTCGGCCTCGCCCGCCTTGGCGGCCTCCAGGAAGGAGGCGACCTCGGAGCGGGTGTAGATCAGGGCGGGGCCGCCCGGGTCGGTGGACTGGCGGAGGGCCACCCGGCCGTCCGCCAGCCGCTTGGCCTCGATGCAGGTGCCTCCGTTGGACCCGCTCCAGGGCTTTTCCCAGCCCTCCGTACCCAGGTCCGTGGCCGGCATCCCGGTGTAGACGGGGTCTGTCATCACAGCTCCTTACGCAGTTCGGCCAGGATGGTGCTGGTATCGCCGATCGGGTCCGCCTGGACCGCCATCCGGTCCAGGACCTCCAGATAGGCCCCGACCTCCTTCGGCCGGTCCACGTAGACCGCGCCGGTGAGGTTCTCGGTGTAGACGACGTCGGGCAGTTCGGAGAACCCGAAGCGGAAGTAGTGGAAGGGGCCGAAGGCCCCGGGGTGCGGCCCGGACGCGAAGCGCATGATCTGCAGCCGGACCTTGGGCATCGACAGCGTCTCGATGATGTGGTCGATCTGGCGCCGCATCACCTCGCTGGGGCCGACGGGGCGGCGCAGCACGGTTTCGTCGAGGATGGCCCACATGATCGGCGCGTCCGGCTTGGTGAGCAGGCTCTGCCGCTGGAGCCGCAGGGCGATCCGGCGCTCCAGCTCTTCCTCGGTGTCGTTGGGGAAGCCGATGCGGAGCACCGCCCGGGCGTAGTCCTCGGTCTGCAGCAGCCCGGGGACGTAGTGCGGCTCATACGCACGGATGACGGTGGCCTCGCTCTCCAGGCTGACATACGCACTGAACCAGTCGGGCAGTACGTCCCGGAACTGATGCCACCAGCCGGGCTGGTTGGCCTCCCGGGCGAGGGCGAGGAAGCTCTCGACCTCCGGCCCCCGGACGCCGTAATTCCGCAGCAGTTCCTTGACGTACGGGATCTTGAGGCCGACTTCCGCCTTCTCCATCCGGCGCACCGTCAGCGGGGTCACCTCGATGGCCTGAGCTGCCTCTTCGAAGGAAACCCGGGCCTTCTCCCGCAAGTGCCGCAACCGCTTGCCGAGGACCTTGCGTAAGACGGTGGGGGCGGCGCCGCTCGGCCGTGCCTCGCTCACGTCCCGCCTCCCGGAGTGGCTGTCATATGCCTGCACAGTGTGCCTGGACAGTGTGCCACGAGCCCGACGACACAGACAGAGCTATGCGGATCGTTCTGAAATTATCAGAACGAAGGTTGCGGGGTGAGCGACCCACCACGCATAGTGAGCGGGTGACCCATCTCACCCTCCACGGCGGGGGCTCCCAACCTCCTTTGTCCACAACGTCGTTGACACAGCCGTCGCGTACGGCGCCGTGCGGCGGGGATCCCGAAACCTTCCGTGGCGCGTGCCGGGGAGGGTTACGGTGATGCCGGGCGCACAGCCGGGAAGCGGGCGCCAGAGCGCCCCCGCCAACGCCGCGTTGGCCGCGGCCCTCAAGGAATCCGGTTGCTCCTACGCCTCGTTGGCGCACCGGGTCAACGAACTGGGCCGCAGGCAAGGACACGAGTCGAACTACGACAAGGCGTCCGTCACCCGCTGGCTGCAGGGCGGCCAGCCGCGCGGCAACACGCCCGAACTGATCGCCGCCGTGCTCTCCAACCGGCTCGGCCGGCCGCTGGCGCCCGCCGAGCTCGGCTTCATCGCCGACCGTCAGCGCCCCGTCGTCGCCAGAGCGCTGGCCTACCGGGAGGACGTAGCAGAGACCTTGCACACGCTCGCCGAACTCGGCTCCACCGATATCTCCCGCCGCAGCCTGCTGGGCGCGGTGCCCTTCGTCGCCGGAGCCCTGGTGACCCCGCAGCGCGAATGGCTGCTGTGGCTGGTCGAGAACCAGGACACCCCCCGGCTCTCCTCCGCGGCCGATGGCGGCCGTGTCGAGCAGGTCCACGCGGCCATCAGCATGTTCGACGAGATGGACAACCGCTTCGGCGGCGGCCAGGTCCGCGCCAGCATCGTGCTCTATCTGTCGACCGAGGTCGTGCCGATGCTCCAGCAGCGCGGTGCGCCGCCGCACGAGCGGCGCCAGTTGTTCACCGCGGCCGCCAAGCTGGCCGCGATGGCCGGCTGGAGTTCCTACGACAACGCCGAATACGGCCTGGCCCAGCGCTATATGACCCAGGCGCTGCGGCTGTGCGCCGAGGGCGGTGACCGGGTGCTCGGCGGCCAGATCCTGGCCGGCCTGTCCCATCTGGCCACCAACCTCGGCCAGGCGGAGTCGGGCGTCGAACTGGCCCGGGTCGGCGTCGCCACCGCGAAGAACGCGGGCAGTCCGCTCGGCCTGATGCGGCTGCACGCCATGGCCGCCCGCGGCCATGCGGCGCTCGACCAGCCCCGGGAGGCCTCCAAGGCGCTGCGCGCCGCCGAGGCCCAGCTGGAGGCGAGCCGGGGCGCCCAGCAGGAGTCGCCCTGGGTGCGCTTCCTGGACCACCACTATCTGGCGGCCGAGGCGGCCCTGTGCTTCCGGGACCTGGGCAACGCGACGGAGGCCGAGAACGCGGCCACCGAGTCGGTGCGCGCCAACGCCGACCGGCGCCGCCGCCAGGCCATCAGCCGCTCCGTCCTCGCCACGGCCTACCTCCAGCAGAACCGGCTGGACGAGGCCATCGGCACCGCGGGCGAGGCGCTGGACACCCTCAGCGGGGTGCACAGCGAGCGCTCGATCCAGGCGCTGCGCGACTTCCGCAGCCGGCTGCGGCCCCGGCGGGGCGAGCCCATGGTGCGCGAGTTCGAGCATCGCTCCCGGGCGGTGCTCGGGTCCGCGGCCTGACCGCGGTGCGCGGCGGGCTCCCGGAGCGGGGGACCGGGGGGCTGCCGCGCGGATGGACGTACGGGAGTGCGGGTCTACGGGCGCGGAGGGTGCCACCCGATCGGGTGGCACCCCACCCCTCGTCGCCGATGGGTGTCAGTAGCCGTTCGGGGTGGGGGCGTTCTGGGCCCGGTCCACGGGCACGTGCGCGCCCGAGACCCCGCTGGAGGCGTCGGAGAGCAGAAACGCCACGACCCGGGCGACCTCCAGCGGTGTGACCAGCCGGCCGGCCGGAACCTCGGCCGTGAACCGGGCGTAGCTCGCCGGCTCCTCGGTGCGCATCCGGTCCCAGCGCTTGCCGGGGATGAGCATCGAGCCGGGCGAGACGGCGTTCACCCGGATGTGGTCCGGGCCCAGTTCGCGGGCGAGTGAGGCCGCCAGATGGATCTGGGCGGCCTTGGCCGCCCCGTACTGCGCCTGTGGTCCCGGTTTCCAGCCGGAGATGGAGGCGACCACCACCACCGAGCCGCCGCCGCTGTGCCGCAGATGCGGTACAGCGGCCTTGACCAGCCGCGCCGTATGGCCGACGTTCAGCTCCCAGGTCGCCGACCAGTCCCGGGCGTCCGCCTCCTCCAGCCCGCGTCCCCGTGCGCCACCCGCGCACGCCACGACGCCGTCCAACCCGCCGAAACGTTCCGACGATGCCTGGACGAATGCCTCCAGCCGGTCCGGCGCGGTGAGATCGAGGGCCTCGGTGAACAGCGCCCCCGACGGGCTCGTATCCGACTCAGCGGGCAGCGACGCCTCGAGGGCCCGCAAGTCCTCGGCCGTCCGCGCACAGGTGGCCACCCGCGCGCCGGTGGCGGCCAGCAGCCGCACGATCTGTTCGCCGAGCCCCCGGGTGCCCCCGGTGACCAGCACGCGCTTGCCGTCCAGGCGGAACACACCGGGCAGGCCGGGCGCCGCGACCGGGGCGGATTCCCCGCCGCGGTCCCCGCTCACGCCTGCCCCGCCAGGGCCGTGCGGCCCGAACCACTACGCCCGTACAACCGGACAACCCCCATGCCCTCTCGCCCACCGGTCGGTTCAACCGTTTTTCTACATGACGGTGACCGATGACGCTCCGAGCTGCCGTCGAAGGAGGAACCATGCCGGTATCCGGCATCCATCGCGACCGCGTCGACTCCGTCCGTGGCAGCCGGTCCAGGCGGGTCGGACGGGGGGCGCGCACCAACCGCCACCGGCTCAGACGCAGCGCTGTCAGTCGCCAGCAAGCGCCTACCCGCGTAACCGAATGTCAACCACCCCATGTGCCTGTATGTCATGAGAGCCCACAGACCGACGAGGACGGACACCGTGAGCCGATCCCTCCCAGGACTGCCGCAGCGGCCGGCACCGGCCGATGACGAGGACCTGGGGCGCGATCGCCCGGCCCTCGCGGTGTCCGTCAACCGCCACTGCATCCGGATCACCGGGCCCGAGCCGCGCGGGGAGGGGCCGATGAGCGCCCTGGCCACCCGCCGCCTCTTCCGGGCCGAATTCCCCGCCCTTCCCGACCGTGCCGCCGCGGTGCGGCGCATGGTCACAGGCCATCTGAACGACTGGCGGCTCGGCGCGCTCGTCGACGGTGCCGTCCTCGCCACCAACGAACTGTTCGCCAACGCGGTCGAGCACGGCAGCTCCGGCCCCGCCGACACCGTGACCATCACCGTCTCCCTGGAGGCCGCCGGATGCTTCGGTCATCAGCTGCGGGTCGAGGTGGCCGACGGCTCGCCCGTCATTCCCGTCTTCCGCCGCGCCTCGCCGACCGAGGAGTGCGGCCGCGGTCTCGCCATCGTCGACTGCCTCGCCAGCGACTGGGGCACCGAGCCGCCGGACCCCGGGGGTGAGGGGAAGAAGGTGTGGTTCACCCTGCCGCTCGAGCGCGCCTCATGAGCCCTGTGGGCGGCACCGTGGAGACCGACGCGGCCGACTGGCTGCTCTCCGCCAGCGACGACCCCGGGCGGGTGCGGCTCCAGTGGGCCAGCGGCGACGGCCTCGCCGATCTGCCGGTGGGCACCGTCTTCGACCTGGTCCGGATGGCCGACGACATCGGCACGGCGGTGATCCAGGCCCTCCAGCGGCGCGACGCCGCGACGGGGCCCGTGATGCTGGCGACCACCAGCCATGTGCTGACCTTCCTCGTCCCGCCCGGCTCCGCGGCCGAGTGGAAGCGCTGGCTGGCCGGGACCCCGTACGCCCGCCGCCGCACGGTCGCGGCGGCCGGGGCGGGCCGGGTGCTGCGATGCCCCCGCCCGGGCTGCGTGCGGCGCGGTCACGTCTGGCTGACCCGGCCCGGCGACGGCCTCACCGACAGCCGTACGCTGCGGGCGGCCCTGGAGGAGGCGGCGGGCCATTAGCGGGCTCGGCGCCACCCCGCCGTGTCCGCGCAGGTGGGGACGTAGCATCGTGTCGTGGCATGAACACCATCGCCCTCTGGGAACTGGCCGCGCTCGCCGGTGCGGCCCTGCTCGTCGGCTTCTCGAAGACCGCCGTCAGCGGGGCCAACACGGTCAGCCTCGCCATCTTCGCGGCCGTACTGCCCGCCCGTGAGTCGACGGGGGTGCTGCTGCCGCTGCTCATCGTCGGCGATGTGCTCGCCGTGGTCACCTACCGGCGGCACGCCCACTGGGCCACCCTGTGGCGGCTGCTCCCCGCGGTCGCGGTCGGGGTGGTGGCGGGCTGGGCGTTCATGCTGTGGGCCGACGACGCGGCGGTGCGCGTGTCGATCGGCGCGATCCTGCTGTTCATGGCCGCCGTCACGGTGTGGCGACGGCGTACGGGGGCGGACGGGGCGGCGGCCGGCCCGGCCCCCGGCGGCGCCGGGGGCCGGGTCAAGGCCGGTTCGTACGGCGCCCTCGGCGGGTTCACCACCATGGTCGCCAACGCGGGCGGCCCGGTGATGTCCCTCTACCTGATCTCCTCCGGCTTCCGGAAGCTCGGCTTCCTGGGCACCTCGGCCTGGTTCTTCTTCATCGTGAACGTGTGCAAGGTGCCCTTCAGCGTCGGTCTCGGCCTGATCGACGGCGACTCCCTGAAGCTGGACGCGGGCCTCGCCCTTTTCGTGATACCCGGCGCCATCCTCGGAAAGCTGTGCGTCGACCGCATCGACCAGCTGCTCTTCGAGCGGCTGGTGATCGCGGCGACCGTGGTGGGCGGACTGCAACTCCTGCTGCGCTGACCGGCCCGCGCGCTGACGGTGGCGCACTGCCGCGGGGCCAAAGAGAGCGATAGCGTACGGAACGAGGTGGATTACACCACCGAAGCGTTAACCGAATAAGGGGGTTGTTCCGGTATGAAAGCGCCCAGACTCAGTGGCTTACGTGGAACCTTCGCCGTGCTCATCGCCGCGTTCACCGTCGTCCTCGGCCTGGCCGCGCAGGCCGGGACGGCCCGGGCGGACGACGGACCGGGGCTGACCGGGCTGAGCTTCACGTCGGTCAACAGCGGCCGCAACCTGGACGTGCAGAACGGCAACACCGGGGACGGCGTCTTCATCGTCACCAACTCCGCGCCGGGCCACCACCAGAAGTGGCACGCCAACACGCAGGCCGACGGGGCGTTCACCCTCGTCAACGACGACACCGGCAAATGCGTCGAAGCCGGCTACCCGCTCAGGCAGCAGTCCTGTTCCGCGTCCTCCGGGCAGCGCTGGTACTTCCAGCCCGTGAGCGGCGCCGGCGACACGTTCATGATCCGCAACGCCGGTGACAACAAGTGCATCGACGTCGTCCTGGCCGCCCAGTACGACGACGCGTGGACCCAGACCTACGGCTGCAACGGCAGCAAGGCGCAGCAGTGGAGGATCCCCTCGTCGGCGACCGGCGCCGCGCTCCGGGCCGCGGTGGACCACGCGTCCAAGCGCTGCCAGAAGGACGCGGCGACCTGCTCGTGGACGAAGGGTTCCCAGGCCCCGGCCGAGCCGTTGCCGAAGCAATGCGTCTCTCCCGTCTGGTACAACGGCACCGAGGCGCCGGTCCCGTGGACGTTCTCGCTGAAGACCAGCACCGGCTGGGCGAGCAAGCTCGGGGTGTCCTTCACCGGGCAGATCGGCGCGGGAAGCGCGAGCCCCGTACAGACCAGCGTCAGCCTCACCATCTCCGGCGAGGTCAGCTACAGCCTGAGTGAGGAGCTGGGCAACAGCCTGACGATCAGCGTGCCGTCTCATCAGTACGGATGGGTGGCGCTGTCGGAGCTGGCGACGAAGGTGACCGGCGAGTGGACCTTCGACGCGAACGGTTTCCCGTGGAAGGCGCAGGACACCGTCACGGTCCCGCTGCGCAGCGACGACCAGGGCCGGTCCAGCATCTATCTGGCGCAGACCAGCCCGGACTTCACGTCCTGCAACAGCTGAGCCGGAAGGTGGGTCCGCGCGGCCGTGCGGACCACCCCCTACTCCCAAGCTGCCCGGTGGGCGATGGCGAAGTCCCGGAACGACCGGGGCTCGCGGCCGGTGATCCGCAGGACCGTATCCGTCGTACGGTCCTCCGCGCCGCCCCGGATGTCCTCGTCCAGGGCCGCCAGCACCGCCGCGAACTCGTGCGGTATCCCCGCGTCCGCCAGCCTCTCCCGCAGCGCCCCGGGCGTCACCGTGACATGGTCGACCCGGCGCCCGGAGACCTCGGCCACGACGCGCGCCGCGTCGGCGTAGCTGAGTGCCTGCGGGCCGGTGATGACATGGTCCGTGTCGTGCGGGCGGTCGTCCAGCAGGGCCCGGACACCGACGGCGGCGATGTCGTCCGCGTCGACGAAGGCGACCCGGCCGTCACCGGTGGCGGTGACGATCCAGCCGTCGCCGCGGATGGCATGGGCCACCGCGTGGTCGCCGGTGAAGTTCTGCATGAACCATGACGGCCGCAGCACCGCCCACTCCGGCACCGTGTCCCGCACGAGCCGGTGCAGGGCGCCCAGTCCGGGGGCGTCGGCGGGGACCGCGGAGGAGCTGAGCAGCACCACCCGCCGTACGCCCCGGCCGAGCGCGGCGGCGAGGAACGGTTCGACGAGGGGCACCGGGTCGGCCTCGCCGACGGGGGCGACCAGATAGATCCGCTCCACCCCGCTCAGCGCGGCGGCGTGGGTGGCCGGGTCGTACCAGTCGAAGCGCACCCCCTCCGCACCCGCGCCCGCCTCGGGTCCGGGCCGCCGGGCCGCCGCCCGGACCGGTACCCCGCGCTCCCGCAGGCGCCGTACGACGCGCGAGCCGGTGTTCCCGGTCGCGCCGGTGACCAGCACGGTGGGTTCAGCCATCGGTCCGGCCCCCCTCGGCGGCGAACGTCAGCCCGTCGTCCAGCACGAGCGGATTCCAGTAGTCCCGGTAGGAGGCGATCTCGCCGTCCCGGACGGTGATGACGGCCACGTAGTCGATGCGGTGCGCGCGGCCGGTGGCGACGGCGACGGCGTCCACCGCGAACTCCACGATCAGCACGCCCGGGTCCGCGGTCCGGTGGACGACCTCGTGGACGACGGCCCGCAGGTCGATGTGGTCGGTGTAGTCGCGCACGTACTCCCGCACCGCCTCGCGGCCCTCCAGCCTGCGCGGCCATCCGGGCGGGGCGAACGGGAACTCCATGGTGCCGTCCTCGGCCCACAGATCCGCGAACCCCCGCATGTCGTGGGCGAGCAGAAGTTCCCTGGCCCGCTCGTACACCCTGACGCGTTCGTCCATGACGGGTTTCTCCTTCGATGGATGGACGGAAATGTTTGGACGGGACGGTACCGTCCCGTTCGCACTCTAAACAGAACGGTACCGTCTCGTCCATCTGCTAGAGTCGGCCCATGCCGGATCCCTCCCACCCCGCCTCACCCGCCCGGCGCGCCCCGAGCGGCGCCGCCACACTGCGCCCCCACAAGACCGAGGCCATCCGCGCCGCCGTGCTCGACGAACTCGCCGAGCAGGGCTATGCGCGGCTGTCGATGGAGGCGGTCGCCAAGCGGGCCGGGGTCGGCAAGAGCGCGCTGTACCGGCGGTGGGCCTCCAAGCAGCAGATGGTCATCGACATCGCGTCCGAACTGAGCGTCGCGATGGTCGACCTGCCCGACTCCGGGTCGCTGCGCGGCGATGTGCTCGCCGCGCTGCGCGCGGTCGCCGACTGGCTGACCCATCCGCGGTTCAGCCGCATCATCCCGGACCTGATCGCCGAGGCACGCCGGGACGAGGCGCTGTCGCGGGCGCTCGCCGACAGCATCGGCGAGCCGCGCCGCGCCCGCGCGGTCGCGCTGCTGGACCGCGCGATCGCGCGCGGTGACCTGCCGCCGGACACCGACCGCGAACTGGCGCTCGATCTGCTCGCCGCGCCCGTCTACTGGCGCGTCGCGGTGCGGGGCGTGCCGCCGGAGCCCGGTTATCTGGAGTGCGCCGCCGACCTCGTCGTGCACGCCCTGTCGGCCCGGGGCGCGCGAGCCCGGCATGACCCGGAGGACACTCCCTAGTGCCGCATCAGGCAACATTTGCCCTGTTGACTACCTCGCGGAACCGTTCGTCGGCGGCGTGCTCGTTCCGCCAGATGATGTAGCGGCGGATCATGCTTCCCTGCTCCTTGTGGCTGACGTGGCCCGTGCCATCCAGTGCGACGTAGCGCAGGGCGGTGAACTGGGCCTCGATGCGGTTCAGCCAGGAGCTGTCGGTCGGGGTGTAGGCGAACTCGACGTTGTTCGCTGCGGCCCAGTCGCCGACACGGGTGTCCCTCTTTGTGGTCAGGTGCGGGGAGAAGTTGTCGAGCACGATCGCGATGCGGACCTTGGGCGGGTAGAGGCTGCGCAGGCAGCGGCAGAACTCCAGAAATCTCGTCCGGTTCTTCTTCGGCTTGATGTGGCCGTAGAGCTTGTCCTTGCCGAGGTCGTAGGCGGCGAACAAGTGCCTGACCCCGTGCGGGCGGGTATAGGTCGCACGCCGCCGGGGCCGGGGCTCCCGGTCGGGGTCCTTGTGCCGTCCGCCGCGCTCGGCCCATTGCCGTCCGGGGTGGGGCTGGAGGTTGAGCGGGCCGAACTCGTCCAGGCATAAGACGACTTCGGGCTCGCCGTCCTCGGGTATGACCTCGCCGTCGGCGATCGCGTAGAGGTGCTCGACGCGGGCCTTCTTGGCGGCGGGCTCGCGGGAGGTCTTCCAGGTCTTTATGCGTTGAAGCCGTACTGAGCCCGCATGTTCCGCGGCCGACCGGCGGGCTCGCGGACTTCGGCAGCGAGCTGGCCGGCCTGCGCACGGCGGACCCGGAGCTGGTCCAGCTGGAGTTCGCCATCCCGCTGCTTTCGCCGTGGCGGGGCGGCGGCGGAGGCAGGGATCCACACGCGCTGTGGGAACCGGACGTACGCGGCCTGCTACGGGAGCGTGTCACACGTGAGAGCGGCTAAGCGATGGCCGCGATGCTCCTCGACGGCCCCCGCGCACCCCTCGAAAGTTTCCTGAGCATGCTGGAACGCTACTGGCGGGAGGTGTTCGAGGGGGAACGGGCGCGGATCGAACCGGAACCAGCCGCCGGGGAGGACTGGGCCGAACAGCACACCAGCGACTACGCCCACCACCGACGCACCCACACCACCGACCCGAATCCCTGAAAAGGCAGGCTCGGTGTGCACACGTCACCATGCTTCCGCCGTATGAGCGAGCGCCCTGACCAGCATGAACTGCATGCAAAGCTCGGGGCTCGACTCGCCGTCGATGACGGTAGATGCGCAACGGCTTCTGACCCTGCTGATCGCTGTCGACGCGGGATCGTCGCCGTCACCCCGGTCTCCGTGCTCCAGTACGAGTACTCGCTCTTCGAGCGGGAGGTGGAGGAGAAGATCCTTCCCGTTCTGCGGGAACTCGGCATCGACCTGGTGCCTACCCCCCGCTCGGCCGCGGCTTCCTCGCCGGCCAGGTCAAGCCCGCCAGCGAATACGGGGTGCCGGTAAGAACTCTGTCACCAGCCGCAAACGGCGGTGATCAGTCCTCGGACCTGGTGGGTTGGGGCAGTTCCGGCGTGCTCGTCGCCTTAGCGAGTGCAAGGCGACCGCCCTTCAGCTCGGGCACGTAGTTGTAGATCGTGTTCCTGGAGACGCCGAGGAGCTTCGCGATCGAGGTGACGGTGTTCTCTGGGCGGGCGAGCAGGTCGCGGGCGTGACGTACCTGCTCCTCCGTCATCGCTGGCGGGCGGCCGAGTCGGGTGCCGCGGGCGCGAGCGGCGTCCAGGCCCTCATGGGTGCCCTGCACGATCAGTTCCCGGATGAACTCGGCGAGGGCCGCGAACACGTGGAAGACCAGGCGTCCACCGGGCGTGGTCGTGTCGAGCGCCTCGTGCAGCGAGGTGAAGCCGACGCCACGCTTGCGCAGGCCGGACACGATGGCGATGAGGTCCTGGATAGAACGGCCGAGCCGGTCCAGAGACGGGACGACGAGGGTGTCACCCTCGCGCAGGTAGTCGAGGGCCCTCCACAGTTCCTCGCGTTCGGCGTTCTTGCCGGACTTCTTGTCGGCGAAGATCCGGATGCACCCTGCCTCGGTGAGTGCGTGAATCTGTCGATCGAGCAACTGCCCCTTGGTGGACACGCGGGCGTATCCCATGAGGCCGCCGGTCCGCAGGGCCGGAACGGGGGCGAGGAGATCCGCGATGTCGTCGTCCTGGGGTGGCTGCACCCGCCAGATCGTACAGAAAACGGTGTCCCTCAAGTTCTTGAGCACATCCATTTCCTGACACCGTTTTATGGACATGATCCGATGCCGTTCCGGCCGCGCGTCGCCACTTGGCGATCTTGCTCATTAATCGGTCGATAAATGAGCAGGCCGGCCCGAGGTCGATAACAACAACTCTTTCGAAAGAGTTGTTGTAGGTCTACTCTCGGCGCATGGCTGTTTCCCCTGCCGCCTCACCCAACTGGGCCTCGGGGCCGGACATCGAACTAGACACCGCCGCTTTGCGCGTGCTGGCCCACCCCATGCGGATCAACGTGCTCGCGCTGTTGCGCCAGTGCGGACCGTCGACCGCGACCAGGGTCGCCGGGGAGCTAGGCATCAATCCCGGGGCTGCGAGCTATCACCTGCGTCGTCTGGAAGCGGGCGGGCTCATCGTGGAGGAGCCGGGCCGCGGCACTGGACGCGAACGGTGGTGGAAAGCCGCCCATCGCCAGTCGATCCACGATCCGGCGTCCGGGGCTCCTGAGCAGCGGGAGGCCGGACGCGCGTACGCCCATGCCGTAGCCCTCGCCTGCGTGGAGCGTTTGCGCACGGCGGCCCAGGAGGTGCCGCTGCTGCCTGAGGAGTGGTTCGACGTCAGCACCTTCGGCGACTTCGTCCTGCGGCTGAGCCCGAAGGAGGTGGCCTTGGTGCGCGACGAGATCTTCGCAGTGATCTCCCGGTACCGGCAGGCACAGGGCGAGGACTCGGAGGGACTCGCACCAGTGGCGGTCCAGGTACAGATGTTCCCGGTGCCCGGCACCATCGCGCCGCGAACCGTCGGCTCATGACAGGACCGTCCATAGCCGCCGTGCGGCCGGCATACCGGGATGGCAACGTGCTGCGCTGGCTCGCCGCGTACACTGCGTCGGTCACCGGCGATGTGGTCTACTTCCTGGCGCTGTCCTGGTCCGCCACCCGCACGGCTGGTCCGTCGCAGGCGGGCCTGGTGGTCGCGGCCGGAGCCCTCCCCCGTGCGGTGTTCATGCTCGTCGGGGGTGTGGTGGCCGACCGGTTCGGCCCTCGGCGGGTCGCCGCGGCCAGTGACGCTACCCGCTGCCTGGTCATCCTGGCCTCGGCTGCCGTTCTGGTGCTGGCCGCGCCGGGGATATGGCTGCTGGTACCGCTCGCCTTGCTCTTCGGCGCGGTGGATGCAGTGTTCATGCCCGCCGTGGGCGCCCTCCCGCCCCGGATCACAACGCGGGAGCAGCTCGCCCGGGTCCAGGGCATGCGGGGACTGTCGATTCGGTTGAGCAACGCCGTCGGCCCTGCTGTGGGGGGCATCGTGCTGGCCGCCGGCGGGGCGGCCGGCGCCTTCACGGCCACGGGAGTCCTCTTCGCCGTATCACTCGTCCTCCTCCTCACCGTGCACGTCGCCCCCGCCCCTGCCCCGGCAGCCCCCGCCCGCCCCGCCCTCCGGCGAGAGCTGGGCGACGGTCTGCGGTACGTCCGCCGTCACCGGATGCTCGCCCCGCTCGCGGGGGTGATCGGGCTGAGCGAGATGTGCTTTAGCGGACCGGTCGCCCTGGGCCTGGTACTGCTGGCGGATGAACGAGGCTGGGGCGCCGCGGGGACGGGGTGGATGGCGAGCGCCTTCAGCGTCGGGGCGGCAGCCGCAGCCTTATGGATCACTGTTCTTCCCCGGATTCCCCAGGCTGGGCCAGGCGTCATCGCCGCGTTGCTGGTCACCGCCGCGGCCACGACAGCCCTGGGGCGCGTACCGTCGCTGCTGACCGCCACCGCTCTCGCCGTCCTGATCGGCCTGGCCAGTGGCACCACAGTGACGCTCACCAGTGCCCTGGTCCAAGCAGAGGCCGATCCTCAGTACCTCGGCCGGGTCACCTCACTGACGACACTTTGCACACTGGGCCTGGCACCTGCCCTCTTCCCCGTCGCGGGCGTCACGGCGCAAATATGGGGAGCGGCCATCTTCTTCACCGGGTGCGGCGTGATCAATCTGCTGGCCGCCGCGCTAGCCGTCGCGGTCCCGGCCCTGCGGCACGCCCGACTCCAAGACACAGGCGCCCAGACATGACCGTGCCAGGACTCCTCCGCAGGCAGTGAGCACGATGCGTTCTCTTTCGACCGTCTCCCTCGACGGTACGATGCGATCACCTTCGAGACTCTGCACTGTTGTCGGCGGCCGCTGGTGTTCGAGGGCCGGGCACCGTGACCGCAGTGAGGTTGAGCCGGGAGCCCATGTCGAGGTTGACCTCCCCGTACGGGCGCACGTGGGACCAGAAGAGCGGGGTCAGGCCCCGCCGGTCGGCGGGCGTGAGGAGGTCGGCCCACTCCGGTTCGCCAAGGATGTCCTGGAGCATCAGGGTGTTCACGAAGACCAGGGCTGACTGAAGGATGCGCAGGCACAGGACGAACATCTCCTGCTCGTCGCGCCGGTTCGAGGCGATCTCCCCGCCCTTGCCATAGGCGATCACAGAGTTGGCGCCGTTGGAGGACTCCATCACGTTCAGGCCCTCCTCGATCTCCCGCTGGAGGTCCCGCAGCCGCAAGTCGGGCCACGAAGACGGTCTTCTGTGCACGGCCGACCTCCAGCATGGCCGCGTAGGTGGGGTGGGAGGCGTTGCGGGTGAAGCGGCGCAGGATCGCCTCGGTGGACGCGGTACGGGTCCGGATCGCGGTGGCGTACTTGATCATCTGGTCGTACTGCTGGGCGATGAGTTCCCAGCGGATCGGCCGGGTCAGCGCCGGGGTCAGTTGCGGGTAGGCGTCCGGTTCGCCGACCGCCGGCCGGTATAGCTTGACCTTGTTGATCCGCTTGATGCGCGGCAGCAGGTCGAAGTTCAGCAACCGGGTGATGCCGAACCCGATCTCCGACTGGCCATGGCTGTCTGTGTAGTTGGCCTCGACGTCCATGGTGGTGCCGTGCCGCATGGCGCCCTCGACCATCGCGGCGACTTCGGAGGCGGTGCAGTTGATCAGCTGGGAGTGGATGGCCAGGGACTTCTTCTCCACGTGCCAGTAGATGAGGACCCCGCGGCCTCCGTAGCGCGAGTGCCACTCGGTGAACAGGTTCTGGTCGTAGGCGCGTACGTGGGTGGAGTCGGAGGCGACCGCGGTCGAGCCCTGGCCCCACAGTTCGGTGCTGCGGGCGGCGAAGGTGGCGTTCGCTATCTGGATGGCGATGGCGCGGGCGGCCTCCGCCGAGAGGTAGCGGCGGCGGACGTAGCGCAGTTCGTCCTCGGTGTGGCCGTGGCCGCCGGAGGCGACGGCCTTGATCCCGGTGTTCGTGCCGTAGGCGTAGATCACCAGGAGCAGGCGCTCGGCCAGGACCTCCGCCGAGAGGGAGCCGCCGCCGGAGACCGAGGTGACCGTGTCCAGGCAACCCGTGCGCAGGACGGCCTCTTTGAGCATGTCGATGAGCGGCACGATGCCCCACCGGCGCTGTACCTCGCTCTTGACCCTGCGCAGGTTCTTCGGCTCGGGCTGGGCCTCGGCCGGGGTCAGCCGGATCGCCCCGGACTTCCGCTCGGCGATGTCCAGCCAGCTCAAGCGCGGCATCCCATCGTTGAGCAACGTCAGCTCGGTGATCATCTGCTCGCGCAGCTCGTCGACGAAGTCGGCCGCGTCCAGCGGCTTGCGCAGCTCGCGGTAGTTCTCCTCGCGCCGCTCGGCGAAGTCCTGGGGCAGGTCCTCGTCGGGGTTGCGCCACTTGTCGGCGCCGACCACCCAGATCTCCTTGCACCTGAGATGGTCGCGCAGGGCCTGGAAGGCGACGACCTCGTAGACCATCCGCACCACCCGGCGTCGGCCGCGCTTGTCGGTGCGGTGGACGACCTCGGCCCAGTCCCCGCCCATCGCCTTGTGCACCGCCACGGTCTCGCCCAGCGGGTAGTACGTGGTGTTGCCCGCCGCCGCGTACCGAGCCACCAGCGCCAACGCCTCGATCACCGGCCGGTGCGTGTGGTTGGACGAGCGGAACTCCAGTACGTCCAGCAGCTTGATCAGCCCGCGCCGGTAGTGGTTGGTGTACGACGCCTTCAAGGTGGTCTGCACCGTGCGCCGATAGACCGGGCCGCGGGTCTTGAACTCGTGCACCAGCTCCCCCAGCGTCTGCTCGCCCCCGGAGACCGCCGGGTAGACGATCTCGCGGACCGTGCCCTCCGGCTCCCCGATCGACGCCTCGGCTAGCTTGAAGAGGATGTTCTCCTTGCCCGACACCTTCTTGAACGCGTTGACCAGCTGCTCGGTGACCTTCTTCTCCGCCCGCGCCCCGATGCGGTGCACCGTGGAGATCAGCAGCTCGACCAGCGTGTCCGTGATCTCCCGCTCCCGCTCGTGCAGCAGCGCGGCCAGCAGCGTCACCCGCAAGGGCAGCGGGTGAGTGCGCAGGTGTGAGGGAGATTCCACCGCGGCCCGCGCCCGCCACCCGGCCACCACCTTCGGCGCGATATCGGCGAACAGATCCGCCGGCAGCCCGACCGCCCTCACCGCAAGCAGCTTGTCGATCTCGGTCAGCATCGTCTCCAGGCTCACATTGCCCGGAGCCTCCTTGATCTTCCCCAGGACCGGCGGCCCGTCCTCGCCCTCACCGGCACCGGCTTCAGCGGGTACGGCGTCGTCCTTCTGGTCGGCGCCGGCGACCGGGGCGACGATCCTCTCCGTGCTCTCGACCGTGAGGCTCGCCGAGATCCTCGCCGTCAGCGTCTCCTCGGCCACTCGCAGCGCGGCGCCCACGATCCGGTCGCACCGCCCCGGAGTCGGCGGCTCGATGCTCTCCGTGCGGCAGCGGGCCAGCAGTTCCACGCGTACCTGCTCCGGCCGCCTCTCCTTGCACGCGACGTGCTCGGCGAGCCAAGCGGTCAGCTTGTCCGCGTCCGCAACGCTGCACTCACGAAAGCCCAGGTGCCCGCGGATCTGCGCGCGGTGGTACTCGACCGTCCGGCCGCTCCACTCGTACGCGTCCAGCTCGGAGGCGGGTACCTGTACCTGCCGGGCGACGAACTCCACCGCCTCGCCCGGCAACTCGAACCAGCCTCGGGGAAACCGGCCGTACTGCGTGTAGAACTTCAGCAACACGGCGAAGCCCAGGCGCGTCGCACCGCGCTTGCCGGACACGAGCCCTTGCTCGTCCTTCAACAGCGTCCAGTGTTCGACCAGGTCGTCCAGGTCCAAAGGGGTACGGGCCACGGTCGTCGATCGTCCTCTTAGGGCTTCACCCCGCGCAGCTGCACGACCCCGGACTCACCCACACGGGTGACGCCCTCGCAAGATCACCGCCGTTTGCGGCTGGTGACAGCGTTCTTACCGGCACCCCAATACCCCGCGGACGACATGCGCAGCTGGGACGAGCGTTGGCGGGGCGAGAGCTACACGTACAACGTGCACGCCATCGAACAGCTCAAGAATCTGGCCGACACCAAGGGCATCACTACCGCCCAGCTCGCGCCGGCCTGGCTGCTCGCCCAGGGCGAGGACATCGCGCCCATTCCCGGCACCCGCAGCACCAAGCGCCTTGAGGAGAACGCCGGCGCCACCGACGTCCAGCTCTCGGCCGCCGATCTGGCCCGCATCACTGAGATCCTTCCCCACGGATCGGCAGGCAGCCGCTACCCCGCTGCGATGCTGTCCAGCTTCACCACAGACTGACCGCCTGCACACACGCATGCAACGCCGGTCCCGCCGGCCGAAGGCGGCACACCGGCGAGTTGAGATGGCATCGGAGAGCACGCGCTGGTCATTTCGCCTGGACATCACAGACAGGGCCGAATGGCCGTCGGCCCTGGCAGTGGTCGGAGGCGTCAGGGCCACACCGTCACATCTGCGCCGTAAGGCCCTCGCGCGCTCGCTGACTCCGCGATCAGCGGGGTGTTGTCGCACGCCTCGGGCAGGTCGGCGAACAGGTCCCCCATCTGAGCGGCGGTCTTGAGGTAGTAGCCGGTGCCGTGGAACCTTAACCGGTTCGGGTCGTCCCTGTTCTTGCCACCCGGATGCACAGCAGGTTGTCGTGGGAGTCCGCGTGCTCTTGAAGGACGTAGTGGGCATCGTTCGTCGTTCCCGACTCGGGCAAGCACCGACCGCTACTCATGCTCGGACAAGCGGATCTCGCTACTCCGAGGCGTCTGCCCGGTCGACGGAGGGCTCTGGTCCACGCTGGAAGGCACGGCCGAAGTGTTGGCCGGAGCTGCCGACGGGCAGGAGGTCCGGGCGTTTGGCCACGCGACCGTCTCCGGAGGAACGCCCACGCGCGCGCCTGCCGATCCACGGACCGAGGAATCCGGCGACCCAGCGCACCTCGGCTGACGCGGCACGCAAGAATCGTGCCCGACCGACAGGCAGGACGGGCAACGGGTGCGTCCAGGAGTCGTCGGTGTCCGGCAGGTTGAGCGAGTGAGCGAGCGCCGCCGCGATCCGCTGGTGGCCGAGTGGGCTCGAGTGGAGGCGGTCCTGACTCCACAGGCGTGGATCCGTGGCCACCGGATGCGGGGTGACGTCGGCGACGACGACACCATGCCGGTGTGCCGCCGCGCGAACACGGTGGTTCAGCGCCTCAAGACGCGGCCGGAGCGGACGGGCCAGTGGAGTGACGCGCGCGATGTCGGGAATGGTGAGCGTCGCCACGCGCGCCCCCTGGCCGGTGAGCGCGGCGAACATCGCCTCCAGATGCGCGGCCACCTCATCCGGATCGAAGCGGGGGCGCAGCATGTCGTTGACTCCGGCCACGACCGTCGCGAAGTCCGGCCGCAGCGCAAGCGCCGCGGGCAACTGCTCCGCGTGGACCTGCCCGGCCAGACGGCCCCGTACTGCGAGATTGGCGTACCGAAGCTGCGGGCTGTGCCGAGCCAGGTGCTCGGCGAGCCGGTCGGCCCACCCGCGCAGGCCTGTCACATCGTCGCCGTCGCCGACCCCTTCGGTGTGACTGTCACCCAGGGCCACGAAGCGCAGATAGCGGGTCTCAGTGCCTGACATGAGCGGCTGGCTCCTTATTGCGATCACCGGAAGAGCCCCCACTCTAGTCAATTTTTTGAGTAATAGTCTTGGCGCGCTGGTCGAGCCTGCGCAACGCCATGTCGCCCCACTGGAGGTTCTCCCGCTCGAACGACATCCCGCGCAGCAGAGTGAGGTACGGGCCGATACGCTCGGCCTCGGCGAAGTACGCCTCCTCTGAGCGGCCGCCCAGCAGTCGTTGCCGGATTCTCTCGTAGCGGGCCAGCTTGGCCGTGGCCCATTCCATGCGTTCGAGGACGGCGGCGCGCACCGCCTCGACGTCGCCGGCGTCCGCGCACTGCACCTTGACCAGCAGCTCGTCCCTGATGACCGCGGGCCGACCCGGCGGCTCGGCCGTGTAGGCGCGCACCGCGTCCCGCCCAGCCTCCGTCAGGGAAAACAGCCGTTTGTTGGGACGACGCCGCTGCTCGACGAGGCGAGCCGTGACCAGCCCCTCGGCCTCCATGCGCTCCAGCTCCCGATAGAGCTGCTGAGGCGTCGCCGTCCAGAAGTTCGCGACCGTCGCGTCGAAGCCTTTTGCGAGGTCGTAACCGGACGCCTCGCCCTCCAGCAGCGCGGCCATCACCGCGTTCCGCAATGCCATGGGAGCAAGGTACGGCCCAGCGAGTGTTCAGTGATGAGCACTCTCGAAGCGCCGCCCCCTCGACAAGCGACCGGAGTCGACCCTACCCTCCTCCACACATATGCAACTTGTTGAGTATTGAGGTCGATCATGCACCCCTTCCGCAAGGCCGTCGAGAACGGTGACCTGGACGCCGTGGCCGCCCTTCTGGCCGACGATGTCGTCTTCACCAGCCCGGTCGCCTTCAAGCCGTACCCGGGCAAGGCGATCACCACCGCGATCCTGCGCGCTGTGACACAGGTCTTCGAGAACTTCACCTACGTCCGGGAGATCGCGAACCCCGACGGCCGCGACCACGCGTTCGTCTTCACCGCGAGCGTCGCCGGAAAGAAGCTCCAGGGCTGCGACTTCCTGCACTTCGACGAGGACGGCAAGATCGACGACTTCACGGTGATGGTGCGCCCGCTGTCGGCCGCCCACGCGCTGTCCGAGGCCATGGGCGCCCAGTTCGAGAAGATCGCCCGAGAGGCCGCCGAGCAGTGAGCCCGACGACCGACGCCGTGGTCATCGGCGCGGGAACGCCTGACTGACCGCCGCCACCCTCCAGCATGCGGGACGACGCACCTCCTGGTGAGGCGTCACGACATCCCCGGCGGCTGTGCCACGTCCTTCGGCGCGGGCGCTTCGAGGTCGAGACGGCGCTGCACCAGTTGTCCGTAATCGAGCCGTCCTGCACACGCTCACGGCATCGGGGCAGGCCGAAGACCTGGTTCCCCGTATGGGCCCGGAAAACAGGGCGGAGCGGTACGCGCCGCCGCATCATCCTGGGGAGGGCGAGCCATCGCCCGCGGGGCGGCCGCGCCGCGCACCTGCCGACGACCGCGACCCGAGGAGGCCCCATGGCCACCGGTCTCTCTGTCCACATCGGACTCAACCAGGTCGATCCCGTGGCGTACGACGGCTGGAACGGCGAGCTGAGCGCCGGCGAGCAGGACGCGGCCGACATGGCCCGGCTCGCCGGCGCGGCGGGCTTCGAGGTCGCCGGCCCGCTGCTGACCGGCGCCGCCACCGCCGAGGCGGTCACCTCCGCGCTGGAGACCGCGGCCGGCCGGCTGGCCGCGGGCGACATCCTCTTCCTCACCTACTCCGGCCACGGCGGCCAGGTGCCCGACCTCAACCACGAGGAGACCGGCGACCGGCTGGACGGGACCTGGGCGCTGTACGACCGTCAGCTGGTCGACGACGAGCTGTTCGGGCTGTTCGGCAAGTTCGCCAAGGGCGTGCGGATCTGGATGCTCTCCGACAGCTGCCACAGCGGTACGGCCGCCCTGCGGCTGCCCGAGCTGCTCAGCCCGGGCGAACTCGGCCGGCGCTTCGCCACCGACGACCCCCGCGAGGTCGGCAGGAGGCTGCGGGCCATGCCCCAGCCCGTGCAGTCCGCGCTCTACGCACGGGACCGCGACCTCTACGACCGGATCCAGAAGACCCACACCGCCAAGGACCTCGCGAAGATCGACGCCGACGTGCTGCACATCTCCGGCTGCCAGGACAACCAGACCTCCGCCGACGGCGTCGTCAACGGACTGTTCACCGGCACCCTGCTGGAGGTCTGGCGGGGCGGGGCGTTCCCCGGCAGCTACCGCGCACTGCACCGGGAGATCGTCAGGAGGATGCCGCCGGACCAGACCCCCCATCTGTCGCTGGCCGGATCCGCGCGCCCCGCCTTCGCCCGGCAGCGCCCGTTCACCATCTGACCGTGACCGCATCCCCCATCGGTGGTGCGGCGGTGCGCCGGGCGAGGTATGACAGAGGGAGGGCACGGCGAGCCGGTGAGGTGCCGGTATGACGACGCATGACCGTCTTGACCAGGACAGCGAGGCGGACCGGACGGGCGGGGACGACCTGACCACCGTCGCGGGCGGGGTGCTGGACCTCCTGCGGGTCGCCGCCGTGGTGCTGGACGCCGACGGCCGTATCACCCTGTGGAGCCCCGAGGCGGAACTGCTGTTCGGTTACCGCGCGGCCGAGGCCCTGGGCCGCCGCGCGGACCGGCTGCTGGTCCGCCCCGAGGACCGGCGGGCGGCCGTGGAGCTGTTCGCCCGGGTCCGGGCGGGCGACACCTGGGCGGGCGTCTTCCCCGTCCGGCGCCGGGACGGCGCCACCGTGCGCGTGGAGTTCCACACCATGGGCCTCCACGACGTGCACGACGACGCGTACGCCCTCGGTCTGGCCGCCGACGAGGAGACCGTACGGCGGGTCGAGACCGACCTGGCCGTATCGGGCCTGCTGATCGAGCAGTCGCCCGTCGGCCTCGCGGTCTTCGACACCGAGCTGCGGTGGCTGCGCGCCAACCCCTCGCTGCAGCGCATGAACGGCATGGCCGAACCCCTGGTGCGCGGCCGCCGGATCAGCGAGATGCTGCCCGGGCTCGACACCGAGGCCATCGAGACCGCCATGCGGCGCGTTCTGGCCACCGGGGAACCGATCCTGGACCAGCAGACCATCGGTCGGACCCCCGCCGACCCCGACCACGACCACGCCTGGTCGGAGTCGTACTACCGGCTGGAGGACTCCGGCGGCCGGGTCCTGGGCATCGCCGTCTCGATCATCGACGTGTCCGCACGCCACCGGGCGGCCAGCGAGGTCGCCGAGGCGCGCGAGCGACTGGCCGTCGTCGCCGACGCGGGCGTCCGCATCGGCACCACCCTGGACCTGCGGCAGACCGCCCAGGAACTCGCCGACGTGGCGGTGCCCCGGCTCGCCGACCTCGCGGCCGTCGACGTCCTCGACGCGGTGGTGCACCGCGAACCCGTGGCCCGGGTCCGCGGCGACGGCCCCGTCCGCTTCCGGGCGCTCGCCGTCGCCGCGGGCTACCCCACCGACGCCGTCCACGCCGCCGACCCGGTCGGCGAGATCGCCCGCTACGGCCCGAGCCGCCTGATCACCCAGTGCGTGCGCGGCGGCAGGCCGATCCTGCTGTCGCACACCTCCGAGCAGGACATACGCCGTATCGCGCGCGATGAGGACGCCGCCGAGGTGCTGCGGCGCGAGGGCGTCCACTCCTCCATCGCGGCCCCGCTCATCGCCCGCGGCAGCGTGCTCGGCACCCTCAGCCTGCACCGCACGGTCAACGCCAGGCCCTTCGACGAGGACGACCTCACCCTCGCCTGTGAGCTGGCCCTCCGCGCCGCCCTGGCCATCGACAACGCCCGGCTGTACGGGCGTGAACGGGACGCCGCGCTCACCCTCCAGCGCAGCCTGCTGTCCCTGCCGCCGCGCGAACTCGACGGCCTGGAGACCGCCTCCCGCTATCTGCCCGCGGTCAGCGCCGCGGGCGGCGACTGGTTCGATGTGCTGCCGCTGCGGGACGGCAGGGTCGGCCTGGTCGTCGGGGACGTCATGGGCAAGGGCATCCACGCCGCCGCGATCATGGGGCAGCTGCGCACCGCGACCCGCGCCTTCTCCAGGCTCGACGTGCCGCCCGTCGAACTGCTGCGCCACCTCGACGAGATCACCCGGACCCTGGGGGACTCCATCGCCACCTGCCTGTACGCGGTCTGCGACCCGCGCACCGGGTACTGCGAGCTGTCCACCGCGGGCCATCTGCCGCCGGTCCTGGTCCACCCGGGCGGCGACGCCGAGCTGATCGACGCCCCCAGTGGCGCACCGCTGGGCGTCGGCGGCGTTCCCTTCGCCGCGGTCGAGTGCGAACTGGCCGAGGGCGCGGTGCTGGCCCTGTTCACCGACGGTCTGGTGGAGAAGCGGCACGAGTCGCTGGACGTCGGACTGCGCACCCTGGTCCAGCTGCTGCGCCGCCACCACCACGGCCCGCTGGACCGGATCTGCGACCAGGTGCTGGCCGCGCTGCACGGGGCGCCGGACGACGATGTCGCGCTGCTGCTGGCCCGGCTGTGCGGGCGCTCGCCCTCCGCCGGGGAACGTGGTTACGGTGGATAGTCCGTATATGGCCGTGAAAACCGCATTGGGTGGTATCCCATGCACCGCATCGCCCGCGGTTCCGCCGTCCTGATCACCCTGGTCGCCGTCGGCCTCGGCACCCCGGCCGCGGCCCTCGCCGCCGCCGGACGGACGCCGGTGCCCCGGCACGGACCCGAGCCGCAGGTCGCCGTCATCGGCACCGGAGGCACCATCGCGGGCGTGAGCAAGAGCCGGGTGTCCTTCCAGAACTACGCGTCCGGACAACTCCCGGTGTCCCGGCTGGTCGATGACCTCAGACCCGAGGTCAACCGGCTCGCCGACGTCACGACCCGGCAGTTCGGCAACAAGGACTCCAACGACTACTCCCTCCCCGAGTACCGGAAGCTCACCGCCGCGGTCGACGACGCGCTGCGCACCAATGACGCGGTCGTCGTCACCACCGGCACGGACACCATGGAGGAGTTCGCGTACTGGCTGGACCTCACCGTCCGCAGCGACAAGCCCGTGGTGCTCACCGGCGCGCTGCGCCCCTGGACGGTCATCGGCTCCGACGGCCCCGCCAACCTCTACAACGCGATCCGCCTCGCCGCGAGCGGCCGCACCACCTGCTTCGGCACCGTCGTCATGCTCAACGACCAGATCCAGGCCGCCCGCGAGGTCCGCAAGGCCGACGCGCTGCGGCTCAACGCCTTCACCAGCGGCAGCAGCGGTGAGCTGGGCGTCGTCGACCAGAACCACATCCGCATCGACCGTGCCCCGGCGCGCGTCCAGGAATGCGGCAAGCCGGGCTGGAAGACCCCCTTCGACCTGGACCGCATCGCCCGGCGGCCGCTGCCGAAGGTCGAGATCGCCTACAGCTACCAGGGCGCCGGACCCGAGGCCATCAAGGCGTTCGCCGACGCGGGCGCCGCCGGCGTCGTCACCGCGGGCACCGGTGCGGGCGGCCTCTCCCCGGCCATGACGGAGGCCCGCGCCGACGCGGTGAAGAACGGTGTGGTCTTCGCGTCGGCCTCCCGCACCGGTTCGGGGGCGGTGTACGACCCCCACGTACGCGGAGTCGTCGGCGCCGAGGACCTGACCCCGCAGAAGGCCCGGCTGCTGCTGACGCTGTCGCTGGCGAGGACCCACAACGAGGACCGCATCCAGCACTGGTTCGCCACCCTGGGCGCCGAGCCGCTGGTGTCACCCCGGCGGTAGGGATCCCCCACGGAACGTGCGGCGGTACGCGCTCGGGGAGACGCCCAGCGCGTCGCGCAGATGCATCCGCAGCGACGCCGCCGTGCCGAAGCCCGCCTCCGCCGCCACCTGGTCCACCGGCAGATCCGTCTCCTCCAGGAGCCGGCACGCCCGCTCCACCCGGCGCTGGGTCAGCCACCGCACGGGCGTCATCCCGACCTCCTCCCGGAACCGGCGCGAGAACGTCCGCACGCTCATCGACTCGCGCGCGGCCAGCTCCGCGAGCGTCAGCGGGCGGTCGAGGCGGGTCAGGGCCCAGGCCCGCGCCTGCGTCGTGGAGGAGCCGCGCGGCGCGGGGACGGGACGGCGGATGAACTGGGCCTGGCCGCCGTCGCGGTGCGGCGCCACCACCGCGCCCCGCGCGACCTCACCGGCCACCGCGGAGCCGTGGTCGAGCCGGATCAGATGCAGCAGCAGGTCGATGCCGGAGGCGTCCCCGGCGGAGGTGAGGACGTCGCCCTCGTCCGTGTACAGGACGTCGGGGTCCAGCTCGACCGACGGGAACAGCGCCCGGAACTGGTCCGCGGCCTGCCAGTGCGTCGTCGCCCGGCGCCCGTCCAGCAGCCCGGCCGCCGCCAGGACGAAGGCGCCGGTGCAGATGGACGCCACACGGGTGCCGGGCCGCCGGATACGGGCGAAGGCCCCGGCCAGCGCCGGGCCGAGGCGGCCCTCGGTCTGCGGCTCGTCCTTCTCGTTGGCGGCCGGGACGATCACCGTGTCGGCCTCGGCCAGCGCCTCCGGGCCGTGGGCGACGTTCACGCTGACATCGGAGTCCGTACGCACCTCACCGGGCACCAGCGCACACGTCACCACCTCGTACAGCGGCTCACCGGACGCCGAGACGGCCCGCCCGAACAGGCGGTGCGCCATGCCCAGCTCGAACGGCAGCATCCCGTGCCGCACCAGCACGGCCACCCGGTGCCGGTCCGGGTGCGCGAAGACGGAGGCCATGGCCGTGATTGTCGCACCCTCAGTGCTTGGCGCGGCTCGGCTGGACCCGCTTCGGCTCGCCCTTCATCTTGGGGTGCTCGGGCGGATACGGAAGGTCGCCGAGACCGTGCTCCCGCTCGTCCCGGTCGGCCAGTTCCAGCGCGGCCTCCAGCCGGTACGCGTGTTCGTCCATGTCCGCGTGCACATCGCCCACCTCCCGGTAGCGCACCGGCATGGTCGCCAGGTCGAAGTCGCGCGGCCGGGCGTCGGGCACCTCCTCCCAGCGCAGCGGCGCGGAGACCGGGGCGTGCGGCTGGGGGCGTACGGAATAGGCGCTGGCGATGGTGCGGTCCCGCGCGGTCTGGTTGTAGTCCACGAAGATCTTCTCGCCGCGCTCCTCCTTCCACCACGCCGTGGTGATCCGCTCCGGCGCCCGCCGCTCCAGCTCCCGCGCGACCGCGATCGCCGAGCGCCGCACCTGGGTGAAGGTCCACTCCGGCGCGATGGGCACGAAGACGTGCAGCCCCCGCCCGCCCGAGGTCTTGGGCCAGCCGCGCAGCCCCAGCTCGTCCAGCACCTCGCGCAGCTCGCCCGCGGCCCGCACCGCGTCCTGGTAGTCCGTGCCCGGCTGCGGGTCGAGGTCGATGCGCAGCTCATCGGGGTGCTCGGTGTCGGGGCGCCGCACCGGCCACGGATGGAAGGTCAGACACCCCAGGTTCGCGGCCCACACCACGGCCGCCACCTCGGTGGGACACATCTCGTCCGCGTACCGCCCGCTGGGGAAGGAGATGCGGCCGGTCGGGGTCCAGTCGGGCAGGTTCTTCGGCGCCCGCTTCTGGAAGAACGATTCCCCCGTCACCCCGTCGGGGTAGCGCTCCAGCGTCGTCGGCCGGTCCCGCAGCGCCCGCAGCGCGCCGTCGCCGACGGCGAGGTAGTAGCGGGCGAGGTCGAGCTTGGTGAAGCCCCGCTCCGGGAAGTACACCTTTCCGGGGTTGGACAGCCGCACCGTGCGCCCACCGACGTCAAGCTCCACCGTCTCTGCCATACCCCAACGCTAGGTCCACTCCGCCCGCTCCACCTCCCGGCGGGCGCGCGGGTCCCGGCGGCCGCACAATCGAAGACACCATGGACCTTCCGGTGATGCCCCCGGTGGCACCGATGCTGGCCAAGTCGGTGGCCACGATCCCGCCCGGGATGCGGTACGAGGCGAAGTGGGACGGCTTCCGGGCCATCGTGTTCCGCGACGGGGACGAGATCGAGATCGGCAGCCGGACGGCCAAGCCGCTCACCCGCTACTTCCCCGAACTCGTCGACGCCTTCCGCACCCATCTGCCGCGGCGCTGCGTCCTGGACGGCGAGATCGTCATCGCGCGCGGAGGCCGCCTGGACTTCGACGCCCTCCTGGAGCGCATCCACCCCGCCGACTCCCGGGTGCGGATGCTGGCCCGGACCACCCCGGCGGGCTTCGTCGCCTTCGACCTCCTCGCCCTCGGCGACACCTCGTATCTGGACGCGCCCCTCGGTGAACGCCGTGACGCCCTGACCGAGGCGCTGCGCGAGGCCGGCGACCCCGTGTTCACCGCCCCCTGGACCGACGACCTCGACGTGGCGCGGCAGTGGTTCGAGCACTACGAGGGCGCCGGGCTCGACGGCATCGTCGCCAAGCGCCCCGACCTCGGCTACCGGCCCGGCGAACGCGTCATGGTCAAGGTCAAGCACGAGCGGACCGCCGACTGCGTGGTGGCGGGCCTGCGGCTGCACAAGTCCGGTCCGGTCGTCGGCTCCCTGCTGCTCGGCCTGCACGACGCCACCGGCCGCCTCCAGCACGTCGGCGTCTGCGCCGCCTTCCCGATGCGCCGCCGCCAGGAGCTGATGACCGAGCTGGAGCCGCTGCGCATGGAGTCGGCCGAGGGCCACCCGTGGGCGGACTGGGCGCGCGAGGAGGCGCACACCCGGAGCCGGATGCCGGGCGCGCCCAGCCGCTGGACCGGCGTCAAGGACCTGTCGTGGCTGCCGCTGCGCCCGGAGCGGGTGTGCGAGGTCGCGTACGACCACATGCAGGGCGACCGCTTCCGGCACACCGCCCGCTTCCGGCGCTGGCGGCCCGACCGCGAGCCGGAGAGCTGCACCTACGCGCAGCTGGAGGAGCCCGTCTCGTACGACCTGCGCGAGGTGCTGGGCGGCTAGCCCCCCTGGCAGCACACCCCCTTGGTAGCGCTACCGCCTCGCGCCGCGCTTCTGCGTCATCCGCAGGAACCAGTCGCGCGCCGCCCCGGCGGCCTGCTCCAAGGCCCCCGGTTCCTCGAAGAGATGGGTCGCCCCGGGCACCACATGGACCTCGTGCGGCGCGGCCAGCATCGCGGCGGCCTGTTCGTTCAGCCGCAGCACCTCGTGGTCGTCACCCCCCACGATCAGCAGCACCGGCGGATTCACCCGGTTCAGCACCCCGCCCGCGAGGTCCGGGCGGCCGCCCCGGGAGACCACGGCCCGCACCCGCTCCGGCCGCTCGGCGGCGGCGGTCAGGGCGGCCGCCGCGCCCGTACTGGCGCCGAACAGGCCGACCGGCAGCCCGGCGGTGCCGGGGTGGTGGCCGAGCCATTCGACCGCCGCCGCCAGCCGCCGCCCCAGCAGCGGGATGTCGAAGCGGTGCTCAGCGGTGATCGCGTCGACTCGCTCCTCGGCCTCGGTGAGCAGGTCGAACAGCAGCGTCGCCAGCCCTGCCTCCTGCAGCACCCGGGCCACCGCCCGGTTGCGCGGACTGTGCCGGGAGCTGCCGCTGCCGTGGGCGAAGGCCACCACGCCGGAGGGGTTGTCGGGAAGGGCCAGATCGCCCACGAGCAGGACGTCGTCCGCGGCGATACGGGCGGTCTCGGAGCGCATCGGCACCTCCTGCCGTAGCGGGTCACGCGTGGGCCAGCAGCCCTTGGCGCAGCTCGCTGTAGAGCCGGGACAGCCGGCGGGATATGTGCATCTGCGAGAAGCCGAGGATCTCGCCGATCTGGCTCTGCGAAAGCCCGGCGAAGAACCGCAGGTAGAGCACGTAGCGGTCCTGTTCGGAGAGGTTCGCGATGAGCACCCGCAGCGACTCCCGGTTGACGACCCGTTCGATCGCGGCGTCGTCCGCGCCGACCGTCTCGGCGAGCAGCCGCTCCTCGGCGCCCTGTACGGCGGCGTTGAGGGACAGCGGGGTGCAGGAGGCGCTGGCCTCCAGACCGGCGCGCACGTCGTCCTGCGGCATACCGGTACGGGTGCTAATCTCCCCGACGGTCGGGGTGCGGCCGCCCAGCTCCTGCTCCAGCGCGTCGCGCGCCGAGCGGGTGCGGGAGCGGACCTCCTGGATGTTGCGCGGAATGTGCAGCGTCCACAGATAGTCGCGGAAGTGCCGCTTCAGCTCACCGGTGATGACGGGGATCGCGTACGAGGGGAAGGCGTGGCCGAGGTCCGGGTTGTAGCGGTCGACGGCCTTCACCAGGGCCAGCGAGGCGACCTGGGTGAGGTCTTCGATGTTCTCGCCCTTGTTGCGGAAGCGCAGCGCCAGACGCTTGGCGACCGGCAGCCACTCGCAGATGATCGCCTCGCGCAGCGCGTCGCGTTCGGGCCCGGAGGGCAGCCGGGACAGTCGCAGGAAGGCGCCGCCGGTGTCGGGCGTGTCGTCATGGCGTCGGCGGCGAGTCGCGGTTGCTGGCATGGTCACTCGCCTCCGTGGTCCGATGTCACGGCCTGCCCGCGGCACAGCGGTGATGCGGTGAGGCCCCGCTCTGGGAGGGGGCGATCGGTTTCACGGTCGGTTCTGCGGTCGCCACCAGGCTCGCATGCACCCCAAGATCGTGCAATTCGGCCAAATCGCCCCGCCTTTCCTGCGTCTTTGGGGGGAATCGTGACGCTGGGTGATTCGCTGCCGGAGCGTTGGGTATCCGCCGGTGATGGACGCCACCCTTCGTCTCGCCCAGCAACCCGAGGCCGACGCCCTGCTCGCGCGCAGCCCCCTCGCCCTCCTGACCGGCATGCTGCTCGATCAGCAGGTGCCCATGGAATGGGCGTTCACCGGCCCGTACACCATCGCGCGGCGGATGGGCGCCGACGACCTGGACGCCCATGAGATCGCCGCGTACGACCCCGAGCGGTTCTCGGAGCTGCTGTCGGAGAAGCCGGCCGTGCACCGCTACCCCGGATCGATGGCCAAGCGGATCCAGCAGCTGTGCCAGTACCTGGTCGAGACTTACGACGGTGACGCGGCGGCTCTGTGGCGCGATGCCCCCACCGGCGCCGAACTCCTCCGGCGGCTGAACGCCCTGCCCGGCTACGGCAAGCAGAAGGCGCAGATCTTCGCCGCCCTGCTCGGCAAGCGGTTCGCGGTGCGGCCCGAGGGCTGGCGCGAGGCGGCGGGGGCGTACGGCGAGGAGGGCTCGTACCGCTCGGTGGCCGACATCACCGGACCGGAGTCACTGGACAAGGTGCGCGCCCACAAGCAGCAGATGAAGCGGCAGGCCAAGGCGGGCGGCGCCGGGGGCTGAGAACCCTGAGGGCGCGCCCGGGTCAGGCCGTGCCCAGTGCGCCGCGCAGGGTGTCCACAGCGAGGGTGAGCGCGGCCCGTGCCGCATGGGTGTCGCGCAGCGCGTCGAGCATCAGGAAGTCATGGATGATGCCCTGCATCCGCAGCGCGGTCACCGGCACCCCGGCGTCGCGGAGCTTGTTCGCGTACGCCTCGCCCTCGTCCCGCAGCACATCGGCCTCGCCGGTGATGACCAGCGCGGGCGGCAGCCCCTTGAGCTGGTCGGTGTCCGCGCGCAGCGGGGAGGCGGTGATCTCGGCACGCTGTGCGGGGTCGGTCGTGTACTGGTCCCAGAACCACTTCATGCCCTCGCGGGTCAGGAAGTAGCCCTCGGCGAACTGCTCGTACGAGCCGGTGTCGAAGCTCGCGTCGGTCACCGGGTAGAACAGCACCTGCTGGACGAAGGTGACATCGCCGCGCTCCTTGGCCATCAGCGTCAGCGCGGCGGTCATGTTGCCGCCCACCGAGTCCCCGGCCACCGCGAGCCGGTCCGCGTCGAGCCCGGCGCCCTCGCCGTGCGCCACGACCCACTGCCCGACCGCGTAACACTGCTCCAGGGCCACCGGGTAGCGGGCCTCGGGGGAGAGGTCGTACTCGGGGAACACCACGGCCGCGCCGACCCCGACAGCCAGCTCCCGGGCCAGCCGGTCATGCGTGTGCGCGTTGCCGAACACCCAGCCCGCGCCGTGCACATAGAGGATCACCGGGAGCGTCCCGGAGACATTCGGCGGACGGAGGACCCGTGCCCGCACCCCACCGGCCGGAATGCCGGTGACGCCGATCCACTCCTCGTCCACCTCGGGCTTGGGAACCTCCCCGGACTGCACCGCGTCGACCGTCCTGCGGCCCTCCGCGGGCGACATCTCGTACAGAAACGGCGGCCGCGCGGTGGCCTCGGCGAACGCGGCGGCTGCGGGCTCCAGAACGGGTCGGTGCGGTGCGGTGCGCGGCATCTGCGGCTCCTTGGCGGTCCGGGATTCCGACCCTCTCACCGCACGCGCGACCGCACCCATCCGCTTACGCCGCCAGGGCTACGGGTCGCCCCGGGCCCCCGGGGGCGACCCGGACCGGACCGGGCCGGATCAGGTCAGCGGGCCCGGCGCCGGGGAGGGGTCGGGGACCGGATCGGGGCCCGGGGGATGGGGCACCGGATCGGGGGACGGGCCCGGAGGCGGCCCCGGCGTGGGGCTCGGCGGCTCCGGCGGAGGCGATGGCACCGGGTCCGGCGGCGGCCCCGGAGGCGGTCCGGGCACGGGCCCCGGCGCGGGTCCCGGCTCGGGCCCGCCCGGCCCCGGCGACGGGGTCGGGCTCGGCGGCACGGGGTCGTCGGGCCGCGTCGGGTCGGCGGTGGAAAACGGATCGGTCTGCCGTGCCACGATGTCCTCCAAGAACTCATGAGACGGTGGCCACGTCATCTGCGGGTCGGGTGCCCGATCGCCCCCTGTTCACGCATGACTACCGCGGAATTCATCCGGGAGTCCCGTCGTCCACGACAGTGACCTCGACGCCCCCGGCGCGCAGCGCCCGGAGCTCCTCCTGGTCGGAGCCGCTGTCGGTCACCAGGGTCCAGCCGGGTGGCAGCCGTACCCAGGTGTGGAACGGGCGCCGGCCCACCTTGGCCGAGTGCGCCAGCACGTACACCTTCTCGGCGCGCCGGGCCATCAGCTCCTTGAGCCGGGTCTGCCGCAGGTCCGCCTCGCAGATGCCGTGTTCGGCCGTCACCCCGTCGGCGCCCAGGAAGACCCGGTCGAACGTCATGCGCTCCAGCGCCGCCTCGGCGAGCGGGCCCAGGAAGCTCTGGCTCAGCGGCCGGAGCGTACCGCCCAGGCACTCGACCCGGACGGACTCCACGTCGGCCAGCTCCTGGAGTGCGGTGAGCCCGGTCGTGGCCACCGTCAGCCCCTCGGCCGTGCGCAGCTCATGGGCGAGGGCGCCGACGGTCGAGCCCGCGTCCAGGAGCACCGTCTCGCCGGTGCGGACGGTGGACGCCGCCCAGCGGGCGATGGCCCGCTTCGCCTCGAACGCCTCGCCGGTGCGCTGGCGCAGCGACGCCTCGGGATGGGCGACCAGGGCCATCGCCCCGCCGTACGTCCGCGCCAGCCGGCCGTCGGCGGTCAGCTGGGCGAGGTCGCGGCGGATGGTGGAGGCGGTGACCCCGAAGGCGCGGGACAGCTCCTCCACGCTGGCGAGGCCCGTGGTCGTCGCGAGGTGGACGATCTGGTCGCGCCGGGCCCGTGCTCCCTGTACCGGCAATGTCACGCGTCCTTCTCGGTCCGTCGGTGGTGGGCTTCAGCGGGTGGGCGAGGGCGACATGTCGGCGGCCTGCCGCAGCGCCTCGATCATGCTACCGGCGTCGGCCTTGCCGGTACCGGCGATGTCGAACGCGGTGCCGTGGTCGACGGAGGTACGGATGACCGGGAGGCCGACGGTGAGGTTGACCCCGGCCTCCAGGCCCAGCACCTTGACCGGGCCGTGCCCCTGGTCGTGGTACATGGCCACGATCAGGTCGTAGTCGCCGCGCCCGGCCAGGAAGAAGGCGGTGTCGGCGGGGAGCGGCCCGCGGGCGTCGATGCCGTCGCGCCGCAGCACCTCCAGCGCGGGCACGATCTTCTCCTCCTCCTCGCCGTAGCCGAACAGCCCGTTCTCCCCGGCGTGCGGATTGATGCCGCACACCCCGATCACCGGCTGCGGGGTACCGGCCCGGACCATCGCGTCGTGGCCGCGGCGCACGGTGCGTTCGACCAGGCCCGGCTCGATCTTGTTGACGGCGTCGATGAGCCCGATGTGGGTGGTGACGTGGATGACCTTCACCGTCGGGGTGGCCAGCATCATCGACACCTCCTCGACACCGGTGAGATGGGCCAGCAGTTCGGTGTGGCCGGGGAAGACGTGCCCGCCCGCGTGCAGGGCCTCCTTGTTCAGCGGCGCCGTGCAGATGCCCTGCACCTCGCCGTCCATGGCGAGCCGGGCGGCCGCCCGTACGTACTGGTACGCGGCGTCCCCGGCGACCGGGGACAGCTCGCCCCAGGGCAGGTCGGCGGGGAGCAGCCCGAGGTCGATGACGTTGATGCGGTCCGGGGTGAACGCGGCCTCGGCGGGCGCGCCGACCGTGACGATCTCGCACGCGATGCCGCGCAGCCGGGCCGCCTGCCGCAGCCGCTCCGCGTCCCCGATGACCACCGGGCGGCAGCGCCGCAGGGTCTCCGGGGCGAGCAGGGCGGGGACGATCACCTCGGGCCCGATGCCCGCGCCGTCGCCCATCGTCACCGCGATGAGCGGGAGCGGGCCGGCGGCGTCGAGGTTGGTGGGTGCGTTCATGAGGTGACCTTCCGTTCGGTCGAGTGGGGGCGCAGCGCCCGGACGATGTGACGCAGGGAATCGGGATCGCCGAAGCTGCCCGGGCGGGTCACGACGGACCGCCCGTCGGGAGTGCGGAGGTGTACGGCGCCGTGGTGCACCTGCCCGACGGGGTCGAGCCGGGTGATCGCGAGCGCGTCCAGGACCCGGCGTGCGGTTTCCCCGCCGGTCAGGACGAGGTCGACGGCGCCGCCGTGGGTGGTGAGGGTGCCGGCGACGGTACGGGCCAGCCCGTGCACGAGCCGCCGGGCCGGGACCGGCCCCGGCCCGGCGGGCCGCGCGGGGGCCGGTACGGGGCCGGCGATGGTCAGGACGGTGACCGGGGCCGTCAGCGGCGGCGTGGCCACGGGCGTTTCGGACAGCAGGCCGTCCAGGGGGAGCGGGAGGTGGACCGCGCCGTCGGCCACCAGCCGGCGCACCTGCTCGACGGCTCCCGGTTCGGCCGTACCGACGACGACCAGCACGGGCCGGTCCGCCGCCGCGACCGTCTCCGCGGGCGTGGCGAGCGCGCCGTCGGCCAGCTGGCGGCCGAGGGCGACCGCCAGGCCGCCGGTGCCGACCAGGTGCGGCCGCGGGTCCCCGGCGAGGCAGGCCCCGACGATCGCGTCCAGGTCGGCGTCCGTCTCGGCGTCGCAGACCGCGACCCGTCCCGCCGCCACCGCGGCCCGCAGGGCGGCCAGGAGGGTGTGCCGCGAGGCGCGTACGGTCGCGAGGGGGACGAGCGCGGTGGGCAGTCCGCCCAGCGCGTCGGCCACCGAGGACGGCGGGGCCGTGGCCTCGGCGCGCCAGGCCTCGCTCTCGTGCAGCGGCACCCCGCCGATGTGCACCACACCCGCGCGCACCACGCGCCCGGCGACCGGCAGGGCGGGGGCGACGACCACGCCCGCCCCGTCCCCGGCCAGCGCGGCGACCTCGGCGGCGACATTGCCGCGCAGCAGTGAGTCGATCTTCTTCAGGACCAGGGTGCCGCCCGTGGCGGTCCGCCGCAGCGCGCCGCGGACCGCGTCGGCCGCGTCCTCGGCCGGGCACTGCCGCGAGTCGAGGTCCAGCACGGTCACGGTGTGCGCGTCCGCCGCGGACATCTGCTCGGGACACGTGCCATCGGGGCCAAGAAGCAGCACACGACTGCGCGTTGTGCGCGAACTCAGCCCGGCGGCCGTCTCGGCGGCACCGGACAGGTCGTCCGCGACGGCCAGCACGCTCCGGACGGGCGGCAACTCCACCGGTACCTCCTTGAATGGCCATGACAGGGGGAGTGATCAGACGTGATCGGATGCGATCAGACGACGGACACGCTGTCTCCGTGGTCTCGATGATGACACACGTTGCGCGAACCGCGCGAGAGGTATTGCGTAAAGCGCGCAGCCATGTCACGGTGACCGCCGCGACACCTTGACCCGTCAGGACCTCGGTCCGAGCGGGTCGAGCGAGCCGGTCGCTCGCCTCAGAACCGCCGAGAGGTCACCGATGACCCGTATCCCCCAAGACCCGGCCAGCAGTGGTCCGGACGTCCGCGGTCCGGACATCAGCCGCCGGGCCATGCTCCGCCTCGGAGCGGGCACCTCCGCAGGTCTCGCCCTCGCCCCGCTCGCCGGGTGCGCGGGCCCCACCGGTGGCCCCGGCCCCGGTGCCATCAGCCTGGGGCTGAACCGTTCCCTGGTCAGCCTCGACAACAAGCTCAACCAATTCGACGCCGCCGTCACGGTGCAGCGCGCGGTCCGCCAGGGCCTGACCCGGATGGGCAAGGGGCTCCTGCCGGAGCTGGTGCTCGCCGACCGGTTCGAGATGACCGAGCCCACCCGCTGGACGGTGCGGCTGCGGGACGGGGTGCGCTACTCCGACGGCAGCCCGGTCACCGTCAAGGACGTGGCGACCGCGCTGAAGATGTACTGGGGCGTCAACGGCTCGTTCATCGTCGGGCTCTTCCCCGAGCGGCCCGCCCTCGAACCGGTGGACGAGCGCACCTTCTATCTGCACACCAAGCGCCCGGTCCCCATCCTCGACCAGCTGATGGCCAACATCCTCATCAGCCCGGCGGCCAAGAACCGGCCCGAGGAGCTGTCCGGCGGCGCCGGCTCCGGCCCGTACGTGGTCACCTCGGCGAACTCCGGTACCGGCGAATACGCGCTCGCCGCCAACCGGCACTACTGGGGGCGCCGCCCCGCCACCCCACAGGTGCGGGTCCGCTTCGTCCCCGAGGAGTCCAGCCGCGTGGTCGCCCTCCGCAGCGGCGAGCTGGACGTCATCGACACCATCACCCCCGACTCGGCCGAGCAGTTGCGCGGACTGCCCGGGGTGCGTCTGGACCGCACCACCGGTACCCGCGTCAACCAGCTGTTCTTCAACTTCCGTAAACCCCGCGGCCATCCGCTCGCCGATCCGCGGGTGCGCGAGGCGCTGAGCTACGCCATCGACGGCACGTCCCTGGTCGACGACGTGCTCACCGGCTCCGCCCAGCAGGCAGAGGGCGTGGTCCCGCTCGCGCTCAAGGGCGCGATACGCACCGGCGGCTACGTCCACGACCCCGGCAAGGCGCGCAAGCAGCTCGCCGCGCTCGGCCACCGCGACCTCAAGGTGAAGATCATCTGGGAGTCCGGGGAGTTCCCCGGCGACACCTCGGTGATGGAAGCCGTCCTGGAGATGCTGCGCTCCGTCGGAGTCCGCGCGACCCTCCAGCAGTTCGAGCCCGGCGGCGACATCCAGCAGTGGCGGCAGGGCCGCCGCGGCGACTGGGACGTCCTCGGCAACGGCTTCTCCGTCCCCACCGGACACGCCAGCACCAGCCTCCAGGGCATGTACGGCGGCACCCCGGAGAAGGAGAAGACCCGCGACACCTACCAGGGCTACGTCTTCCCGGAGATCGCCGGCCGGCTGGCCGACGCCTCCGCCGAAACCGACGAGAAGACCCGGAACGCCAAGCTCGCCGCCGTCCAGAAGGAGATCTGGAACACCCGCCCCTGCCTGTGGGCCTTCGTCCCCGATGTGGTGCTGGCCCGCCGCTCCCGGGTCCGGGACGTACACCTCCTGCAGCTCAACTCCTACGACCTCGCCGCCGTGCGCCTGGAGGGCTGAGCCGTGCCGCGCTATCTGATACGCCGCCTTGGCCAGAGCGTCCTGACCATCTTCCTGACCCTCTCCACCGTCTTCGTCCTGGTGCGCATGGCACCCGGCGACCCGGCCGCCGCCCTGGCCGGGCCCAACCCCAGCAGCGCGGACCTCGCCCGGATCCGTGAACAGTTCGGGCTGGATCAGAGCCTGCTCACCCAGTACGGCGTCTTCCTGCGCGATCTGTTCACCGGCGACCTCGGGACCAGCTACTCCTTCCACGCCCCCGCCTTCGACGTGGTGTTCGACCGGGTCCCCTACACCATCACCCTCGCCCTCTCCGCGATCCTGCTCACCACCGTCGTCGCCGTGCCGCTGGGCGTGTGGATGGCCCGCCGCGCCGACACCAAGCGCGAGATCGGCGCCAATGTGCTGACCATCGCCGGACAGTCCATGCCGGACTTCTGGATCGGGGTCATGCTGCTGACCGTCTTCGCCGTGCTGATGCCGGTGATGCCCGCCTCCGGCTTCACCACCTGGAGCGGCCTGGTGCTGCCCACCGTCACCGTGGCGACCCTGCAGATGGCGCTCATCTCCCGGCTGGTGCGGCGCGAGATGGTCGCGGCCCTCAGCTCGCCGTACGTCACCACCGCACGCTCCCGCGGTGTCTCCGAGCGCGCCCTGACCTGGCGTTACGCCATGGGCAACTCCGCCATCCCGGTGCTCACCGCGCTCGGCACCCGGTTCGCCGCGATGCTCAACGGCGTCGTGGTGGTCGAGGTGGTCTTCGGCTGGCCCGGCGTCGGCTCGCTGGTCGTCCGCGCCCTGGAGACCCGCGACTACCCGCTGATCCAGGCGACCGTGCTGGTCACCGCCGCGCTGGCGGTCCTCGTCCAACTCCTCATCGACCTGGCCTACCCGCTGCTCGACCCGCGGGTACGCCTGGGAAAGGCGGCCTGAGAGATGAAAGGCGCTCTCGAACCCCCGGCCCCCACCGGCCCCCCGGCCACCGGCTCCCCGGCCACCGCCGAGGCCACGCCCGCGCCCCGCCCCAGCCGGGTCACCGCCCGCGACCTGTCCCGCGCGGCCGCCACCCGGCGCCACCGCAGCGCGAGCCTCAAGCTGTGGGCGGGCGCGGTGTGCACCCTGCTGGTGGTGGTGCCCGTCGCCCTCGCGCAGGTGCTGCCGCTGTCCGGCGCGAACGACCAGGACCTGTCCCGGCGCCGGCTCCCCCCGCTGACCGACGGCCATCTCTTCGGCACCGACCAGCTCGGCCGCGACCTGCTCTCCCGGGTGCTGCACGGCGGGCAGGTGTCCCTGTCGATCGGTGTGCTCGCCGTCCTCGTCTCCGGCCTCATCGGCATCGTCGCGGGCGCGGCCGCCGGATACTTCGGCCGCTGGGTGGACGCCATCGTCTCCCGGCTGCTGGAGGCGCAGATGTCGCTGCCGCTGCTGATGATGCTGCTGCTCGTCGTCGCCCTGTTCGGCCCGTCCGTCACCGTCATCACCTGCGTGATCGCCATCGCCCAATGGCCCGAGGTGGCCCGGCTGACCCGCTCGCTGGTGCTGGTCGAACGCGAGAAACCGTACGTGGCCGCCGCGCGGGTGCTGGGGCTGCGCCAGATCGCCATCCTGGCCCGCCACATCATCCCCAACATCGTGCGCCAGGCGTCCCTCGTCGTCCTGCTGCTGCTCGCCCAGGCCGTCCTGCTGGAGAGCGCGCTCAGCTACCTCGGCGCCGGACCCCAGCGGCCGTTCGCCACCTGGGGACGCATCATCTCCGACGGCCAGGACTACATCACCACCTCCTGGTGGCTGGTGACCCTGCCCGGCCTCGTCATCGCCCTGCTGGTGGTCGGGGTCAATCTGCTGGGCGACGGGCTGCGCGACCGTACCCGCCGACGTACGACGGAGGGCTCCTGATGAGCGACCGACAAGCCCCGCTGCTGGAGGTCGAGGACCTGCAGATCGAGCTGATCACCGACCGTGGCGTGGTCCGCGCGGTCGACGGCGTCGGCTTCACCCTCGCCGCGGGCGAGACCGTGACCCTCATCGGCGAGTCCGGCTCCGGCAAGTCCACCACCGCGATGGGTCTGCTGCGGCTGCTGCCCGAGGGGCTGGCCGTGCTCTCCGGCACCGCCCGCGTCCGGGGCGTCGACGTCATCGCCGACCCCCGGGCGGCCCGCCGGATCCGCGGCCGCGGCGTCTCCCTCATCCCGCAGGACCCGATGACCGCGCTCAGCCCGGTGCACACCATCGGCCGCCAGCTCGGCGAGGCGCTGCGGATCCGCCACCCGGAGCTGTCCCGCGCCGACGCCCGCGCCAAGGGCATCGAACTGCTCGGCCGGGTACGGATCCCCCGCCCCGAGACCCGGTGGGGCGCCTACCCCCACCAGTTCTCCGGCGGCATGCTGCAGCGCGTCCTCATCGCCATCGCGCTCGCCGCCGAACCCGAGCTGCTGGTCGCCGACGAACCGACCTCGGCGCTCGACGTCACCGTCCAGGCCAGCGTCCTGGACCTGCTGATGGAGCTCCAGGAACGCACCGGCATCGGCATCCTCATGATCACCCACGACCTGGGCGTCGCCCGGCTGGTCTCCGACCGCATCCACGTCATGCGCGGCGGCCGGTTCGTGGAATCCGGCCCCGTCGAACAGATCGTGGAACACCCCGCCGAGCAGTACACCCGCGATCTGCTCGCCGCCGTCCCCACCCTCGGCCCCTGGGACGAGACCCCCGCCCTCCCCGCCGCCGTCCCCGAGGAGGCGCTGTGACCACACCCCTGCTGGCCGTCGAGGACCTGGTGGTCGAATACCCGGTCCCGGGCGGCGTGTTCCGCGCCGTGGACGGCGTCGGCTTCACCGTCGCGCCCGGCGGCGCGCTCGCCATCGTCGGCGAGTCCGGCTGCGGCAAGTCCACCATCGCCCGCTCCCTGGTCCGGCTGCTGCGCCCCACCGAAGGGCGCATCCTGCTCGACGGCACCGACATCGCGTCGCTGCCCGAGCGGCGGCTGCGGCCGCTGCGGCGCCGGGTGCAGATGGTCTTCCAGGACCCGTACGGCTCACTGGACCCGCATCTGACCGCCGAGGAGATCGTGGCCGAGCCGCTGCGGCTGGCGGGCACGCGGTCCGCCGCCGAGCGCGGCCGCCGGGCCGCCCAGCTGATCGACCAGGTGGGCCTGCCCTCCAGCGCCCTCCAGCGGCGCCCCGCCGAGTTCTCCGGCGGCCAGCGCCAGCGGATCGGCATCGCCCGCGCCCTGGCCAGCGGGCCCGAGCTGCTGGTCTGCGACGAGGCCACGTCCGCGCTGGACGTCTCCGTACAGGCCCAGGTGCTCCAGCTGCTGCGCGAGCTCCAGGCCGAACAGAACCTCGCCTACATCGTCATCTCCCACAACCTCGGAGTGGTCCGCGAGATCAGCTCCGAGGTGGTGGTGATGCGTGGCGGGCGGATCGTCGAATCGGGACCGACCGCGGACGTGCTCGCCGCGCCCACCCAGCCGTACACCAGGGCGCTGCGGCGCGCGGCGCTCGACCCGGCGACGATGCGGGGACGCAAACCGCGGGCCCTGGTGTCCGCGATCGCCACCGACCGCGATCATGATCGTGACCAGGACCTCCACCAGGAATCAGGAGCACCGCAGTGAACGCGCACGCGCAGACCGACACCACCTCCCAGGCGTCGCCCGGCGGGGTGACCCTGCCCGGGGCCCCGGTGCCGCTGTCCCGGCTGGTGCTGGGCACCATGACCTTCGGCGACACGGTGGACCGGGAGGGCGCCGCGGCGATGCTGGACGCCGCGCTCGACGCCGGGGTGACGGGCGTGGACACCGCCAACGCCTACGTCGGGGGCGTCACCGAGACCATCCTCGCCGAGCTGCTGCCCGGCCGCCGCGACCGGATCGTCCTCGCCACCAAGGCCGGGATGCCGCACGCCGACGCCGGTGGGCACTCCCCGCTGTCCGCGCGCGGCATGCGCGCGGCCCTCGAGGGCAGCCTCCGCCGCCTCGGCACCGACCACGTCGACCTGTTCTACCTCCACCAGCCCGACCGCGCGGCGCCGCTGGAGGAGACGCTGAGCACGGTCGCCGAGTTCGTCGCCGAGGGCAAGATCCGCGCACTCGGCGTCTCCAACTACGCCGCCTGGCAGATCGCCGAGCTGACCCACACCGCCGACCGGGTCGGCGCCCCGCGCCCGGTGGTGGCGCAGCAGCTGTACAACCTGCTGGCCCGGCGCATCGAGGAGGAGTACCGGGAGTACGCGGCCACCAGCGGTCTGCGCACGATGGTCTACAACCCGCTCGGCGGCGGCTTGCTGACGGGGCGTCATGTCTTCGAGGAGACCCCCGAGTCCGGCCGCTTCGGCGACTCCAAGCTCGCCGCGATGTACCGGCAGCGCTACTGGGATCCCCGGCTCTTCGAGGCGGTCCGCGACCTGGGGCGGATCGCGGATGAGGCGTCCCTCCCGCTGACGGACCTGTCGCTGCGCTGGCTGCTGGGCCGCGACGGGGTGGACGCCCTGCTGCTGGGCGGCTCCCGGATCGAGCACCTGCGGGCCAACCTGGCGGCCGCCGCCGAGGGGCCGCTGCCGTCGGACGTGGTGGCGGCGTGCGACGAGGTGGGCGCCCGGCTGAGGGGCCCGATGCCCCCGTACAACCGCTGACCACCGCCGACCGTTGACCGCCGCCGACCGCTGACCACCGCGTTCGAGCCGAAGACCCGCGTACCACCGCACACCCTGAGGAGCCCGGCGCCATGACCGCCGACCATGACACCGCGACACCGCTGACGGACGGGCGGCTCCGGCCGCGGCCGGGCGACCCGGCGCGCCAGGAGGCGTTCCTGCCCGCACCCGCCGTCCAGAACCACGCCGCCAACCTGACCGTGCTGCCCGGCGGTGACCTCGGCTGCGTATGGTTCGGCGGCACCCAGGAGGGCGTGCCGGACATCTCCGTGTGGTTTTCCCGGCTGGCGCCCGGCTCGGACACCTGGTCGGAGCCGGTGCGGCTCTCCGACGACCCGGAGCGCTCCGAGCAGAACCCGCTGCTGTTCCCCACCCCGGCCGGTGAGCTGTGGCTGCTCTACACCGCCCAGCGGGCGGGCAACCAGGACACCGCGGAGGTCCGGGTGCGGGTGTCGGACGACAACGGGCAGACCTGGGGCGCGCCGCGCACCCTCTTCCCGGCCACCGCCGGGGGCGGGGTGTTCATCCGCCAGCCGATCGCGGTCCTGGACGGCGGGCGGTGGCTGCTGCCGGTGTTCCACTGCGTGTCCACGCCCGGCGCCACATGGGTGGGCGACCATGACACCAGCGCGGTGATGATCAGCGACGATCAGGGCCGCACCTGGCGGGAGCGGCCGGTGCCGGGCTCCACGGGGTGTGTGCACATGAACGTCCACCCGCTGTCCGACGGCACCCTGCTGGCGCTGTTCCGCAGCCGCTGGGCCGACGCGGTGTACCGCTCGCACAGCACGGACGGCGGGGAGAACTGGAGCGAGCCGGAGCCGACCGAGCTGCCCAACAACAACTCCTCCGTGCAGTACGTCCCGCTCGGCGACGGACGGCTGGCGCTGGTGTACAACCACAGCAGCCGCGCGGACGCCACGGCCCGCCGGGTGTCGCTCTACGACGAGATCGACGACGACGGGCAGGCGGGCGACTCCCCGGCCGCCGCCGCACCCTCGCCGCCCGCCCGGCCGGAGGACGCCCCCGGCGCCTTCTGGGGCGCGCCCCGGGCGCCGATGACCCTCGCGCTCTCCACCGACGGCGGACGCACCTGGCCGGTACGGCGCGATCTGGACGTCGGCGACGGACACTGCCTGACCAACAACTCACGCGACCGGCTCAACCGGGAGCTGTCGTACCCCACCATCCGGCAGAGCCCGGACGGGACGCTGCACATCGCGTACACCTATCACCGCCAGGCCATCAAGTACGTCCGCATCAGCCCGGACTGGGCCGCGGATGGCTGAGCCCCGCCACCGCCACGCGGTGGTCACCGGCGTCAGCTCCGGTATCGGCGCCGCCATCGCCACCCGGCTGCTGGACGAGGGGTGGCGGATCACCGGCATCAGCCGTACGGCGCCACCCCATGGGCACGAGCGGCTGCGCTGGCTCCCGGCCGACCTGGCCCGGCCGGAGGAACTGCCGGCGGCGCTCACCCCGATGGCCGAGGACGGCCCGCTGGACGCCCTCGTCCACGCGGCCGGCGTCCAGCGCTCCGCCCGGCTGGGCGAACTGCGGCCCGAGGACGGGTCCCTCATGTGGCGCGTCCACGTCCAGGCGGCCACCGTCCTGGCGGACGCGCTGGTGGACCGGGTCCGGGACGGCGGCCGGCTGGTGCTGGTGGGCAGCCGGACCATGACGGGCGCGCCGGGCAAGAGCCAGTACGCGGCCACCAAGGCGGCGCTGGCGGGCCTGGCCCGGTCGTGGGCGGCCGAACTGGCGCCGCGCGGGGTCACCGTGAACGTGGTGGCGCCGGGGCCGACGGACACCCCGATGCTGCGGGACCCGGGCCGCAGCCGTACCTCGCCCGTCGTCCCGCCGCTCGGCCGGCTCGTGCGGCCCGAGGAGGTGGCCGGGCTGACGTCGTTCCTGCTGGGCCCGGAGGGCGGTGCGGTGACCGGCCAGACGCTGGTGATGTGCGGGGGCGCCTCGCTGTGACGACCGTGGTCAGGGCCCTGGCGTGGTCATGGCCCTGACACGGAATCTCTTCGTGATGTTCACCATTGGACGATCCTGTGTCTGACACGCTTTCGGGGATCGAACAACGGTCGTAAATCGGGGAGAGGACACCACACATGACCCGTGTGACCCGCTGGAAATCCCTGGCGCTGCTGGCCGGCGTCGTGACGGTCGCCGTCACGGCGCAGACCCCGGCCACCGCGGAGCCCGCCGCCACGGCGTACGACGACACGTACTACGAGGACGCGATGGGCAAGACGGGGGAGCCGCTGAAGGACGCCCTGCACCAGATCGTCAGCAGGGACGTCAGCAAGCTGTCGTACGACGAGGTCTGGGACGCCCTCAAGAAGACCGACGAGGACCCGGACAACGCCGCCAACGTCATCCTGCTCTACACCGGCCGCTCCCAGAGCAAGGACTCGAACGGCGGAAACGCCGACGACTGGAACCGCGAACACGTCTGGGCGAAGTCGCACGGCGACTTCGGCACCGCCACCGGACCCGGCACGGACATCCACCATCTGCGCCCGGCCGATGTCTCGGTCAACAGCACCCGTGGCAACAAGGACTTCGACGAGGGCGGCTCGGAGGTGGGGGAGGCGCCGGGCAACCGCACCGACGACGACTCCTTCGAGCCCCGTGACCAGGTCAAGGGCGATGTGGCCCGGATGATCCTGTACATGTCGGTCCGCTACGAGGGTGGCGAGGGCTTCCCCGACCTGGAGCCCAACGACAAGGTCGACAACGGCAGCCGGCCCTTCATGGGGCGGCTCCCGGTGCTGAAGAAGTGGAACGAGGCGGACCCGCCGGACGCCTTCGAGAAGAAGCGCAACCAGGTCATCTACGACGACTTCCAGCACAACCGCAACCCGTTCATCGACCACCCGGAGTGGGTGGCCGAGATCTGGAAATAGCCCGGCCACGCGCTCCGCGCGCCGGTCAGGCGCCCCGGGCCGCCGCCAGCAGTTCGGCGGTGGGGCCGGGGTGTCCGGGGCGGGCCTGCAGCGAGGGCAGCAGCAGGGTCCACAGTTCGGCCAGATGGTCCTCGACGAGCCGCCGCCCGTCGAGGGCCTCGGATACCGTGTGCAGGCCGAAGAAGGCGCACACGATGGTCCGGGCGGCGGGCAGCGGCTCGACATGGGCGGCCAGCTCGCCCTCGCCGTGGGCCCGTTCCAGCATGGCCCCGACGGCGTCGATCCAGCCGATGAACGGGGGCGGGAAGGGCGCCGCGATCAGGGAGCGCTCGGCCCACAGCCGGGCCCCGGCCCGTACCACGATGTCATCGCGGAAGGCGCGGGCCACCGCGAAGCTGAGCCGGACGAGCTGCTCCAGGGCGGGCACCCGCAGCCCGGTGTGCCGCTGGATCAGGGGTGGCCAGGTGGCGAAGTGTTCCTGCACCACGGCGAGCGCGAGTCTTTCCTTGCTGGTGTAGTGGAAGTAAATGGCGCCGCTGGTGTGACCCGACCGGGCGGTGATGTCGCTGATGCTCGTTCCGGCGTATCCGCGTTCGTCGAAAAGGGATGCGGCCGCTTCCAGAAGAGACCGGCGTGTTTGTTCGGCCCGCTCTTGCACGTGTTCGTCGTCCTTCATAAGCCCGGTCCGGTGTGACGGAGTGAACTTAGCGGACTTTCGGCCGCAGAGGGTGATGAGGACAGACAGGTCAAACATTATTAGTATTTTATGGTGATCGTTCGTGAGGCTCGCGGCCTTTCGGAGCCGACCGGTCCCACCGGTCGGCCGCTCAGTTGGTCCCGCACGGTGGCGCGTGAGGCCGTGCACCGGGTGTCGGTGGCCGAGGTGCTGCTCACCGACGTCCGTACGCTGGGTGACGGCCGGTTCGAGGCGGCCGCCCAGTGGCCCCGGTCCCATCCGACGTTCCCGCACGGCGGGGACGGCCGTCACCATCCGCTGATGATCGCCGAAACCCTGCGCGAACTGGGGATCTACATCCCGACCCGGTATTACGCCGTGCCCGCGGGCGCGCACTTCCTGATCCGGGACCTGTTCTTCCGGCTCGACCCGGAGGCCGAGCCGCGCGCCCCGTACGGGGCGACCGACATCACCTGCCGGATCGCGGTGACGGACGTCCGCACCGCGGCACCCTCCGGGCGGTTCGTGTCCGGGATGCGGCTCGACGTCGGTCTGTGGGCGGGTGGCCGGATCTTCGCCCGGGCCGGGGGCACCGCCCGCTTCCTCGACGGCACGGCGTACGCGGAGACCCGCTCCGCCCGCTCGGGCCAGACCGCCAGGCGCCGGCTGCGTGCCGCCGTACGGCCCTCACCAGGGCAGTTGGGCGTCACCGCGCCCCGGGACGTGCTGGTGGTACGGGACGGGGGAGTGGTGTACCTGGACCCCGCGGACACCCGTCACCCGTTCTTCTTCGACCACTGGAGCGACCATGTGCCGGGGCTGGTGCTGCTGGAGGGCGCCCGGCAAGCCGCGGCGCTGGCCAGTGGGGGCCTGCTGATCCGCCCCCTCGCCTGCCGGATGAAGGCGATCCGCTTCACCGAGTCCCATCCGCCCGCCGTCGTCGAGTGCGTCTCCCACGGCAGAACGTGTGTCTTCCGGCTGCGCCAGGCGGACATCCGCACGGCGGTCGGTGTGCTCCAGTACGGCTGACCGCACACCAGAACGACGAACCTCCTGAACGACGAACGCCCTGAGCCGCGAACATGCTGAGCGACGAACAAATCGCCGACGCTGAGTGACCCCTTGCCTACTCCGAGTCATCTCACTAACGTAGTGATCGTTATGTTTCGGGCAGGCAATTCTCCGCCTGTACGGCGTTCATGAGCGCATTCCGCGTGCGGCGCCGCAAGCGAATTCACCGCGCTGCTCTCGTGGTCACAGGCACGCCCTGCGCCGATTCCCCCATCTCTCCTGGAACGGCAGGCAGATGACAGCAGAAACCCTTCTCGCATGGACCCCCGCCGCCATCGTCTTCGACTGTGACGGCACTCTGATGGACTCCGAACGGCACTGGGAAAAGGCCCGCGAAGTGGTACTCGCGGACTACGGGGCCGTCACCGACGAGGAGTTCGCGCGGCGCACCAAGGGGCTCCACTACACCGAATGCGGCCGCATGCTGGCCGAATACGCCGGACTTCCCGACCTCGCCGACGAAATGACCCGGCAGCTGCTCGGCGCCTTCCGCAGACTGGTGGCGGACGACCCGGTCACCATGCCCGGCGCGGCCGAACTGGTCCACAAGGCGGCGGCGTTCGCACCGCTGGCCGTGGCGAGCAACTGCCCGCGCGATGTGGTCGAGGACGGGCTGTCCAAGGCCGGGCTGCTGCGCTACTTCGACCATGTGCTGGTCCCCGGAGGGGAAGTGCGCCCCAAACCGTATCCCGATGTGTATCTGGCGGCCGCCCGCCTGTGCGGTGCGGCCCCCGGCGACGCGCTCGCGGTGGAGGACTCCCACTGCGGCTTCCTGTCCGCCTCCCGGGCCGGGCTGAGGGTGCTCGGCGTGGGACCCCGCAAACCGGTCGACGAGCGTCCTCCGGTGGACCTGTGGGTCTCCACGCTCGCCGACCCCGAGCTGCTCAAGTGGGCTGATTCCTGCGCGGCTTGAGGACCGGAGCGTGGCACCGGTCAGTCCATCTTCATCCCGTCGTGGGACTGCGACTTCCCATGGGACCCGCCCTGGGACTTCGACCCACCGTGGTGCATCATCGAGCCCTGCTCGATGTCCCCGCCGAGCTTCGCGCGCAGCGGCTCCAGGGATCCCGAGGACTGACCGGTGACCGACCAGCGGGCGCCGACCAGATACATGCCCCCGTAGTCCTTCGAGGTGTTCAGCCAGTCCTTCTGGCCCTTCGCGGTCGCGAAGGTGACCATGGTGTACCGGTCGCCCTTGCTGGACTCGCAGGCGCCCTGGCGCAGTTCGTCCGCCTCGGTGACGATGGTCGCCTTGCAGCCGATGGCGTCGGCGATCTGCGTCAGGGCCGCCGGCTTCCCGGGCTTCCCCAGCTCCTTGGCGGCGGGCGCCTTCTCCTTCTCCGGCTTCTTCACATGGGCCTGGCCGCTCCCGCCGCAGCCGCTCACCACGCCGCTCACGAACAGCAGCGCCGCGCAGAGCGCGGTGGCACGAAGTGCGCGTGACACATCAACCTCCCGTCGACATCCGGCGGGTGGCCCGGAGCGCACGCTCCGGGGCCCCGCCGAGGTGGACCATCCTGCCGTCTTACTGGCCCGCCTTCTTGCCCTTGTCGGTCACCGCGAACCAGGTGCCCTTCACACCCTGGCCGTTGGTGTCCCCGGGCTTCTTGTCACCGACGAAGGTGTACAGCAGCCAGCAGTCGAACGCGGCCTGCTTGGAGCCGTCGGGGCGCTTGAAGGAGGTGACCTTCGAGGCGTCCACACCGGCGACCTTGGTGGTGTCGACGGCCTTGACCGGCTTCCACTTGTCCAGGCACGCGGCGTCGACACAGGCCGTCTTCATCGGCCAGGCGCTGTCCTTGTCGAACCGGTAGACGGTCATGCCCTTGCCGTCCACCATGATCTTGCCGAGGTCGGCATTGTTGCTGACCATCAGCTGCAGGGCGGCGCCCGCGGCCTTCTTGCCGGCCGGCTTTCCGTCCGGGGCCAGCGCGTTCCAGGTGCCGCCCACGCCCTGGCCCTTGGTGTCGCCCGCCTTGGTGTCGCCCGCGTAGCGGTAGACCGGCCAGCCCTCCAGGGTCAGCTGCTCGGTGCCGTCGGCGCGCTTGACCTTGCCCAGCTTGCTGGAGTCGATGCCCGCACCGGCGAGGGCGTCGTCCGCGGGCACCGGCGGCCACTTGGTGGCGCACGCGTCGTTGCAGTTGGACTTGGCCGGCTTCGGGGTGTCCTCGTCGAACCGGTAGAGGGTCATCCCGGCGCTGTCGGCGACGAACTTGCCCAGCTTGGCATCGGTCTTGACCGCGAGCTGCTTCGCCGCGCCCGTCGCGCCGCCACCGCTGCCCGCCGCGTCACTGCCCGCCGCGCTGCCGTACCCACCGGTCGCGCCGGCCCCCGCGGCCGCCGCACCCGCACCCGCCGACGCCGAAGCACCCGCGCCCGCACTCGCCGCCTGGCTGCTGCCGCCCACGGGCTGGACGTTCGCGCTGCCCGCGGAGGTGTCATTGCTGCCACACGCCGCGGTCAGCATGACCATCGCCACGGACACTCCCGCGAATGCGATCTGACGCCGCTTCTCCATGACCACTCCCTGCGAAAAATCCTTATCGGTGTCCGGCGGTGTAGGCGCCGACACCATGCCCATACGGAGCCCGTGCCGAGCGACGTTCAGCAGGTTAAAAATTTGTCACCAGACGCAAAAAACGCTGCATACGCGAGCGCACAGCAATCGACGGCCGTTGGTTCAACGGCCGTCGTGACAAGAGGACTTGGAGCGGGGTTACTCCTCGATGCGCAGCGCGAGCGCGGGGCAGCGACGCACCGCGCGCACCGCCTGGCCGCGCAGCTGGCGCGGCACGTCCATCCGGGCGGAGGAGGGATAGCCGTCGATGCCCAGCGTCAGCACCTCGGGCGGCAGGATGTCCGCGCACAGCCCGTGGCCCTGGCACAGCGACCAGTCCACCAGGAGCTTCTCCGTCGGGCCCCGCTGCTGCCGCTCCGCGCGCGGTGGCGCGGACGCCGGACCGGGCGGCAGGGCCAGCGGCTGGGTCTCCTCGGGCATCGGCAGGACGCCGATCGTCGGCCGCCCGCAGCCGGCGCCGAGCGCATGGGACTCGAACTCCTCGGGAAACGCGTCCAACGCGGTGGTCACGAAACCGGCCGTGCCATCGGGGTGGCTGCACGCGCCCCGTTTGCGCACCGAGTTGATGTACGCGCGCACATTGTCGATGGCCGACTGGCCGCCGCCCCGCTCCACCTGGCCGATGGCGTCCGCGAGCGCGGGCAGCCCGATGAAGCAGGGGCCGCACTGACCGGCCGTCTCGGCGGCCAGCCAGCGGGCCACCCGCGCGGTCTCGCCGAGCGGGCAGGTGTCCTCGGGGATGGGCAGCACCGCGCCCGCGCCCAGCCGCGCACCGTACTTCTTCATGGACTCGCGCGAGATGGTGGTGGCGTTGATGCTCTTCGGGTCCAGCCACTTGCCGTGGTAGCCGCCCACCAGCACACCCTGGCCGGGGGAGAGCCCGCACAGCTCCAGGATGTACGTGAGCGGCACCCCGGTCGGCGTCTCCATCACGTACTTGCCGCCGACCGTCAGCAGCGTCGTGCCCGGTTCGGTGGGCAGCCCCACCGAGCGGTACGGCAGGGCGCCCATCCGCGCCGCGATGGCGAGCTGGGCGTAGGTCTCGGTGTTGGACAGCAGGGTGGGCAGCCCGCCGAGACCGTTCTCGCTGGACCGGATCTTCCGGCCGTTGGGGATGGCCGGGGCGCCGCTGATGCCGTTGATGACGGCGCCGCCCTCACCGGCCACGAACCGGTCGGGCGTCACGCTCACTTCCACCGGGACCCCGCTGGGGCCGCGCTCGGCGATGGCGGCGTTCAGCGACTCCTCGACATCCGGCCGGTGGCAGGCGATGACGACCTCCTCGGCGCCGATCGCCTCGGCGGCCAGGGTGGCGCCGTCGATGACCAGATGCGGGGTGTGCAGCAGCAGCGCGGTGTCCTTGAGGCAACTGGGTTCGCCCTCGCTGCCGTTGACCACCACGTTGCAGCGGCCACCCGCGCGGCCCGCCGCCTCGACGACCGCGGTCACCTTCTTGGCGAAGGGGAAACCGGCCCCGCCGCGCCCGCGGAGATCGATGTTCTCCGCGAGCGCGACGAGTTCGTCAGCCCGCAGGGCGGGCATCGTGCCGTGCACCGTCAGGTGGCCGACTCGGTCGAGCCGGTACGCCTCGTCCAGCCCGGCGAGCAGCCGGGGCGGGTCGACACAGGCCAGCCTGGGTTTTGTCTTGATCACCGGTCCCACCCACGGGAGGCACCGAGCCGTTCACCGTCCCGCCGGCCCGAGTCGGCCGAACGGGGCCGGGGCACGGTGGGCGCGGCGCGGCGTGTGCGGCCTTCCTGCAGGCCGCGGGCAGGCGGATTCCTCACGGAGATGCCGTCCCCTCGATCGTCGTCCTGGCTGCGCCGGGCTGCGAGCCGCATCCACAGCGCGATGGCCACTCCGGCCAGGGCCGCGATGTAGCCGTATGTCGCCCAGGTCTTGGCCGCGCGACCGGCCTTCAGGCCGTGGATCAGCGCGAGACCCCAGGCGGGGTAGGCGCCCACGTGGAGCGCCCGCCACCACCGGTACCGCCAGCGGGAGTTGCCCGCTGCGGCGAACGAGCTGCGGACCGCTCCGGTCACCGCCGCGATGACGAAGAGGTAACCGGCAATGGTGCCCAGCCCGATCAGTACCGGCTGCTTTGCGTCAGCGAACGGTAGCACGATCGAAGCCGCGTTCGTGTGGCTCTCGGCGACCTTCACCCAGATGTGAACACCGAGGAAGATGAGGCCCGCGACCGCGGCCGCCCGGTGGATGCCCTGGGCGATCAGACGGTGGTTGGAGTGCAGGATGAGCTGGTCGGTCGCGGCGAGCCCCCACATCACCGCTGAGCTGAGGCAGACCAGGGCGAGGACCCCGGCGCCGAAGTCGAGGAACGCGAAAGTCTGGCTGAAAGCGCCGGCGTTGTACGTCACGATGAGGGACAGCACGACGGTCGCGACGATAGCGTAGATGCGGATGTTCCGGGACCACCCGATTCCGGGCTGGTCCCGCCGAGTCCGGCGAGCGGCTCGTCGTCCTCCAGGTGCTTGGCGTCCCCCGTGGCGCCCCTGTGAGGGAGAAGGCGTTTGGGACATGGACATTGGAGCCTCCCGATCGCGCGTGTTCCGCGCGGATGACGAGATACGTCAAAGTCGTCTTGGGGGCAGCAGCTTCTCGGAACTACACGTGATCTCCATAAGATTTGTCGTAACGTGACAACTTCTCGTGTATGAACACTGCCCAGACCGTCTTCGGCTGATCCACTGTCATCCCGATGGCAAAGACCCGGCAAAGCGCCGGGACCGGCAGGGGCGAGGGTCCTCTATGAGGTGCGGAGGACCCTCGACTTCCTTCCCGGACCGGACGAGCCGGAGACGGAGGCAACCTCCACGGGTCCGACCGACCCCCCAACGGTCGGACCTCCCCCCGGCAAGAACGAGGTAATGATGGGCGAACTGGTGAACCGCATCTGGTCCCGCCCCCGTGGCGAGTGGACCCGCGTGCTGCGCAATGAGCTCCCGTCCCTGGCCGACGAGGTGATCGAGAACCTCCGGCACAGAATCCCGGGATTCGCCGACCTTCTGGAGGACACTGAGCGCGACAAGGTCCGCTGGGATGTCGAGCAGGCGCTCCTGGCGGCGCTCGGCTACCGGAAGCCGGGCGAGGAGGGCGCCGGGGCACCGGCCCTCTCCGAGGCCGCCCACGGCGAGGAGCCGCCCACCGACATTCCGCCCGAGCGGGCCCGGCGCGACCTGTTCGAGGCGCTGATCGGCGAAGTCTCGGTGTCCGAGCGGACCCTGGCCGAGCTGTCCCGGGCGGCCCGCTGGCCGCTGCCGGAGACCGTCCAGGCCATCGCCCTGCCCACCCCGGGCGAGGCGCCGCCCCTGGCCGCCGTGCTGGGAGACACCCTCATCGGCGCCGTCGGCGACGAGCTGTGCCTGCTGATCCCCGACCCGGACGCGGACCCCGGCCCCGCCCCCGACCAGGGCGCGGAGCGGCTTCAGGACGGCGAGCGCGACCCGGACCGGGACGCGCCCGCGGACCCCGGCACCCGTGGCGCGCTGGAAACCGCGCTGCGCGGGCGGACCGCCGCGGTCGGCCATGTGGTGCCGCTCAACGACGCGGCGTCCTCGGTGCGTTGGGCCCGGCGGCTGCTGACCATGGCCCCCGGCCGTGGCGGCCCCGACCCCCGGGTGCTCTTCGTCGACGACCATCTGTCGATGCTGCTGCTGCTCCAGGACGAGTCCCTGGTCCGGGCGCTGGCCGCGCGCTGGCTCAAGCCGCTGGTCGGGCTGACCCCCCGGCAGAGCGAACGGCTGCAGATGACCCTGCTGGCCTGGCTGGAGGGCGGTGGCGCCCCCGAGGCCGCCAAGGCGCTGAAGGTGCATCCGCAGACCGTGCGATACCGGCTGCGCCAGATCGAGAAGCTCTTCGGCCCGGGCCTGCGTGACCCGCGAATACGGTTCGAGCTGGAGATGGCGTTGCGCGGCCGCAGGCTGATGGCGCAGATGGACCGCATCCGGCGCCATGCGTCCCGGGTGAGCCGACGACCCCGCACCGGCGCTGCCCCAGGCGTCCGTCCGCTGGGTATCGCCCGGGAGGCACGCGTCAACGGACTGTGACCACACGGATATCAGCAGGGACTGCCGGCCGCGGTTGCGCGGTCGGCAGTCCGGCGTGTGGTCAGCGCATCGACCGCGCCGCCGCAGGGTTCGCCGTGGGATGCGCGGCGGGGTTCGCCGTGCGCATCGCGGCGTTGAGACCCAGCAATTCCTTGTACGCGTGGGCACAGAAGGCGCACTCGGCCAGATGGCGCGCGAGCGCGTGGCCCCGCACTCCGCCGCGCCGCACCGAGGCGCCCAGCATGGCGCTGAAGTGGCGGCAGCGGTCGTTCGCCGCGGACTCCAGATGGGACTGCAGATACGACTCGCGCAGCCCCTCCCGGGCGCGGAAGGCCAGCGATGTGACCCCGCTGGGGGAGATGCCCAGTAAGGCCGCCACGCGGTGCGGGGGCTCCTCCTCGACCAGGGTGTGCCACAACACCGTCCGCCACCGCTCCGGAAGCCTGCGGAAACTGCGGACGAGCAGCTGACGGTCCTCGCGCGCCACCAGATGCCACTGGGGGTCGGCCGTGGGCGCGTACTGCCGCCAGGACTCGAAGTCCGCGGTCAGCAGGACCTGGCGCTCGCCCTCGCTCCATTCGAGCGCCGTGTGACGCACGACGGTCAGCAGATACGGCCGCCACGGGCCCCGCGGACCGCCGCCCGCCCGGACGGCCTGGAACGTGCGGATGAACGCCTCGGAGGCCAGGTCCTCGGCGTCATGGAGCGCCCGGCAGCAGGTGCGGGCGTACGAGAGCGTCGCCTGGTGGTGGCGGCGGTACAGGATGTCGCCCGAGGCCGGGCTGGTGGCGCCCGAGGCGTACTCCTCCCGGAGCCTGCCGGTCAGCTCCTGGTCGGAGGGCGCACCGGCGCCGGTGGCGGCCACCCCCCGCACACACGGACCGCCCGGCTCCCACGTGGCGGGGAGGACCGGACGGTCGGGGTGGCCGGGGTGGCCGGGATGGTCCCCGGCGGAATCGTCGGTGGCCGTGTCACCCCCGGCACGAGGGTGGGACGCGGCGCGGCGCGCGCCGGCCGCAAGGCCGGCGC
>NZ_JBEYAL010000029.1:62861-126793 GCF_040631655.1 Streptomyces sp. NPDC019937
GCTGGCCGCGGCGGGGTTGGTGTGGCGGCGCGTGCCCGCGGCGGCGGGGGGGTGCCGGGCGCGGGGGGCCGCGGGGTCGCCGGCCCCCCCGCGCCTGGTGTTCGCCACCCATCAGGTGCACTGCTGGCCGCTGTTGATGCAGTCCACGGCCTTCTTCATGAGGTCATCCGGCATCACGTTGATGAAGTCGTCGTGATCGGTGATGGGCTTGTGCAACTGCTCGGGGAAGCCGTCCACGGCGAACGGGGTGTTCCCCGGGTTCTCGTAGCTGATGGTGTTCACCAGCTGCGGGATGGCCTTGAAGCCCTGGGGGCAGGAGCCGTCCGCGCCGGCGTTCTTCACGTGGTCGCGGTGGTTGGCGCTGTCGATGTTCTTGCCGTCCCAGCAACCCTGGAAGTCGAAGGTGCGCAGCAGGTCACTGCCCTGGGGGCAGATCGGGTACTTGTCCGTCAGCTGACGGTCCTCGAAGCCGCTGCAGCTCCAGGAGGCGTTGGCGTTGGCATCGCCGTTGGTGAAGGCCTTGGCGTCACCGGTGATGATCCGGAGGAACTTCGGCATGGCCTCGACCTTGCTCTGGGCGTTGCCCTTGAACTCGATCTTGGAGGCCTTGGGGGTCAGGATCGTGCCGACGTTGCCCTCCTGGCCACCGCCGAGCTGGTTGGCGTCGGCCTCGTCCTTGCCGTCCTGGAGGCGGACCACCGGCCAGTAGTAGGTCGACTTGTCGCCGTTGGAGCAGGAGGTGCCCGCCTGCTCGAAGGTCTGGTTGTTGGCGAAGGCGTCGTTGGCGTCGTTGCCCACGTAGTCGTGCATGTGGTGGGCGCCGTTGGACACACCGGGGGCGACGATGACGTTGTCGCTGTTGCGCAGGCCCGCCTCGCCGACCCCGCACTCCGAGGTGAAGGTGCCGGTCGAGCCGTTGCCACCCGCCTGCGGCGCCTTCTGGGCGTTCGGCTGCACCTTGGTGATGTCGACGAAGTCGTTCTGCGCCGGGCCGTTGCCCGCCTGGCCGCCGGCGTTGCCGGGCACGTCGTTGGCGCCCTCGCCGCCCTGCTGCTGGCCGCCCTGGTCACCGCCCTGCTGCTGGTCGCCACCTTGCTGCTGGCCACCCTGCTGGCCCTGCTGCTGACCACCCTGCTGGCCTTGCTGACCCTGCTGGCCCTGCTGCTGGCCACCTTGCTGGCCCTGCTGCTGGCCGCCCTGCTGACCGGCCTGCGCGACCTGCTGCATCTTGCATTGGCTCATGTCCTGCAGCTGGGCGTTCTGCCCGCCGCCCTGGCCCATCGCCTGGCCCATCTTGCTGAGCGTCTGCTGGCGCTGGTCGTTGAGCTTGCTCAGCACTTCGTCGCCCGAGGCCTGGCCCTTGTTCATCTGCTGGTAGGCGGTGGCCACCTGGTTGTCCAGCTCGCCGAGGCCCTTGGCGACCTGGGACTGGGAACCCTTCGGCACATCGCCGCTCAGCTTCTGGCTCACATCGGGGCAGCTGATCGTGCCACCGGCGGATTTCGCCGAAACCGCGCCACCTTGGGCGGAAGCGTCCTTGTCACCGCTTGCGGACGCGTTGGCGGTGATGATCGCGGCCCCGCCGCCGCCGAGTGCCAGTGCGGCGACGATGGCGACCGTTTTGTTCTTGAACCGCCCGCGCTTGTGGGTCTGTTGCCTCATGAGATCACTTCACTTAGTCGTTAGAGGGCGTCGTAGTCGACAAGCCCGGTGTCCTCGAGAGCCGTGATGTGGTCGAGAACGATGGTGTTGGCCCTGGTGGCCAGAGACCTGACCATGGAGTTCTTGCTCTGGGCACGTACCTGCGCCACCAGATTGAACACCTTCCCGTGTGCAGCGCGCAGGAATTGAGCGAACAAGCGCTCGAATTCCGCGCTGCTGGGTGCCTGGGTCATCTCGTTCAGCCAGCCCTGCTGCTGGTCGTTGGGCTGCGTGGGCAGGCTGACGCCCAGGGCCTGGGCGACTTCGTCCGTTCGGCGGTTGAGTTCGGTGTGGCCGTCGATGAGGTGCTGAGCCGCGCTCTTGACGGCCTCCGTGGTGCCGCGCTCCTTGCCCATGCGTCCAGAGGGGAGTTCCCAGAGCCCGGCGAGCTTGACCTTGCGTACGAAGTCCCGATCGGTCGGCGTGAGTGGTCCGTACTGGGTGCTGACCGTCCCCCCGCCGTCGTCCGAGACGCCGTTGGGAAGTACCGCGGCGCTGCTCGAACTGAACAGGCTCACGGGGATGAGGATTGCCGCGAGCGTCACGGCGAGCGCACCAATGATGAGCCCGCTGCCGATCGTACGGCTGGATGAGATGGATCTGCTCAGGATTGCTGATCGCACAGCGCCCTCCTTGCTTCGGAGTGACACCGGACGCTAGTGCCTGGTGTGGCACGGTCGTGGAGACCTCATCACTAGTGAATAAAGCCGGGACAGAGATCGCCGCTCGTTGCTATCCTTCGCGCCCGCGCGTTGGGGCCGTCAATTCGCCCTGATTCGACCAGAGTTCGCCCCGATGCCCCCACCGCTCAGAAACTTTTTTCCACGGCGTTGAGCACAGCGGCGCGGCCGTACGTACGGCAGGGAGAACCCCTCGCCATCACCACGACCGGAAGGGCCCAAGCCGTGCGAGCGACCGCGATGAACCCGACGTCGGTGACCAGTGTTTCGCGGACCGTCCCGGGAAACCGTCCCGCGCGGAGACCGTTGGTGCCGGTGGTGGCGCCGGTGCCGGTGGCGGCGCCGGTCCCGTCAGGCGCGCCGTTGCGGGCGCTGCCATCGGTCTGGGACCTGATTCCCGCTTCCCCCGGGCCCGCGCCCCACGAGCCCGCCGAGGAGGGGACGGGCGCCGCGGTGGTCCGGCTGCTCCCGGGGGGCCGGGGTCTCCCGCCGGACGGTGATGTCGCGGCGGTTCCCGCCCCGGGCCGTCCCTCCTGCTCATCTCGTGCGGCCCGCCCCTTCGTGCCTGTCCTCTATATAGGGGAGAGCCGTTATAGGGGACAGGGCCGGAGCGGGCGGCCGCCCGGCGGGCCCGAGGCCGCGTAGGTCCAGACCCCGCCGACCGGCCGTCATCGTCGGTTTCCTGACGTATGACGCTATGCCGGAGCGCGCTTTCCGATCACCTCTGACCTGCCGGTACGGCCCGTTCACGGCGCAGGTAGCGTGTGCCCGGTCAGCCGGTCGGCAGGGTGCAACAAGAGGTGGGACGTGGCCGCGGTACGAGGGACGTTGTCGAAGCGGATGGCCCAGGCGCGCCAGGAGTTGCCCGGCCACTATGCCCATCTCTTCGACGGGCGGCCCGAGGTGGACATCTGCACCACCGAACTCCGCCCCGAGCAGGCGGTCCAGCTGGCCACCGCGTACGGCTACCGCCACCTGCGCACCCGGGGCTCCACGTCGGTCCGCTACCGCGTCTTCGTACCGGACCAGGACCCCGGGGCGCGGCGGGAGGCGGTCCCGCCCGGTACGCCCTTCGAGGCGGCCGCCCGGCATCCGGCCTTCCACGGCCGCAGCGCCCGGGCCGCCCGGAACCACGCGGAGATGATCGAGCGGGAGCGCAGCCTCGTCAAGCTGGTGCCGGCCATGGTGCTGGTGCTGTTCGGCGCCATCGGGCTGGTGGTGGAGCTGATCCGGACCGGCAAGCCGGTGCTGCTGGTGCCGGTGGTCTTCTTCGTCCTCCTGGAGGCGGCGCTGATGCTGATGCTGCGCGCCGGCCGCCGCAAGCAGCGTGTGCTGGAGGTGCAGGCCGAGTGGCTGATGCGCCGCTACCCCCCTGATGGCTTCCCGGACGGCTTCCCGCCCGGTGTGTGACGACGCCCCCGCTGCCGCTGATCGAATGATCGCTACTATGGCGGTGTTCAGCGGATAACGAAAGCCGATCGCGTCGACGCACAGTCCGGCCGCGCGCGTCCGGCGAGACGGGCGGTAGGACATGCGGGAGTCGGCGCGGAAGCGGCAGGCGCGGATCGCGGGTTTGGTGGAGTCCCGGGGCCTCGCTCGGATCACCGATCTCGCCGATGAGCTGGGGGTTTCCGTCGTCACCGTACGGCGGGACGTCGAGGAGCTGGCCCGCCGCGGTGAGGTGCGCCGCGGTCATGGGGTCGCCCGTTCGCTGCAGCCGATGGCCGAGGAGTCCACCGCCACCGGCGACACCGTCGGCATGGTGATCCCCGAGCGCAACACCTATCTGACCCAGGCCGTGCAGGCGGCCCGGGAGGCCGCCGAGAAGGCGGGGCTGCGGCTCGCGCTGCACATCGCGGCCGACGAGGACGACGCCGAGCGCACCGCGGTGCGCTCGGCGCTGGAGGCCGGGGCGCGCGGGCTGCTGCTCTCGCCGCACTGGCGCACGGCCGCCGAGGCGGCGCGGGACCATTCCTGGCTGCGCGCGCTGGACGTGCCCGTGGTGCTGCTGGAGCGCCGCCCCGAGCGCGGCAGCTGCCTGTACGAGCTGGACTGTGTGCGCTCGGACCACGCGTACGGGGTGCATCTGGCGCTGGGGCATCTGATGTCCCTCGGCCATCGGCGCGTCGTGCTGGCCGCGCGCGACGACAGCCCGACCGCCAGGGTGATCCGGTCGGAGTTCGCCGAGCAGACGCGGGCCCGGGGCATCGCCGAGGGCTGTGCGGCCATCCTCAGCTCGCGCACCGCGGGCCCCGACCCGCGCGCCGCCGATCCGCGGGCGGTCGACCTGGCGGAGACGCTGCGCCGGACCCGGGCGACGGCGGCGCTGATCCACGGCGACATGGACGCGCTGGTGCTGGTCCAGCGGCTGCGGGAGGCCGGTGTCGAGGTGCCGCGGGACTGTTCGGTGGTCGCGTACAACGATGTGGTGGCCGACATGGGCCAGATCGCCCTGACGGCCGTCGCCCCGCCCAAGGCCGAGGTCGGCAGGGCCGCGCTCGGGCTGCTGCTCCGGCAGCTCGACCACGCCCGGGAGGGCCGGTGGCCGGGGGCCGCCCGTCACCTGGAGCTGTTGCCCGGTCTGGTGGTCCGGGATTCGACCGCTCCGCTCTCCTGATCGTTTGACCGCTTTGGTTTCTTCTGTTCGATCTATTGACGGTATTTCTGTCAAGCGATCAGGATTCCCCCTGACTCCACCGCGAACAGGGGAGGGTCCATGCCTGGCCACAGACGCCCAGGACGCGCGGCTACCGGACGCCGGGCGACAGCCGGAACGACGGCACTGCTCACACTGCTCGCCCTCCTGCTGACCGGCTGTTCCGGCGGCGGAGGAGCGAACACCGCGGGGGACGGCCCCGTCCACCTCACCTTCTGGTCCGCGCTGCGCGGCAGCCAGGAGGTGGTGGACGAGTTCAACCGCACCCACAGCGACATCAAGGTCGACTACGCCCAGGTCCCCTCGGGGGAACAGGGCGGCTGGGCCAAGCTCAGCAACGCCGCACGCGCGGGCAACGCCCCCGATGTGGCCACCATCGAATACCCCCAGCTGCCCGGCTTCACGATCGACGGGGTGCCCCGGGACATCAGCAAGCTGCTGCCCGACTCGGTGCGCCGCAAGATCCTGCCGCAGGCGCTGGACCTCACCACCTTCGACGGCCGCACCTACGCCGTCCCGGTGGACATCGAACCGATGGTCTTCCTGTACCGCAAGGACATCTTCACCAAGAACCACATCCCGGTCCCCAAGACCTGGGCGGAGTTCGAGAGTTCGGCCCGCAAGCTCAAGAAGGCCGAGCCCCGTTCCCGTATCGCCAGCCTCTTCACCACCGGCGGCACCCTCTACATGGCCGCGTACGCCTGGCAGGCCGGGGGTCAGTGGTACGACACCTCCGCCGACACCTGGCGCGTGTCCATGGACGACGCCCCCACCCGCAAGGTCGCCAAGTACTGGCAGGGCCTGAAGGACGACGACCTGGTGCGGGTGGAGCCCGGGTCCAGCCAGCAGTGGCGGGCCCATCTGCGCAGCGGTGAGACGGCCGGTTATCTGGCGGGCGCCTGGGCCGCGGGCTCGATGATGGCGTCCACCCCCGACGGCAAGGGAAAGTGGGCCATCGCGCCGGTGCCGCAGTGGGACGCGGCCAAGCCGAAGGTGAGCACCCAGGGCGGCTCGACCTTCATGGTCACCAAGGACAGCGACCATCCCAAGGAGGCCATGGAGTTCATCTCCTGGATGGTCACCAGCCCCGACGCCCTGCGCGCCAAGCTCTCCAGCGGTGTCAGCAGCGCCTTCCCGTCGGTGCCCGGCCTGGTCCCGGTCGCCCGCAAGGAGATGGACACCAGCTACTTCTCCGGCCAGGACATCTTCGGCCTCTTCGATCAGCAGGCCAAGCTGATCGCCCCCTCCTGGAAGTGGGGGCCGCGGATGGTGTCGACGACCACCTCCGGTGACGACGGGCTCGCCAAGGCCGGTGCCGGGAGCGGCAGCGTGCTGGAGGCCCTGCGCGACGCCCAGAGCCGGACGATGCCCGATCTGAAGAGCCTCGGCCTGTCGGTCACCACCCGCTGAACCCCGTCATCCGCGCTGTGTCTCCCTTGAGCCGGTTTCCCTCTTCACCGTGAGCCGAGGTCTCCCGTGAGTACCGTCATCTCCCAGAAACGGACGGCGTCGCCACCGGCGGCCGCCGCCGATCCGCCCTCCAGAGCCGGGCGGCGCCAGCAGCGGATCGCCGCCGCCGTGCTGCTGACGCCCTTCACGGCACTGCTCGTCGCCGTGTTCCTGGTCCCCGTCGGCTACGCCATCTACCTCAGCTTCTTCGCCGAGGACCACGAAGGGCTCGGCTTCGGTGGCGGGCGTACCGTCTTCACCGGACTGCGCAGCTATCTCGCGGTGCTCCAGGACCCGAGCTTCCTCACCGGGTTCGGCACCATCGCCCTGTACTGCGTGATCTTCGTTCCCCTGGTGGTCATCGGCGCCCTGGCGATCGCCCTGCTGCTGGACTCGGGGCTGGTCCGGCTGCGGCGGACCGCGCAGATGCTGCTGTACTTGCCGCACGCCGTCCCCGGCATCATCGCGGCCGTCATCTGGCTGTACCTCTACACCCCCGGGCTCAGCCCGATCATCAAGGTGTTCGCGCAAGGCAACATCACCATCGACTTCCTCGGTCTGCACACCGTGCTGCCATCGATCGTCAACATCGCCCTGTGGAGCGGACTCGGCTACAACATGATCATCTTCTATGCCGCGCTCCAGGCGCTGCCACGTGAGGTGATCGAGGCGGCGACCATCGACGGCGCGGGCGGCATCCGCACCGCGCTCCAGGTCAAGGTGCCCATCATCCGGGGCTCCCTGGTGATGGTGTGCATGTTCTCCCTGATCGGCGCGCTGCAGCTGTTCACCGAGCCCATGCTGATGAACCAGGCCACCCCGATGGTCAACTCCCGCTTCACCCCGAACATGTACATCTACGACGCGGCCTTCCGCCGCAACAACTACGGACTCGCCTCCGCGGCCTCGGTCATCCTCCTCGTCGTCACCTGCGCCCTGTCGTACGCCGTGACGCGCTGGTCGGGCCGCCGGGAACGGAGCGCGCGATGACCACGACCACCCCGACCAGCACCCCGCGCACCCCCGGAGCCGGCGGCCGGTCCCGGCTGACCAGCCGCGGCGTGGCCAACGCCGTCGTCCTGATCGCCGCCCTGTACACCATGCTGCCCGCCCTGTGGCTGCTGCTGGCGTCCACCAAGAACGCCGAAGCCCTCTTCGGCAGCGACATCCTCTCCTTCGGCGACTTCTCCTTCGCGAGCAACCTCTCCGACCTGTTCTCCATGGACGGCGGGCTCTACGGCGAGTGGTACGTCAACAGCCTGCTGTACGCGGTCGTCGGCGCCCTGACCGGCTCTCTGATCAGCGTCGCCGCGGGCTACGCGTTCGACAAGTACGAGTTCCGGCACAAGGAGAAGCTGTTCGCCCTCGTGCTCACGGGCGTCATGGTGCCGCCCACCGTCCTCGCCCTGCCGCTGTACCTGGTGGCTTCCGGCATCGGCATGGTGAACACCTTCTGGGCGGTCTTCATCCCCGTCCTCTTCAACCCGTTCGGCGTCTACCTCGCCCGCCTCCTCAGCAGCGGCTACGTGCCGAACGAGGTGCTGGAGGCGTCCCGGGTCGACGGCGCGGGGGAACTGCAGACCTATGTGCGGGTCAGCCTGCGCATGCTCGGCCCCGGCTTCGTGACCGTCTTCCTGTTCCAGCTCACGGCCATCTGGAACAACTTCTTCCTTCCCATGGTGATGCTGTCCGACCAGCACCTGTATCCGCTCAGCCTCGGCCTCTACACCTGGAACAGCTCAGCCACCGTCTCGCCCGAGTACTACCCGCTGGTCGTCATCGGCTCGCTGCTCGCCGTCGTACCGCTGATCGTGGCGTTCGTGATGCTGCAGCGCTACTGGAAGTCCGGACTGACCGCAGGGAGTGTCAAGTGACCGCCTCGCCGCCGCCGCAACCGCAGCCGCCGTCTCCGCCCCGCCCGCGCGCCGCCCTGGCCATGGCGGCGCGCACCGCCCGCCAGGTGCTGGGCTCCGGCGCGCTGGACCGGCTCACCGCACTCCTCGACCTCGACCCGGACCTCGTCCTCGACGACTTCTCCACCCCCGCCGCGCGCCGCGCCCTCGCCGACACCGAACTGCTGGTCACCGGCTGGGGCTGCCCGCCGCTGGACCGCCGTGCCCTGGACGCGGCGCCCCGGCTCCGCGCCGTCGTCCACACCGCCGGGACGGTACGCCACCACATCACCGACGCCTGCTGGGAGCGCGGTATCGCGGTCTCCTCGGCGGCCGCGGCCAACGCCGTGCCCGTCGCCGAGTACACCCTCGCGATGATCCTGCTCTCCAACAAGCGCGTCCTGAAGATGGCCCGCGACTACCGCGCCGAACGGCGCGCCGCCGACTGGAGCGCGCGCTACCCGGAGGCGGGCAACTACCGCCGGACGGTCGGCATCCTCAGCGCCTCGGAAATCGGCCGCCGGGTGATCGCCCTGCTGGAGCCGTACGACCTCGACGTCCAGCTGTACGACCCGTATGTGACGGCCCGGGACGCCCAGGAACTGGGCGTCAGGCAGGTGGGTCTGCGGGAGCTGTTCGCCACCAGTGACATCGTCAGCGTGCACACCCCACTGCTGCCCGCCACCCGTGGTCTGGTCGGCCGGGAGCTGCTGGCCGCCATGCCGGACGGCGCCACCCTGATCAACACCGCGCGGGGGGCGGTGCTGGACCAGGCGGCGCTGACGGACGAGGTGGTGGCCGGGCGCATCCACGCGGTCCTCGACGTCACCGTGCCGGAGGTCCTGCCGGCCGAATCGCCGCTGTACACCTGCGACAACGTACTCCTCACCCCGCACATCGCCGGGTCGAAGAGCGGTGAGCTGCGGCGCCTGGCCGACCTCGCGATCGGCGAGGTCGAGAACTATGTGGCCGGCCGGGACTTCGCGCATCCCGTACGCCACGAACGGCTGGACCGCTCCGCGTAGAACCGCCCCACAGGCACGGCCCCCGCAGGCACGGCCCCGCACCACGGCCGCGCCGGACAAGGAGACACACCCCCACATGTTCCGACTCGACCTCCCCGAAGACGACCGCTCCCTCAGCCCGCACACCGGATACACCCGCGCCCACTGGGAAGCCGCCGCCGACGGACTGCTGCGGGCCGCGCTCCGCTTCGCCACCCCCCACCACGCGCTGCTCGACCTGCCGGGGCCGCCGTCCCAGTCCGGTGTGCGCTCCGACGGGCTCGAAGGGTTCGCCCGCACCTTCCTCCTCGCCGCGCTGCGCGGCGCCGGATCCTACGGCAAGGACCCACACGGCTTCCTGGAGCGCTACACCGAGGGAATCGACCACGGCACCCGCACCCCCGGGCGGGACGACGCCGAGTCCTGGCCGCTCATCGGACACCACGGGGTGCAGGGACAGCCCATGGTGGAGTCCGCCTCCGTCGCGCTCGGGCTGCGCCTGACCGCGCCCTGGACCTGGGACGCCCTGACCCCCGGCGCCCGGGACCGCACCGAGGAGTGGCTGCGCGGCGCGCTGCGCCACCAGCCCGCCCCCAACAACTGGTATCTCTTCCAGCTCACCGTCGCCGGTTTCCTCGAATCCGTGGACCGGGGCGACGCCGAAACGGCCCGCGCCATCGACCGCGCACTCGGCCTGCTCGACGGCTGGTACCAGGGGCAGGGCTGGTACTCCGACGGCGACGGACGTGCCTTCGACCACTACAACGGCTGGGCGCTGCACATGTATCCGCTGCTCCACGCCCACCTCGCCCAGGACCGGGCCCTGCTGGACCGTCTCGGCCCCCGCCTGGAGGAGTTCCTCGACGGCTTCGCGCTGCTCTTCGACGCCAATGGCGCCCCCATCCACCACGGCCGCTCGCTCACCTACCGGTTCGCCGCCGGAGCCGCCGTGGCGCTCGGCGCCCTCACCGGCCACACCCCGCTCGCGCCCGGCGCCACCCGCCGCCTCCTCAGCGGCGCGCTCCGCCACTTCCTCGACCGCGGCGCGCTCACCGCCGACGGCATCCTCGGCCTCGGCTGGTACGGGCCGCACGCCCCGACCGTGCAGCGCTACTCCGGGCCCGCCTCGCCGTACTGGGCGTCGAAGGGCTTCCTCGGCCTGCTGCTCCCGCCCGACCACCCCGTATGGACCGCCCCCGAGGAGGCCGCCCCGGCCGAGGGGCCCGACCGGGCACTCGCGCTGCCCGCCCCCGGGCTGCTCGTCCAGACCACCGCGAGCGACGGCCTGGTGCGGCTGCACAACCACGGCAGCTGCAAGGTGCGCCCCTGGGAGGCGGAGCGGCCACCCGCCGAACCCCTCTACGGGCGGCTCGCCTACTCCACCCGCACCGGCCCCACCAGCGCCGACAACATCGCCGACAACCACCTCGCCCTCCAGGTGCGCGGGGTACGCAGCGACCGGCTGCGCATCCAGCCGCTCGCCGCGGGACCCGACTGGCTGGCCTCCTCCCACACCCCGCTCTTCCCGCCCGGCGGACCCGTCCTGCCCGCGGCGCGCCTGGACAGCCTGACCCTGGTGCGCGGCAGGCTCGAACTGCGCGTCCACCGCGCCGTGAACATCCCCGCCGGGACGGCGGTCCACCACACCGGCTGGGCCATCGCGCTGCCCCCGGGCACGGCCACCGAGACCGAGGCGACCGACGGGGCCCCCGAGGTGTCCCTCACCGGGGCGGAGGTCACCGGCCAGTTCCTCGGCCTGCACGGCTGGGACACCTCCCGTACGGTACGGGCGCCCCGGGGCACCGCGTACGGAAGCTGGGCCCTGGTGCCCGAGCTGACCGGCGCCGTCGGCGAGGACCCGGCCGGCACCCTCTTCGTGGCGCTCGCCTCGCTCACCGGTGACCCCGGGCCGGACCCGCTCACCGGACTCGCCGCCGCCGAGGCCGACGGCTGTACCGTCACCGTGCGCTGGCCGGACGGCGCCCGCACCGTCGTGGACTTCGGCGACGGGAGCGCGCACACCGTCCCCACCGTGAGGGAGGAGACCGCGTGAGCCGGCTGGGCATCTGCTCGGTCACCCTCCGCCACCTCGACCCGGCCCGGGTGATCTCCGCCGTCGTCGGCGCGGGCCTGGAGTGCGTCGAATGGGGCGGTGACGTCCATGTGCCGCCGGGCGATACGGCCGTCGCCCGGGCGGTGCGCGAGGCCACCCTGGACGCGGGGCTCGCCGTCGCCTCGTACGGCTCGTACTACCGCGCCGGGCACACCGACCCGAGGGAGTTCGACGCCGTACTGCGCTCGGCGGTGGCCCTCGGCGCGCCCCGGGTGCGGATCTGGGCGGGTGCCACGGGCACCGACGCGACGCCGCCCGAACGGCGCAGGGCGGTGGTCGAGGACACCCGGCGCGCCGCGGCGCTCGCGGCGGACGCGGGCGTGGAACTCGCCTACGAGTTCCACCGCAACACCCTCACCGACGGCGCCGCCGACACCGTCCGCCTGCTGGAGGAGGTGGACCGCGCCGAGGTGCGCACCTACTGGCAGCCGCCGGTCGACCTGCCCGACGCGGAGGCGCTGACCGGTCTGGAGACGCTGGGCGGCCGGGTGGCCGCCGTGCACGCCTTCTCCTGGTGGCCCGGTACCACCCGGCTGCCGCTGACCGCGCGCGCTCCGCTGTGGCGCCGCGCGTTCGAGCGGCTGAGCACCCAGGCGGCCGCGCCCCTGGACGTGCTGCTGGAGTTCGTCCCCGGGGACGACGAGCGGCTGCTGCCGCGGGAGGCGGCGACGCTCCGGGCGCTCGCCGCCGTCTGAGCGGTCGGTGACGACCCGTCCCGCCGGGTGCGGGCGAATCAGCCCGCGCCCGGTGAGGACGCCGCACCCGGCGAGGAGCCGAACGCGCCGCTCTCCTCGATGGTGCCGCCGAACTCGCCCCGCAGCGTCTCCATGTTCTTCTTCGGTGACGACGACATCACCCAGCGGTCGCCGACCAGATAGACCCCGCCGTACATCTGCGAGGTCTCCAGCCAGTCGCGCATGCCCTTCGTCCTGGCGAAGTCGAGGAAGAGGAACTTCCCCTTGGAGTTGTGGCAGATGGCCTGCCGGTAGTCGTCCACCTTGGTGGTGAACTCCGGTTCGCAGCCGACGGACTTCGCCAGCTGTTCCACCCGCGCGGGTTTGGCGGACGGGCTCGCGTCGCCGCCCGGCCGCGCCGTCTCACCCTTGCCGTCCGTCCTGCCGCCTGTGTCGGCGTCCGCGGAACCGCTGCCGCCGCCGCAGCCGGCGGCCAGCAGCACGCTCGCCACCGCCAGCACCGGCGCGATGCGCCGGCCGGGGCGGCGCCGCGTTCTGACCGGGTGGGGTGAAGCTTCCATCGGGCTCCCTCTCGTTCTGGTTCGGCCGGTGTGCGCACACCGGTGCGTACCTCACGCCCGGGGATACGGATGAGCGGAGCCGGTTGTTCAGCGCTGTCCCCGGCCGCCGCCCGGCCGCCTCGACCCGTGCCGAACCCATTGACACCCGGCTCCCAGCAGGTAGGTTCTGGCCATCGAAAAACAAACTCCGCAATACGGAAGATAGCTCCCGGTATCGCGTGCGCTACGCCGAGGTGATCCCCACGACTCGGACCCGCAACATCCCCGTAATCGGGTCCCTCCACCCTCGGTGAACCGCCCTACGAAGAACTCCCGCTCGTCCCCCTCGGAGCGCCCGATGACCTCACCGACGCAAGGACCCGCCCAGCCCGATCCCCGCCTCTACAACGCGGACCTCGCGCCCGCGGCGGAGCGCAAATGGGGCACGTACAGCATCTTCGCCCTGTGGATGTCCGACACCCACGCGATCAGCAACTACGCCTTCGCCGCCAGCCTCTTCGTCCTCGGCCTGCCCACCTGGCAGGTCTTCCTCTCCCTGCTGGCCGGCATCACGATCGTCCACTGGTTCATGAACCGCATGGGCCACGCGGGCCATCGCACCGGCGTCCCCTTCCCCGTGCTGGCGCGGGCGAGCTGGGGCGTGTACGGCGCCAACATCCCCGCGCTGATACGGGCGGTCATGGCCGTCGCCTGGTACGGCATCCAGACGTGGCTGGCCTCCGAGGCCGTCGTGCTGCTCGGCATCCAGGTCGCGCCCGGCCTCGCCGCGTACGACCACAATTCCGTGCTCGGCCTCTCCACCCTCGGCTGGATCGCCTTCCTCCTGATGTGGGCGCTGCAGGCGGTGCTGCTCACGCGCGGCATGGAATTCATCCGCAAGGTGCAGGACTTCGCGACCGGCCCGGTCGTCTGGCTGGTCATGCTGGTGCTCGCCCTGTGGCTGGTGGTCAAGGCGGGCGGCGACATCTCGCTCACCGCGAGCCTCACCGGCCTCAGCGGCGGCGAGCAGCTGCACCAGAGCCTGATCGCGGTCAGTCTGACCGTGGCCACCTTCCTCACCCTGGTGCTGAACTACGCCGACTTCGCCCGCTTCACCCCGGACCACCGCTCCTACCGGCGTGGCAACCTGCTGGGGCTGCCGGTGAACTTCACCGCCTTCGCCGTCGTCTCGGTGCTCATGACGGCGGGCACCATCTCCGTGTTCGGGGAGGCGATCTCCGACCCGGTCCATGTCATCGCGAAGATCGACAACCCGGTGGTCACGATCGTCGGCGCGATCTCCTTCGTGATCGCCACCGTGGGCATCAACGTCGTCGCCAACTTCGTGTCCCCCGCGTACGACTTCGCCAATCTCGCCCCCAAGCACCTGAACTTCAAGCGCGGCGGCATGCTCACGGCGGTCCTCGCGATCGTCGTCATGCCGTGGAAGCTCTACTCCAACCCCGTCGTCATCCAGTACTTCCTGGGCGCCCTCGGTGCCTTCCTCGGCCCGCTGGTCGCGATCCTGCTCGTCGACTACTACTTCGTGCGGCGCGGACACATCGACATCGACGCGCTCTTCTCCGCCGAGGCATCGGGGGAGTACCACTACCGCAAGGGCTTCAACCCGGAGGCGATCATCGCCTTCGTGCCCGCGGCGGCCATCGCCGCGGTCCTCGCCCTGATGAAGGGGTTCGCGGACGTCGCCCCCTTCTCCTGGGTCTTCGGCCTGGCGGTGGCCGGGGCGATCTACTACGTGCGCACCGCGAAGGCCCGCAAGGGCGGTGGCGAGCCGATGGAGGACGGGCCCATCCTGTCCCAGCGAGTCGGACGTACGGTGTCCGGGTAACGCCGGACACCGAACGTCATCTGTCATCCGTCATCTGTCAGCTGTTATCCGCTATCCGCCAGGCGTTACGTGCCGCCTGCCGGCCGTCATCCGTCAGTCGTGAACCGACAGCCGCGCACCGCACACGGTCGCCTGTGCGCGGGCGGCCAGGGTGCGGCGGTCGTCGGTCCCGCGCGCGGACAGCAGCGGCCGGTGCGTACGCACCCGCACCGTCAGCCCGGTGGCGCTGGCCACCCGGCGCAGCGAGGTGCCGAAGTCGTCCTCGCCGACGAAGGCGGCCACCGTGGTCGGTGCGCCGTGCTGCACGTAGTCCAGCGACACCGGCCGCACCGGGGTGCCCGCGTCGAGTGCCGCCTGGAAGGTGGCCCGCCGGAAGCTGCCACCCGTCCCGGCGCACCAGGTGACGCCCTGCGGGAAGACCATCACCGACTGGCCGGAACGCAGCCGATTCGCCATCTCCCGCACGCTGCCGGGCAGTTGGCGCAGCGAGCCGCGGTCGATGAACATGGTGCCCGCCCGCTTCGCCAGCGGACCGACCACCGGCCAGGCGCCCACCTCCCGCTTGGCCAGCATGACCACCGGCTCGACGGCGAGCAGCGCGATGATGTCGAGCCAGGAGATGTGGTTCGCCACCACCAGGGTGCCGGTGCCGCCCGGTGCGCTGAGCGTGCGGTCGCCCGCCACCTCCAGCCGGATGTCCAGCGCGTCCAGCATCGCCGCTGCGTGCGAGCGCAGCGTCCGCGGGTCGGCGATGCGCTCGCCCCGCATCAGCGCGCTCATGATCACCCGGCTGAACGCCGCGTACCGGCGGGCGATCCGGGTGGCGGGCAGCCGGGCCGCGGCGTGCGACACACAGCTGGGGGAGCAGGGTGACCAGGCCGCCCACGCGTGCGCCGGAAGGTTCGCGCTGACGCTCACCGGCACGGTCACCGGGACTCGCCGAGGAAGTAGCGGCGGTAGCGGTCGTTCATCCGCTCCGTGTCCAGCAGGACGAAGAAGTCGGCGTCGTCGAAGCTCCGGTCGTGCTGCGGGGAGCCGCACATCCAGGCGCCGACCCGCAGATAGCCGCGGAGCAGCGGCGGCAGTTCGGCGTAGCTGGGCCGGGCGTCCAGCGTCCGCGTCGGAACCCACGGGTCGAGCGGGTGGACCCGCAGCTCGGGCGGGGCCGCGTGCTTGGTGGTGCCCAGCAGCCAGGCGTTCGACGCGGCCTGCTCGCCGTCGCCGAGCGGGACCGAGGCGCAGCCCGCGAGGTAGCGGTGGCCGGACAGCAGGACATAGCGGGCGAGACCGGCCCACATCAGGTTGATCACGGCGCCGGAGCGGTGGTCGGGGTGCACACAGGCCCGGCCCGCCTCGACCATCGAGGAGCGCACGTCCTCGGGGAGCCCCCGCAGATCGAACTCGGTGTCCGAATACAGTCGCTCGCTGCGGCCCGGGGGCAGCAGCCGGTAGGTGCCGACCACGGTGTCCGTCGCGGTGTCCGTGACGATCAGGTGGTCCATGACCTCGTCGAACTCGTCCACGTCACGGCCTGGGAAGGGCGAGTTCAGCACCCCTCCGCGTTCTTCGCCGAACACCTGGTGGCGCAGTCGCTGCGCGGCGTGGATCTGCTCCTCGGTATGGGCGATGGAGGTGACGTACGAGCTCGTGGAGGCCGCAGCCGGGGACGTCGTGAGCACGGACATTCCTGTTCTCCGTTCAGGGGGACCGTCAGGAGCGGTGAGGACACCACTGTTGCTCCGGCTCCGAACGGCACAGTGTCCGCGTGGTGATTCGACGACTGCCAGCCGATGACGAAAACATGCCACAGGCCGGACGGTGAGGTGTTATGGGGCGTCGCGGCGGCTCTGGCCGCCCTGAGGTCCGTATTCTCCCGGGAGCGGGAAGCCGAGCGCCCGCGCCGCGGCGGCCGGGGTGGGCTGTGACCAGTGGTCGGCGACGGCCTGAGCGGACGAGAGGGATCGGGTTTCGGCCAGATCCAGATAGAGCACACCGTCCAGATGGTCCGTCTCATGCTGGACGATGCGGGCGGGCCAGCCCGTGAACTCCTCGTCCAGCTCGCGCCCCGTCTCGTCCTGCCCGCGCAGCCGGATCCGCTCGGGCCGGTTGACCACGGCCTGCCAGCCGGGGACGCTCAGGCACCCCTCGAAGAACGCCGCCCGGGCGTCGCCGAGCGGTTCGTACGACGGATTCACCAGCACCCGGTACGGCTGCGGCACCCGGCCGCGCGCCTCGCGCACCTCGGCCGCCACCTCGGCCGGGTCCTCGATCACCGCGAGCCGCAGCGGCACGCCGATCTGCGGGGCGGCCAGCCCTACCCCGGGCGCGTTGTGCATCGTCTCGCGCATCGCCCGCAGCAGCCGTTCCAGCCGGCCGCCGGACAGCTGGCCTTCGTAGGGGAGGGCCGGTTGCCGCAGCACGGCGGCCCCGGCGGCGACGATGGGGAGCGGACGGCAGCCGTCGAGCAGTTCTTCGACCAGCTCGGGCAGGGGCGTGGTGGGCATGGGGACAGCCTGGCAAGGAGGCCGGGCGGGGGCAATCCGTCGGCGGGCGGCGGTCCGGGGAATGGTGCGCCTCGGCCCGATGCTCACGATCGGACAAACGGTGAACCCGGTACGGACGCCCTCCGTACCCGTCCATGAGCCGCAGGGGAATCCCACGCCTCCGCGGCTCATCCGGGTCCTCCCGAGACTCGGTTGGCCGCCGCTCCGCAGTGTCTGTCCCCGTTTGTGCACGGCGGAGCGGCGGCCCCGGCCGGCTCCCGGCCGGAGGCGGGCCACCGGCGGCCGCGGAGGGCCTGACGCCCCGCGGCCGCCGGTGCGCCGCCCCCGCGCTCAGCCGCCCGCGCCGCCGGCGCGCCAGGCGATCCGGTCCACGAAGCCGGTGAGGCCGAACCGCTCGCCGTGGTCACGGTGGTGCGCCCGCTGCTCCGGCGAGCCCGCGTGGGACGCGGTGAGCCGGCGTATCGGCTCCGCGGCCTCCACGGGCAGCTGCGCCGCCAGAAGGTCGGCCAGCCCGCCCGGGATCCGCTCGGCGAGCGTTTCGAGCGTCGCGCGCACGGTCCGCTCGGTGGTCTGCCGGTCCGGACGCCGCGCCCGGCCCTGGACCTGGCCGGTCAGTTCGTCGTAGCGCATGATCAAGCGCTCCTCGGGGATCGGGTGCCCGCCGTCCCCCGCCGGGTGCCCAGGGCCGCCCCGGCGAATCGTCACTCCGGTGCGCGGGAGGCGAGCAGCGGGCCCAGGACCCGGGTGCCGGGGCCGGTGTGCCCGCCGGGCCCCGGGAGTTGGGTGGTGTTGTCCACGGTCAGCGGATCGCCGCAGTGCGCGCACACGGTGACGGGGGTGGTGTCCCGGCCGCAGGTGAGATGGCGGATGCGGGCCGGTACCCCGTCCGTACCGGCACACCAGCGGTCGCCCCAGCGCATCAGCGCCAGCAGCACCGGGTACAGCTCCTCGCCCTTCTCGGTCGCGCGGTAGTGCTCACGCGGCGGCCGCTCCTGGTAGCGCTCCTTGCGCAGGACGCCCTCCTCGACCAGCCGGGCCAGCCGGGCCGCCAGCACCTTGCGCGAGATGCCGAGGTCATGGGCGAGGTCGTCGAAGCGGCTGACCCCGGTCAGCACGTCCCGCATGATCAGCGCGGTCCACGCGTCGCCGAACAGATCGGTGGCGCGGGCGATCGAGCAGGCCACGTCCGCGAGCGGAGTACGGGTCATGCCCCGACCCTACCGGAGTTCCCTCGGGGAACCCGAGATGTTAAGTTCCTCCAGGGAACTCACCGCGCCTCCGAGGGAGAAGACGATGGCCGCCGCTGTGCGCATCGAGCTGGACGTGGACTCGCCCGACGCGGTCGACGGCCGCCAGATCAGGGCCGTCGCCTTCCAGGACTGCCGGCTGGCGTACCTCCGCGACACCCTCGCGGCCGTCGGCCACACCCCCTCCGGCCGCCGGGCCCTGGTCGTGGGCAGCGGCCGCGGGGTGCTGGCGCGCGGCCTGGCCCGGCTCGGCTACGACGTCACCGCCCTCGACCCGTCGGCCGCCGCCACTCGCATCGCCCACGCGACGCACCCGCACGACCATCCCGCCGTCGCCTACCGGACCGCGCCCGCCGAGGAACTTGGCCTCGCGGACGCAGCGTTCGACCTCGCCTACTACGCGGACACCTTCGAGATCACCCCCGACCTGGACCGGGTGTTGGCCGAGGCCGCAAGGGTGCTGCGCCCCGGTGGCGTCCTCGTCTACGACACCGTCAACCGCACCCCGCTGTCCCGGCTCGTCTACCTCGGCGCCTTCCAGCGCCTCGGGCTCACCCGGATCATGCCCGCCGGCCGCTACACGGCGGCCCGGCTGCGCACCCCCGCCGAACTGACCGCCGCCCTCGACCGGCACGGCCTGCGCAACGAGGACATCCGCGACTTCCGGCCCCGGGACCCGCGCGGACTCCTCAAGGCCACCGTCGCCCGCCGCCGCGGCCGGATCACCGACGAGCAGATCCCGGCCATGGCCGGTTTCGTACTGGCCCCCGGCGCCCGGCCGCGGGTCACCTACCTCGGATACGCGCTCAAGGGCTGAACGCGGCAGCCCGCGCGTTCCGGAGCACACTGGCACTGTGACGGGAAAGCGCAGCGCCGGGATCCTGCTCCACCGGGGGACGGGCCCGGCCACCGAGGTTCTGCTGGGCCACATGGGCGGGCCGTTCTGGGCCGCCAAGGACGAGCGCGCGTGGTCCGTGCCCAAGGGCGAGTACGCGGAGGACGAGCTTCCCGAGGCCGCCGCGCGGCGCGAGTTCCAGGAGGAGCTGGGGCTGCCGCCGCCCGCGGGCGACCTCCGTCCCCTGGGCACCGTACGGCAGACCGGCGGCAAGCTGGTCACGGTCTGGGCCCTGGCGGGCGACCTCGACCCGGAGCGGATCACGCCCGGCACGTTCGCCATGGAATGGCCGCGCGGGTCGGGCCGCACGCGGGAGTTCCCCGAGATCGACCGGGTCGCCTGGCTGGACCTCGACCGGGCCCGCACGAAGATCGTCGCCAAGCAGCAGATCTTCCTCGACCGGCTCGGCGAACTGCTGGACGGGGCGGCCGGGACGGCCTGAGGGGAAACACGGTGGTGGGCATGGAGAACGCGAGGAGTTCCGAGTACCTGCCCCGGCTGCGCCTGGACGAGCTGCTGGAGGAGCTGCAGCTGCGCATCGACGCGGTGCGCGGCACCCAGGACCGGCTGCACAACCTGCTGGAAGCGGTCCTCTCGGTCGGCCGCGAGCTGGATCTGCGCCAGGTGCTGCGGCGGATCGTCGAGGCCGCGGTGGTGCTGGTGGACGCCGAGTACGGGGCCCTGGGCGTGATCGGCGACGGGCAGCGGCTGGCAGAGTTCCTGCCGGTGGGCGTCAGCCAGGAGCAGAGCGAGGTGATCGGTTCGCTGCCGGCCGGGCACGGCATCCTCGGCGAGCTGATCCGCCACCCCGAGCCGCTGCGGCTGGCCGACCTGTCCGAGCACCCCGCCTCGTACGGCTTCCCGCCCGGCCATCCGCCGATGCACTCCTTCCTGGGCGTGCCCATCCGGGTGCGGGACGAGGTGTTCGGGAACCTCTACCTCACCCAGAAGCGCGGCGGGAAGGAGTTCGACGGCGAGGACGAGACGGTGCTGTCCACCCTCGCCGTGGCCGCCGGGGTCGCCATCGAGAACGCCCGGCTGTACGAGGAGGCCCGGCACCGACAGCACTGGCTGGAGGCGAACGCCGAGGTCACCAACCACCTGCTGTCCGGCGTGGACGAGACCGGAGTGCTGGAGCTGATCGTCGACCACGCCCGCCGGATCCTCTCCGCCGACCTGGGCGTGCTGATGCTGCCCGTCCCCGGCTCCGACTCCCTCCAGGTCGCGCTGGCGTCGGGCACCGACGCCGAGGCGCACCGGGGTCTCGTGCTGTCCCGCGAGGGCACCTTCGCGGGCGCCGCGTTCACCGCGTCCGAGCCGGTCACCAGCACCGATGTCGCGCACGACCCCCGGATCACGGTCGGCCCGCAGCGCTGGGACGGCCTCGGACCGGCCGTCGCGGTCCCGATGCGCACCAGCGACGGGGTCGGCGGCGTCCTCTCCCTCGCCCGTACGGAACGCAGTCCGGCCTTCACCCAGATCGAGACGGACACCCTGCTCGGCTTCGCGGGCCAGGCCGCCATCGCCATGAAGCTGGCGGAGCGGCGGCGCGACGCCGAACAGCTCGCCCTGCTGGAGGACCGCGACCGGATCGCCCGCGACCTGCACGACCTGGCGATCCAGCGGCTGTTCGCGGCCGGGATGACGCTCCAGAGCACTCTGCGCTTCGTCCAGCACCCGGAGGGCTCCGAACGGCTGCTGCGGGTGGTGGACGACCTCGACGACACCATCAAGATCATCCGTTCCACGATCTTCGGGCTGCGCTCCCACGAGTCGGGCCCCGCGGTGCAGGGGCTGCGGGTCCGTACCGCCAAGACCATCGAGGAGGCCGTGCCCGCGCTCGGCTTCACCCCCGCGCTGCGCACCGAGGGGCTGGTCGACACCGATGTGCCGCGGCCGGTCGCGGACGACATGGTCGCGGTGCTCGCCGAGGCGCTGTCCAACGTGGCCCGGCACGCCCGGGCGCACGCCGCCGAGGTCTCGCTGATCGTGCGCGGCGGACGGCTGACGCTGACCGTCACGGACGACGGCATCGGCCTGCCGGACGGCGGCCGCCGCAGCGGGCTGCGCAACCTCGCGGAGCGCGCCGGGAAACTGGGCGGCACGCTGGACCTCACCACACCGCCGGACGGCGGCACCCGGCTGGTGTGGGCCGTTCCCCTTCCGGATCGCTGACGCCCGGACCCAGCCGGATCAGCATCTGGACATGGCCCGGCGCGCGCCGCCCGTCGCTCAGCGCCCAGCGCAGATCGGGCCACTCCAGCGCCTGGTGCAGCAGTGTCGCCCGGACGCCGTGCGCCGTCGCCAGCAGCAGGACGTGTTCCAGCGCCTGACCGGCCCGCAGCCAGTCGGCGCGCCGGTCGTGGATGGTGGTGAGCACGGCGATCGTCGACCGGCTCTCCAGGACCGCGGTCGGCGGGCGGCCGTCCACCGGGGCGTCGCGGCGCTCGGCCTCCGCGGTCAGCCGCAGCAGCCGCGCGGTCTCCTCCGGGCCCGCCGGATACAGCGCCGCCCCCTCCCCGCGTGCCGCCTCGGCGAACACGCCCAGCTCCCGGGGCGGCAGCCGGTGCCCCGGGAACGGGTACCGGCTGCCGGGCCGCCGCCAGATCATGTCGTACAGACCGTCGGGGCGCGCGCCGGCGCCGCGCGGTGACACGGTCAGCCGTACGGTGGCCAGCAGGTCCGGCTGGGAGCGGTGCGGCAGCAGCCGCACCACCGGCACCCAGCCGAAGTGGGCCACGGCCACGCGCAGATTGCACACCGCGGCCCCGGCGGAGACGTACAGCGCCCGGCCCGTGGGGTCGGCCTGCCGCGGCCCGCGCTCCGGGGCGGCCCGGACCTCCAGGGTGACGGTGTCCGGGTTCAGCCGGTACCGCCACGGCTGGGTGTGGAGCATCGACGGAGCGGCGACGGCCGCGGAGATCAGTTTCTCCAGCGTCGCCGCGTCCAGTGCTGCGGGCTCCATGGTCTTCTCCTCGCCGGGCAATACCGGTCACGGGGGCTGGGTCAGCGGGGCGGGGCAGGACGGGCGTCGGGGGCCCGCTCCGGGGACGGGTGGCTGGCCAGGACGGCGGCCTGGATGCGGCGCTCGACGCCCAGCTTGGCCAGCAGCCGTGAGATGTGGTTCTTGACCGTCTTCTCGGACAGGAAGAGCCGCTTGCCGATCTGCCGGTTGGTCAGCCCCTCGCCGATCAGCGCCAGGATCTCCCGCTCCCGCGGCGACAGCCCGGCCAGCGCCTCGTCCTGGGGCTCCTGCGGGGCGGCGTCGCCGCGCAGGGTGCTCATCAGCCGGGCGGTGGTGGCCGGGTCCAGCATCGACTGCCCGGACGCGACGGTCCGTACGGCGGACACCAGGTCGGACCCTTTGATCTGCTTGAGTACATAGCCCGCGGCCCCGGCCATGATCGCGTCCAGCAGCGCGTCGTCGTCGTCGAACGAGGTGAGCATCAGACAGGCCAGCCCGGGCATGCGGGAGCGCAGTTCACGGCAGACCGTGATGCCGTCCCCGTCCGGCAGCCGGACGTCCAGGATCGCCACGTCGGGCCGCAGCGCCGGGCCCCGGGCCAGCGCGTGGTCCACCGTTCCCGCGTCGCCGACCACCTCGATGTCCGGTTCGGCGTCCAGCAGATCGTGCAGCCCACGCCGTACCACCTCGTGGTCGTCGAGCAGGAACACCCTGATGGGCGCCGGTGGTGTCACCCCGGCCCAGGTCTCGGTCATGGCGCCCTCGCACCGCTCGTCCGCTCGTCCGCTGGTCCGTCCCCCGGCCTCCGATAGACGAGCGTGGCGCATCCGCCCGGCGCCGCACCAGGGCCGAACGGGCCCCCGCGCCGCCGCGACGGGACCGAAAGACCCCCGGCGGAGAGGGCTGCACGGCCCTCGTATCCCCTCCGCGCGCGTGCGACGGTCTGAATCATGGGCACGAACGTGCGGGGGCGGCGGTTGTGGCGATGGCGGCGCAATCCCCTCAAACGCCGCTCGGACGTGGTGGAGGCCTGGGTGGTCCTGGTGACCGGCCTGGTGATGGTGGTCGGCGGCCCGGTGGCGGGCGTCGCGACCGGCGACGCGGTGGCGGCCGGTCTGCGGCAGGAGCGCGCGGAGCGGCACCGGGTGCCCGCGCGGCTGGTCGAGAACGCGCCCGCCGCGCTGCCTGCCGCCGACGGTACGGACACCGCGCGGGTGCGTGCCCTGGTGCGGTGGACGGCGTCCGACGGCACCGTGCACACCGGCACGGCGCGGGTCGACGAGGGCAGGCGCGCCGGTACGGCCACCACCGTCTGGACCGACGACCGCGGCCGCCTCGTCCCCGATCCGCCCTCCGAGCGGCAGGCGGCGACCCGGGCCACGCTGGCCGGCGCGTCGGCGTCGGCGGGGGTGTGCCTGGTGTCGCTGGCGGGCCGCGGGGTGGTGCGGTGGCGGCTGGACCGCGGCCGGGAGCGTGAGTGGGAGCGGGCCTGGGCCGAGGTCGGCCCCCGCTGGACACGCCGCCACACATAACGCCGCCACCCCCGTGGGGCCGCCCGGCGCTCGGGCCGGGCGCAGGTCAGGCCGGTGGCCCCGTCAGATGCGCGGTGGTCAGCTGGTTGTCGAAGTCCACGACACCCTCGACCGCCCGGATCAGCCGGGCCGCGGCCGGGATCAGCACGGCGTCCCGGACATGTCCGGCGAGGGTGACCACGCCCTCGCTCACCCGCACCTCGACCGCCTGCCCGGGCGCCGGGAAGAGGTGGGCCACCACCTCGCGGCGCACCTCCTCCGCGATCTCCTCGTCCGGCCGCAGGAACACCTTCAGCAGGTCGGCGCGGCTGACGATGCCCTCCAGGCGGCCCTCGTCGTCGACCACCGGAAGCCGCTTGACCCGCTTGTGGGTCATGATCCGGGCCGCCTCGGCGAGCGTGGCGTTCGCGTGCACCGTGATGGCCGGGGTCGTCATCAGCTCATCGGCGCTCACCGCCCCCGCCTTGGCGATGCCGGGCAGATCGCGCAGCTGGGCCAGCCGCGCCGGATCGCTGTCCCGGAACTCCTCCTTGGGCAGCAGATCCGCCTCGGACACCACCCCGATCACCCGGCCCTCACCCGCCAGCACCGGCAGGGCGCTCACCCTCCACTGCTCCAGCGTCCTGACGATCTCCTTGAACGGCGCCTCGAGGCCGACGGCGACGACGGTATGGGTCATCACATCGCTCACGATGCGCGCGGTCCGGGACACGGGATCCTCCTGTCAGCTCGTCAGCTCGTCAGCTCGTCAGCTCGTCAGCTCGTCGGCGCGCGGCACCCCGCACCCGTCCGTTCACATGCCCCGGCCCCGGGTGACCAGCGGCGGATGGTGCCCGCCGATCGCGACCTTGAGCGCGCCGGTGTCGGTGGACCGGGCGAACACGTCGTACGCCTCCTCCATCTGGTCGAGTTCGAACAGATGGGTGATGAGCGAGGACGTGGGGAGCCTGCCCGCGCCCAGCATGGACAGCAGTGTGGGCGTGGAGTACGTGTCGACCAGCCCGGTGGTGATCGTGATGTTCTTCTTCCACAGCTCCTCCAGGTGCAGCGTCGCGGGCCGGGCGTGCACGCCGACGTTGGCGATCCGTCCGCCCGGGCGCACCATGCGGGTGCAGATCTCGAAGCTCCGCGGCGTCCCCACGGCCTCGATCACCACATCGGCGCCCAGCCCCTCGGTGAGGTCGCCGATCAGCCGCTCGGGCTCCTCGGTGGCGTCGGCCACCGCGTCGGCGCCGACCTGCTTGGCCGCGTCGAGCCGGGAGGTGGCGAGGTCGACGGCGATGATCCGGCCGGGGGAGAAGAACTCGGCGGTCGCGATCGCGGCGAGCCCGATCGGGCCCGCGCCGACCACCGCCACCGTGTCGCCCGGCGCGACCCGCCCGTTGAGCACCCCCACCTCGTAGGCGGTGGGGAAGACGTCCGCCAGCAGCACCGCGTACTGCGCCTCGGCCGCGGCGGGCAGCGGATGCGTGGACAGATCGGCGAACGGCACCCGGACGTACTCGGCCTGGGTGCCGTGGATCGAACGCCCCAGGATCCAGCCCCCGCCGCCACGGCACTGCCCGTACGCCCGCTCCCGGCAGAACCGGCAGTGGCCGCAGGCGGAGATGCACGACACCAGCACCCGGTCCCCGGGGCGTACGCCGCGCACCTCGTCGCCGGTCTCGACCACCTCGCCGACGGCCTCGTGGCCGAGAACCGTACCGGGCCGCACATCGGGCACCTCGCCCTTGATGATGTGCAGATCGGTGCCGCAGATGGTGACCGTGTCGACGCGGACGATGGCGTCGGTGGCGTCCTCGATGCCGGGGTCGGGCACGTCCCGCCAGGAGAACAGCCCGGGCCCCTGGAAGACGAGTGCTTTCATGACCGCTTCCTCTCGTGCGGGGCATGGCGCGTTGTGCGATGCGTACGGTGCGCGCGCCGCGTCACGGGGCACGCGGCGCCGGGGGCCGCCCGCTTCTCGTGGGCCCGGATTGCGCGGTGCGCGGTACCCGGCACGTGGCGCTTGACCGGTCCGCTTCTCCGCGTCGCATCGAATGCCCCCGGTGCCGCTTCCAGGCGACCACGCCGGGGGTACCCGCCGCCTAGGGCCGACCGGCCCCGGCCCAGGTCATCCGGCCCAACCCGCCGACACCCCCTAGCCCACCGGCACCAGCACCACCGGGCAGTGCGCGTGGTGCAGCACCGCGTGGGTGACCGGGCCCAGCTGCATGCCCAGCCGCGCGGTGCGCCGCTGCACCGCCAGCACCAGGACGTCCGCCGCCCGCGACGCCTCCACCAGCGCCTGGGCCGGTGCGCTGTGCGCCGTGTGTTCCTGCACCCGCACCTGCCCGAACTCCTCGCGCAGCGTGGCCACCACGCGGTACGTCACCTCCTGCTCCCGCTCCGCCCGCAGGGCCACCGCCTCCCGCGAGGGCAGCGTGTGGTCGCCCGCGAAGAGGCGGGGGCGGGCCCAGGCGTACAGCACGCGCAGCCGCGCACCGCGCCGTATCGCGTCCTCGAACCCGTACCGGGCCGCCGCCTCGTCCGCGCCGCTCTCCACCCCGACCAGCACCTTGCCGTGGCCCTCGGGCCCGTACGCGGGCGCCGGCGCGTCCCCGCGCACCACCAGCAGCGGACGGTGGGTGTGGGCGGCCAGCCGCAGCCCGACCGAACCCAGCAGCAGCCCGGTGAAGCCGCCGAGCCCGCGGGTGCCGATGACGATGAGCGCGGCGCGCTCGCCGATCCGCAGCAGTTCGGGCACCGCGTCCTGCGGGGTGAGGGTGGGGACCACCCGCAGCTGCGGGTCCTGCTCGGCGACCCGTGCCATGGCCAGCCGCAGCACGGTCCGGGCGACCTCGACCGGGGGCGGCCGCGGTTCGGCGTCCGCGTCGAAGGCGAGCGGATCGGTGCGCGCCCAGGGCCAGGCGTGCACGATCTCCAGCGTGGCGCCGCGCCGCGCCGCCTCGCCGACCGCCCGGTCCAGGGCCTGCCAGGCGCTGTCGGAACCGTCCAGACCGACCACGACCCGGCCGCCGTCGCGCCTCGGCCGTACGGGTCCGGCCATCACGCCCCACCTCCGGGCGCACCGCCCGAGGGGGTCGCCGGGCGGAAGTCGTCGACGCGGTAGGTGAGCCGGTCCACGACCGCCACCACCCCGTCCACCTGCCCGGCCATCCGCACCGCGATCGGGATCTCGCTGTGCCGGTCCAGCTCGCCCTCCAGCCGTACGACGCCGTCGGTGACGGTCACCGCGACGGTCTGCGGCCGGAGCCACAGCGACCGCACCAGCACCTCGTCGATGACCTCCGCGCGGATCTCGTGGTCGGGGCGGAGGAAGACGCGGAGCAGATCGCGGCGGGTGACGATGCCGATCAGCCGGTCCTCCTCGTCGACGACGGGCAGCCGCTCCACGCGGTGGCGCGCCATGGAGCGCGCGGCGTCGACGACGGTGTCCTGCGGGCGCACGGTGACGGCGGGCCGCGACATCAGCTGCCCGGCCGCCACGGCACCGTCCGCCTCATCGGCCCGCCCGGCCAGATCGGTTCCGGTGATCACGCCGATGACCTTGTCGTCCTCGTCCACCACGGGCAGCCCGCCGATCCGGTGCCGCTTCAGCAGTACACCGACCTCGTCGGACGAGGCCGCGTGGCCGACCCGCACGACGTCGTCGCTCATCACATTGCCGATCTTGCGATGCTTCATCCCCGCCTCCTCGCGGACCAGCCTCCACCGGCCGTCCGCGCACCCACGTGGGCTGCCCGGGGTCGAGTCCGGGTCGAACGGCCCGGGTCCGGCGGTGACCCGACCGGCAAAACGGGTACGCATCGCCCATACAGGACGAGCGGAGAGAGAGGCCCATGCCCGACGCAGCGAGGACGGCGCCGAACGGCCCCACCGCCCCCACCGATCACACCGACCCGGCCGAGCACGAACTGCACGCCCTGGACGCCCACTGGCGCGCCGCGAACTACCTGGCGGCCGGCCAGATCTATCTGCTGGCCAACCCCCTGCTGACCGAACCGCTGCGCCCCGAGCACATCAAGCCGCGGCTGCTCGGCCACTGGGGCACCTCACCCGGCCTGAACCTCGTCCACACCCACCTCGGCCGGGTCGTCAAGGCCCGCGACCTGGACGCGATCTGCGTCTGGGGCCCCGGTCACGGCGGGCCCGCGGTGCTCGCCGGGTCCTGGCTGGACGGCAGTTACAGCGACGTCTACCCGGATGTGAGCCGGGACGCGGAGGGCATGGCCCGGCTCTTCCGCCAGTTCTCCTTCCCCGGCGGGGTGCCCAGCCATGTCGCCCCGGAGACCCCCGGCTCCATCCACGAGGGCGGTGAGCTGGGCTATTCCCTGGCGCACGCCTACGGCGCCGCGCTCGACAACCCCGATCTGCTGGCCGTCTGCGTCATCGGCGACGGGGAGGCGGAGACCGGGCCGCTGGCCGGCTCCTGGCACGCCAACAAGTTCCTCGACCCGGTGCACGACGGCGCCGTGCTGCCGATCCTCCACCTCAACGGCTACAAGATCGCCAACCCGACGGTGCTCGCCCGGCTCCCCGAAACGGAGCTGGACGATCTGCTCCGCGGCTACGGCCATGAGCCGATCCATGTCGCGGCGCGGCCCGGGGACGATCCGCTGCGGACGCACCGGGCGCTGGCCCGGGCCATGGACCAGGCCGTCGACCGGATCGCGCTCCTCCAGCGCACCGCCCGCGAGGAGGACGCCGTCGAGCGTCCGCGCTGGCCGGTGATTGTGCTCCGTACGCCCAAGGGCTGGACCGGCCCGGCCGAGGTCGACGGCCTGCCCGTGGAGGACACCTGGCGCGCCCACCAGGTGCCACTGCCGGGCGTCCGGGAGAATCCGGAGCATCTGCGGCTGCTGGAGCGGTGGCTGCGGTCGTACCGCCCCGAGGAGCTGTTCGACGACCGGGGGCGCCCGCGCCCGCAGGTCCTCGCCTGCGTGCCCGAGGGCGACCGGCGGCTCGGCGCCAATCCGCACGCCAACGGCGGGCTGCTGCTGCGCGATCTGCCCGTGCCCGACCTGGCGCGGTACGCGGTGCATGTCGACAAGCCCGGCGTCACCCTCCACGAGCCGACCCGGGTCCTCGGCGGGCTGCTGGAGCAGATCATGGAGGACACCGCCGACCGCCGTAACTTCCGCCTCGTCGGCCCCGACGAGACCTCCTCCAACCGGCTCGACGCCGTCTACCGGGCCACCGGCAAGACGTGGCAGGAGGACATCCTCGTCACCGACGAGCACCTGAACCGGCACGGCCGGGTCATGGAGGTCCTCTCCGAACACCTCTGCCAGGGGTGGCTGGAGGGCTATCTGCTCACCGGACGCCACGGCCTGTTCTCCTGCTACGAGGCGTTCGTGCACATCGTCGACTCCATGGTCAACCAGCACATCAAGTGGCTGAAGGTGGCCCGCGACCTGCCGTGGCGGCGGCCCATCGCCTCCCTCAACTACCTGCTGACCTCCCATGTGTGGCGGCAGGACCACAACGGTTTCTCGCACCAGGACCCCGGCTTCGTCGACCATGTGCTCAACAAGAGTCCCCAGGTCGTACGGGTGTATCTGCCGCCGGACGCCAACACCCTGCTGTGCGTGGCCGACCACGTGCTGCGCAGCCGCGACTACGTCAACGTCGTCGTGGCGGGCAAACAGCCCTGCTTCGACTGGCTCGACCTCGACCAGGCCCGCGTCCACTGCGCCCGCGGTGCCGGAAGCTGGGACTGGGCGGGTACGGAGACCGGCGCGGGCGAGCCCGATGTGGTGCTGGCCGCCGCGGGCGACGTGCCCACCCAGGAGGTGCTGGCGGCCGCCGGGCTCGTCCGCCGCCATCTGCCGGACGTGGCCGTGCGCGTGGTCAACGTCGTCGACATGACCCGGCTGCTGCCCAAGGAGGAGCATCCGCACGGGATGCCGGATCCTGAGTTCGACGCCCTGTTCACCCGCGACCGGCCGGTCATCTTCGCCTACCACGGCTATCCGTGGCTGGTGCACCGGCTGGCCTACCGGCGGGCCGTCCACCCGCATCTGCACGTGCGCGGTTACAAGGAGTCGGGGACCACCACCACGCCGTTCGACATGGTGGTCCGCAACGACCTGGACCGCTACCGCCTGGTCATGGACGTCATCGACCGCACCCCGGGGCTCGCGGCGCGCGCCGTGTCCGTACGGCAGCGGATGCAGGACGCCCGCACCCGCCACCACCAGTGGATCCGCGACCACGGCACCGACATGCCCGAGGTCGCCGAGTGGTCCTGGACGGGGTAGGCGTCAGCCCGCCGGGAAGTAGCCGTCCAGGAAGGCGTTGCGGAACTTCCCGGCGGGGTCGTGGTCGGCCAGCAGCCGCCCGAAGTCGGCGGCCCGCTCGTAGGAGGCGACGATCCGCTCGGGAGCCGCCGCGGTGAGCTTGCCCCAGTGCGGCCGCGCCCCCAGCGGCAGCAGCAGTTCCTCCATCGCGGCCACCACCTCGATGACCGCGGCGTGGTCCGGCACCCAGGTGAAGTGCAGGGCCACGCAGTCCCTGCCGTACGCGGGGCTCAGCCACAGGTCGTCCGCCGCGACCGTGCGGACCTCGGAGACCTGGACCACGGGCGCGATCCGGTCGCCGAGGCCGCGCAGCGCCGCGAAGGCCTCGGGGGCCGCGGCGCGCGGCAGGATCAGCTCCGACTGCAGCTCGTCGCCGTTGCTGGGCGTGAAGTCCGGCCGGAAGTGCGGCAGCCGCTCGTGCCACGGCCCGGGCGAGCCCAGCTGCTCGGTGCAGTGCAGCGGCGGCATCGAGGGCACCGGATGGTGGTGGCGGTCGGCCGGACGGGCCCCCAGCCACGGCTGGCCCGGCTCCGGCGGGCCCGGCAGGTCCGTGCGGCACTTCAGCCACACCACGCCCTCGTCCGCGTGCCAGTCGGTGAAGACGCTGACGCTGTACGCGGCGGCGAAGATCTCGTCGAAGCTGTCGGCCAGCCGGTCCAGCGGCAGCCCGGTCCACACCCACTGCGCCACCTCGTACGCCGGCTCGATGTCCAGGGTCATCGCGGTGACGACGCCCAGCCCGCCGAGCCCGACCACCGCACCGGACAGCCGGTCGGCCTCGCGGTCCCGGCGCAGCCGCGTCACATCGCCCTCCGGGCCCACGATCTCCAGACCCGCCACCGACGCGGCCAGACAGCGCTGCACATTGCCGGAGCCGTGGGTGGCGGTGGCGCAGGCCCCGGCGACCGTGATGTGCGGCAGGGAGGCGAGGTTGGCCAGGGCGTAGCCCGCCGCGTGCAGTTCCTCGGCCACCTGGGCGTAGCGCATGCCCGCGGCGATGGTGGCCGTCGTGCCGTCGGGGGCGATGTCGATCCGGTGCGGCAGCCGCTCCAGGGACACCAGATCGCCGTCGGTGTCGGCGATGCGGTTGAAGGAGTGACCGGTGCCCAGCACCCGGACCCGGTCGGCGGAGCCGACGACGCGCCGCAGTTCGCCGGGCGAGGCCGGTCGGTGCAGCCGGGCCGCGCCGAAGGTGATGTTCCCTGCCCAGTTGGTGGTGACTCCGCTGGTCAGCATCCACGCTCCTGTTTCGTGCCGGGGGCTGGGCCCGCTCCGGGCCTGTGGTGATGTGGCAAGGACCTTGGTACAGGCCCGCCCCCTGATCCGTACAGACCGCCGTGCCGCCACCCGGTGTGACCCGGACGGAGCAGCAGGACGGGCCACCGGGCCGGGGCCGCGCGCACGATGGTGCGAACGCGATCGGTACCGCCGCTCGCGCACCGCTGGAGAGGGGCGGCCATGGCGGAGGAGAAGGACACCGGCACCCGGGGTGGCGTCTTCGGCGAACTGTGCGCCGAGTTCGCCGGAACCATGATCCTCATTCTCTTCGGCTGCGGTGTGGTGGCCCAGGTGGTGGCGGCCGGGGCGCTCACCAAGCCACCGGGCGCGCTCGGCGACCACGACTCCATCGCCTGGGGCTGGGGGCTCGGCGTGACCCTCGGCGTGTACGTGGCGGCGCGGCTCAGCGGCGCGCACATCAACCCGGCGGTCACCCTCTCGCTGGCGGTCTTCAAGGGCTTCCCCTGGCGCAAGGTGCTGCCGTACACCGTGGCCCAGACGCTCGGCGCGTTCGTCGCGGCCCTGCTGGTGCGCTGGAACTACACCGAGGTGCTGGCGGCGGCCGACCCCAGGCACACCTTCAAGACCCAGTTCGTGTTCTCCACCCTTCCCGGCAACGGGGTGCTGCCGGTCAGCGAGTGGGGCGCGCTGCGCGACCAGATCATCGGCACCGCGATCCTGGTCCTGCTGATCTTCGCCCTCACCGACCTCCTGAACGACCCGCCGAAGGCCAACATGGCGCCGTTCATCATCGGCCTGGTCGTGGTGGCGATCGGCATGGCGTGGGGCGCCGACGCCGGATACGCCATCAACCCGGCCCGTGACTTCGGGCCCCGGCTCGCCAGCTTCATCACCGGCTATCACACCGCCTGGCGGGACCAGTACGGAAACTTCTACTTCTGGGTGCCGATCGTCGGCCCGCTGGTCGGCGGACTCGTCGGCGCCGCCCTCTACAAGGTCCTGGTCAGCCGGTTCCTCCCACTGGCCGGACCGCAGGAGGTGGGACGCATCCCGGCCCCCGAGGGCCCCGAGAGCTGAGCCGGGCGGCACGCGGTCGGAGAAAAGAGGCGGCCACCAGCGGCCTACCAGCCGCCACCAGCGGCCACCAGAGGAGGCAGGATGCCGGACTTCGTCGGTGCCGTGGACCAGGGGACCACCAGCACCCGCTTCATGATCTTCGACCACGACGGCGGCGAGGTGGCGCGGTACCAGCTCGAACACCACCAGCTGCTGCCCCGCGCGGGCTGGGTCGAGCACGATCCGGTGGAGATCTGGGAGCGCACCAACTCGGTCATGCAGAACGCCCTGCGCAGCGGTGGGCTCTCGCCCACCGACCTGGCCGCGATCGGCATCACCAACCAGCGCGAGACCACCGTCGTCTGGGACCCGCGCGACGGGCGGCCGTACTACAACGCCATCGTGTGGCAGGACACCCGCACCGACACCATCGCCTCCGCGCTCGAACGCGACGGCCACGGCGAGACCATCCGCCGCAAGGCCGGGCTGCCGCCCGCCACCTACTTCTCCGGCGGCAAGATCAAGTGGATTCTGGAGAACGTCGACGGGGTGCGCGAGGCCGCCGAGGCGGGCCACGCCCTCTTCGGGAACACCGACGCCTGGGTGCTGTGGAACCTCACCGGCGGGCCCTCCGGCGGCATCCACGCCACCGACGTCACCAACGCCAGCCGCACCATGCTGATGAACCTGGAGACCCTCGACTGGGACGACGAACTCCTCGGCATCTTCGGCATCCCGCGCGCCATGCTCCCCGTCATCAACCCCTCCTCCCACCCCGAGGCGTTCGGGCAGGCCCGTACCTCCCGCCCGCTGCGCACCGCTACCCCCATCACCGGTGTCCTCGGCGACCAGCAGGCGGCCACCGTCGGACAGGTGTGCTTCGCGCCCGGCGAGGCCAAGAACACCTACGGCACCGGCAACTTCCTGGTGCTGAACACCGGCTCGGAGCTGGTCCGCTCGAGCAGCGGGCTGCTCACCACCGTGGCGTACCAGTTCGGCGACGAACCCGTCGTCTACGCCCTGGAGGGCTCCATGGCCGTCACCGGCTCGGCCGTCCAGTGGCTGCGGGACCAGATGAAGATCATCGACGACGCCGCGGGCAGCGAACGGCTCGCCCGCACCGTCGAGGACAACGGCGGGGTGTACTTCGTCCCCGCCTTCTCCGGCCTCTTCGCCCCGTACTGGCGCTCCGACGCCCGGGGCGCCATCGTCGGCCTCACCCGCTACAACACGGGCGGCCATCTGGCCCGGGCCACCCTGGAGGCCATCTGCTACCAGAGCCGGGACGTGGTGGAGGCGATGGAACGCGACGCCGGTATCCACCTCGACGTCCTCCGCGTGGACGGCGGTGTCACCGACAACGAGCTGTGCATGCAGATCCAGGCCGATGTCCTGGGCGTCCCGGTCAGCCGCCCGGTCATCGCCGAGACCACCGCCCTGGGCGCCGCCTACGCCGCGGGCTTGGCCACCGGCTTCTGGCGGGACACCGATGAGCTGCGCTCGCACTGGAGCGAATCCCGGCGCTGGGAGCCCCGGTGGAGCGAGGAGCGGCGCGCGGAGGGCTACGCGGGCTGGAAGAAGGCCGTGGAGCGCACGCTGAACTGGGTCCCGGTGGACTGATCCCGCCCCGCCTCGAGATCGCTGCCCCTGATGGCCGAATGGGCGAAATGCACCATACTTGGTAAATGAGGCCATATGGGTGTCTCGTCTCGATGGCGGGAGGAGGAGGGATCATGAAGAACGGCCAGGTGGCACTGGCGTTCACCAGCGGCTATCTCTTCGGGCGTGGCCACAAGGTGGGCTGGGCCCTCACCCTCGCCGGGATGGCGGCCGGCCGGCGCCTCGCCTCCGGACACGTCCCGGACGCGGTGCAGGGGCTGGCGTCCTCCGAAATCGGGCGGCTGCGCGGTCAGCTGGTGTCCGCGGGACGGTCGGCGGCGCTGTCGGCGGCCAGTCACCGCATGGACGCGCTGAGCGACCGGCTGGAGCAGCGCGCTTCGTCGCTGCGCCCGAACGGCCACGGCCCGGACGGGCAGGCGGCCGACGACGAGGAGCACGAGCGGCGCGGGGGCGGGGGCGGACGGTCGCGCGGGGAGGCGTCCCGCGGGGAGGCGTCCCGTGACGAGTCGTCGCGTGGCGGATCGCGCGGTGCGTCCCGTGGCGAGGAGTCGCGTTCGTCGCGCGGCGCGCGTTCCCCGGACGACCGGACGGATCGCCCCCGGAAGCGCCCCGCGTCCCAGGGCGGCCGCGGCGGCGAGGCCAGGAGCAGCAGCAGGGACGACAAGGGCGACAAGGGTGATCGGTGATGGCGGAGGGATCGAACGAGCGGACGGGCGCCCTCGGCACGCTCGCCAAGGAGCTGCCCACCGAGCGGCTGATGAAGGAAGCGCAGAACCTGCTCACCGCACTCGGTGAGAAGGCACTGACCTCGGTGACCCACCTCGGCGACGGCGGCGGTCCCGGGCTCGACATCCCGGTGAAGCCGCTGGTCAAGGCCGGACTGCACCAGGTCAAGGAGCAGACCGTCGACAAGGCCAAGGACATCATCCCGGGGCTCGGCGGCGGCCAGGACGGCGGCAAGGACGGAGACCGGGACAAGAAGCTCAAGGTCACCAACATCGTCGAGCAGATCGACATCGGCGCCCCGATCGATCTCACCTACGACCTGTGGACCCAGTTCGAGGACTTCCCCTCCTTCATGAAGAAGGTGGAGGACGTCCAGCAGGAGTCCGAAACCGAGATGGAGTGGAAGGCCCAGGTCTTCTGGTCGCACCGCAAGTGGCGCGCCGAGATCGTCGAGCAGGTGCCCGAGAAGCGGATCATCTGGAAGTCGCGCGCCGAGAAGGGCCATGTCAACGGCGCGGTCACCTTCCATGAGCTGGGCCCCGAACTGACCCGCGTCCTGGTCGTCCTCCAGTACTACCCCCAGGGCTTCTTCGAGCGCACCGGAAACCTCTGGCGCGCCCAGGGCCGCCGGGTCCGCCTGGAGCTGAAGCACTTCCGGCGCCACGCGATGGCCGAGGTGCTGCTGCACCCCGACGAGATCGAGGGCTGGCGCGGGGAGATACGCGACGGTGAGGTCGTGGAGGGGGAAGAGGAGCCGGAGCGCGGCGCCGAGTCCGAACACGACGAGGAAGAACCCGAAGAGGAAGAGCGCGGGGAGCCGGAGGACGAGTACGGCGACGAGGACGCCTACGAGGAGGAGTACGAGGAGGACGAGGAGCCGGCGCGGCCTTCACGGCGCTGACGGATCCCGCCCCCGGAACAGGTGAGCGTGGTGACCGTAGCAAGCCAGCAGAGTCAGTATCTGGACCGGGCCAGTTCGAGTGCCCTGGTCGACGTGGTCGACCTGATCCTGGACAAGGGACTGGTCATCGACGTGTACGTCAGGGTCTCCCTGGTGGGGATCGAGATCCTGACGATCGACGCCCGCATCGTCGTCGCCAGCGTCGACACGTATCTACGGTTCGCCGAGGCGACGAACCGCCTCGACCTCGCCCGCAGCGGCACCGAGACCAAGGGGCTGCCCGGCCTGATGGACGAGATGCAGGAGAGCGGCGGCCGCAAGAAGACCAAGGGCGCTCTGGAAGGCGTCAAGGACACCGTCTCCGACCTGCTCCAGGGCGACGAGGAGAGCGACGAGCGCGAGGAGGCCGAGGCGGGGGAGAGGGCGGAATCCGGTGACCGGCCCCGGCGCCGGCGGAGTTCGAGCAGGGAGCGCGAGCGGTGATGGCCGAGGACGGACGTGCCTGCTACGTATACGGGGTCGTTCCGGAGGACCGGAACGACGACGCGGTGAGGGATCTGGGCGCCGTCGGCGACCCGGAGGCGACGGTGAGCCTGGTGCGCCACGGCGGGCAGGCGGCCGTGGTCAGCGAGGTGTCCCTGGACAAGCCGCTGGGCACCCCCGAGGATCTGCGCGCCCACGCCCGGGTGCTGGACACCCTGGCGGCCAGGTCCTCCCCGGTGCTGCCGTTCCGGTTCGGCACGGTGGTGCGCGACACCACCGCGGTGACCGACGAACTGCTGGAGGAGGGGCACGACGACTTCGCGCTCGCCCTCGACCGGCTGCGCGGCCGCTCCCAGTTCACCCTGCGCGCCCGCTATGTGCAGGACGCGGTGCTGCGCGAGGTGCTGACCGAGCAGCCCGAGGCCGTACGGCTCCGCGAGGAGCTCCGGGGGCTGCCGGAGGAGGCCGGATACGACCAGCGCATCCAGCTGGGACAGCTGGTCATGGACGCCATCGCCGCCAAGCGGGCCGTGGACGCGCTGGAAGTGGACCGCAGGCTGAGCCCGTGTGCGCTCGCCTCGGTGAGTACCGAACCGTCCTCCGCCGAGGGGCTGGTGAACGCCTCCTTCCTGGTCGAGGACGACCGGCGGGCGGCCTTCGAGCAGGCCGCCGAGGAGCTGGCCAAGCACTGGAGCGGCCGGGTCCGGATCCGCCTGCTCGGGCCCCTGGCCCCCTATGACTTCGTGGCCGACGCGATGAGCCCGGCCAAGGAGGGCGAATAGCCATGGGACTGTTCTCCGGACTGGTCACCTGGCCGCTGGCCCCGGTGCGCGGCCTCGGCTGGATCGCCGAGCAGTTGCACGACGAGGCCCACCGGCAGCTGTACGACCCCGGGGTGATCCAGCAGCGCCTGGAAGAGGTCGCGGAGCAGCGGGAATCCGGAGAGCTGACCGAGGAGGACGCGGCCCGGCAGGAGGACGAACTGGTCCGCCGGCTGATGGCCGGGGGGCCGCCCGGCGGAGGCCTGGAGGTGTGAGCCGTGGTCCGCGAGGATCGGGACGGACGCGACCACGGCGAGGAGCGGGAGCGGCCCCGGCGCGCCCGGCGCCCCGAGGCCGACGACCGGCGCCGCTCCACCGGCGACCGCCACCCCACCGGCGACCGCCACCCCACCGGCGACCGCCACCCCACCGGTGACCGCCGCTCCGCCGGCGACCGGCGTCCCACGGCCGACGCCCGGCGTCCCGCGACCACCGCCCGGTCCGCGGCCAGGGGCGCCGCCCGCCAGCTGCGGGAGCTGACCGGGCACGACCCGGAGAGCGTCACCTCGGTCGAACGCCACGAGGACGGCTGGCTCGTCGGCGTCGAAGTGCTGGAGACCCACCGGATCCCCGACTCCACCGACATCCTCGCCGAGTACCGGGTCGAGGTCGACGACGAGGGCGAACTCGTCTCCTACCGCCGCGCCCGGCGCTACTACCGCGGCAGGTCGGAGGACCGGACATGAGCCAGGGCGCCGAGTGGAACGTGCCGAGCAGGCGCATGGGCGGCCCGCCCGAACCGGCCCGCCGCGAATCGGCGAGCCTGGCCGACATCCTGGAGCGGGTGCTCGACAAGGGCATCGTCATCGCCGGGGACATCCAGATCAACCTGCTGGACATCGAGCTGCTGACCATCAAGATCCGGCTGCTGATCGCCTCCGTGGACCGGGCCAAGGAGATGGGCATCGACTGGTGGGAGCACGACCCCACGCTCTCCTCCGGCGCCCGCGACGTCCTGGACGAGAACGAGCGGCTGCGGCGGCGCGTCGGCGAGCTGGAGTCCGGCCGTGATCAGGAGCGGGAAGAGGACCGGGGACGGGAGGACGGACCGTGACCGAGGAGGCCCTCGCCACCTGGCTGTACGCGGTGACCGCGGCCCGCGACGAGAGCGCCGCCCCGCCCGGGCTCACCGGCGTGGCGGACGAGCCGGTGCGCCTGGTGACAGGCGCCGGGCTGGCCGCCGTGGTGGGCTCCGTACCGCTGGCCGACTTCGGCGAGGAGCAACTGCGCGCCCACCTGGAGGACCTGCCCTGGCTGGAGCGGGCGGCCAGGGCCCACCACCGGGTCATCGGCCGGGCGGCCGGATACGGCCAGGTCATCCCGCTGCGCTTCGCCACGATCTACCACGACGACGGCCGCGTCCGCACGATGCTCCAGGAGCGGCGGGACGACTTCACGGCCACACTGGCACGGGTGGCCGGGCGGACCGAGTGGGGCGTCAAGGCGTACGTCGATCCGCGCGCCTTCCTGCCCGACCCGGACGACGAGGGGCCGTCCGGCGGCGACAGCCCCGGCACCGCCTATCTGCTGCGCCGCCGCGCCCAGCGGGACGACAAGGAGACCGCCCATCTGCGGGCCACCGAGCGGGCGGAGGAGATCCACACCGCGCTCGCCGCGCTGGCCACCGAGACCGCGGCCCATCCGCCGCAGGACGCCCGGCTGGCCGCGTACGAGGGCTGGATGGTGCTCAACAACTCCTATCTGGTGCCGGACGACCGCACGGAGGAGTTCACCGCCGCCGTGACCGGGCTGGGAGAGCGGTACCCGGGCGTCGACCTGGAGCTGAGCGGGCCGTGGCCGCCGTACTCGTTCACCGCGCCGCCCGAGCGCGAAGAGGCGTCGTGACCCACGCGATCGAGCGGCGCGAGGTGGCCCTGGTCGATCTGCTCGACCGGGTGCTGGCCGGGGGCGTCGTGATCGCCGGGGAGATCACCCTGAGCATCGCCGACATCGATCTGGTGCGCATTTCCCTTCGCGCGCTGATCGCTTCCGTACGGATAGAAGACATGGAAGACGCAGATGAGCATCGAGCGCCGCCCTGACGACCGCTCCCCTGCCGGCCGTTCCCCCGAGCAACGGCGCCCCGGCCACCCCCGACGGCTGGAGGTGGACGAGGAGTCGGTGCGCAAGAGCCTGGCCGGTCTGGTGCTGACCATCGTGGAGCTGCTGCGCCAGCTGATGGAACGGCAGGCGCTGCGCCGCGTCGACCAGGGAGGCGTCAGCGACGAGCAGATCGAGAAGCTCGGGCTCACCCTGATGGCGCTGGAGAAGAACATGGAGGAGCTGCGGGAACACTTCGGGCTCACCGAGGACGACCTGAACCTGGACCTCGGCCCGCTGGGCCCCCTCCTGCCCCGCGACTGATCGCCGCCCCTGGCCGGGGCCGGCCGGCTGTACGCTGCGCGGGTGGGGATCACGCTCAACCTCCGGTCAGCGCGAGCGGCCGACGTCCACGTCGGGCGCTCGCCGCTCGCGGAGCTCATGTCGGTGCTGCACATCTTGGCCGAGCCGGACCACCACCCCGAGGCACAGCGCTGGACGCGCCGCCTCGGCACGACCTTCGACGCGTCGCTCACCCAGGAGATGAGCGCCCTGTCGCCGCTGTGGGCGCGGCTGCGCTGCCGCCTGCTGTTCCCGCTGACGCTGCCGCTGGACCAGTCCTTCGAGGACGAGCTGCGGCTGCTGGAGAAGCTGCCGCTGGAGGAGTTCACGGAGCTGTGCGCACAGGGGGTGCTGGGTTTCCGGGAGCGGGTGCCCGACGCGCACAGCCTGCGACACGACCCGGGCGCCGCCTGCCGCTTCATCACCCAGTGCGAGCGGCGTTCGTTCCGGCGCGGCGAGCTGGCGCATGAGCTGATGGCCTCCCCCGAGGGCATGCGCACCCGGCTGGTCGACTTCCTGGAGCGCTGCGGCACCGCGTTCTTCGCCGCCGAATGGCGCGCGGTGTACGACCGGCTGGAGGCGGCCGTGGTGCGGCTGCGCACCGATGTCCGCAGACGCGGCCTGGCCGAGGTGCTGGCCGGGCTCAGCCCCACCGCGGTCGTCCCCCAGGGCGGTACGCGGGTGCGCTACGACAAGCTGGCCGTCGCCGAGATCGATATCGGGCCGCGCCCGCTCTTCCTGGTCCCCTCCGTCCATGTCTGGCCGCATCTGACCGTCAAGGACGAGGAGTCCCACCCCGTCGTGCTGCAGTTCGCCGCGCTGGAGGGGCAGGCAGACGGGCAGCTCACACAAGCGGAGCTGCGGGCCCGGATGTCGGCGCTGGCCTCGCTCGGCCGGATGGAGCTGTGCCGCCATCTGCTGGGCGAGCCGATCACCACCTCCGAACTGGCCCAGCGGCTCGGCCTGGACGACACCCAGGTCTCGCGCACCCTGCGGCAGCTGCGGGACGCGGGGCTGGTCGAGTCCGAGCGCGAGGGCAAGTACGTGTACCACCGGCTGGCCACCGGCACCCTGCTCCGGCTGGGGCAGGACCTGCTGGCCACCATCATGCGCTGACGGCGGTCACGCGTCGTCGGGCCGCGTCCACAGCAGCACCGCCGAGGGGCGCGCCGCGTCCATGTACACCCGGTTGGTGGCGACCGCCTTGCGCCGGGTGACGGCCTCGGGCTCACCGGTGTTGGAGTTCACGTCGAAGCGCGGGAAGTCGCTCGAGGAGATGTCCACCCGCAGCCGGTGCCCGGCCCCGAAGCGGTTGGCGGTGTCCGGCGCCGTCATCTCGATCTCGTACACCTCGCCCGCCACCAGGGGTTCGGGCCGCTCGAACGAGGCGTGGAAGCGGCACCGGAAGATGCCCTCGGTGAGGTTCATGGCGAACCCGTGCGGATAGTCCTCGTTCGGCGGGTGCACATCGACCAGCTTCACCGTGAAGTCGGTGTCCGGCGCGGTCGAGGAGATGAACAGCCGGGCGGTGACGGGGCCCGCCACCACCAGCGGCTCCTCCAGGGGAGGGGTGACCAGCGAGATCACATCGGGCCGTGAGTTCAGCGGCAGATACGGCGCGCGCGCCCCGTAGAAGCGCTCGTCCGGCACCTGGTCGAAGGCGCCCCCGACCATCACCGGCTCGCCCGAGGTCACCTGCCCGCCCAGGGTCGGCACCGGGTCGCCCGGATCGAAGTCGTACTCGACCCACGCGTCCTCGGCCGCCGGTCTCTCCCGTCTCAGCTCACCCGAGGTGTGGCAGTGGAACGCGGTCTCCCGGGTCCCGGTCGGCGGCCACCGGGTGTCGGTGTGCCACCGGCCGCCGTGCCGCATCCGCCCGGCCGCGTCGCGGCGGCCGTCGCCCCCGCCCATCAGGAAGTACCGCACCCGCGGGATCGCCTCGGGGTCGCCGCCGCGCAGCACCACGTCGAACCAGCGCCGCCGGAAGGCCAGATACGAGGTGTCCACGTTGTCGCTGAACGTGGCGGCGGGCCCGAAGTCCACGTCACCGGCGAAGGTGACACAGCGCGCGCCGTGCGTCCACGGCCCCATCACCAGATACGCCGGGGACGTCTTGAGCCGCCCCATGGCGGTGAAGTTCTCGATGGTGGAGCGCACATACGGGTCGTACCAGCTCGCCATGTGCAGCGTCGGCACGTCCGGGAAGCGGTCGTAGTGTCCCCGCCCGTAGAGCGCGGGCTGGCGCCAGTACGCGCCGAACGCGTCGTGCCGCCACTGCTCCAGCAGATACCGCTCGTAACCGCCGACCCGCGCCAGCGGGGAGAGGCCGGCGCGCCACGGCAGCACGGTGAACCAGTCCCGCAGATCGGTCCCGGCGAACGCCTTGCGCACCAGCGGGTCCCGCTCCGCCTCCGGGCTCTCCTCGCCGTGCCGGAACGCCCAGGTGACCTGCTTGAGTTCGAAGGCGCCGCCCATCCGCATGCCCGCCTCGTACGCGCTGGCGAAGCCGCCGGAGTCCATGAACATCGCGGCCAGCGGGGCGGGGGACTCGGCGGCGGCCGCCGTCTGGGCGTGTGCCGAATAGGACACGCCCATCATCGCGACCCGCCCGTCGCACCAGGGCTGCGCGGCGATCCACTCGAGGGTGTCCGCGCCGTCCGGCCCTTCGCCCAGGTACTTCACGAAGGTGCCCCCGGAGTCGCCCCGGCCCCGGCAGTCCTGCCGCACCACGTGGTATCCGGCCCGGACGAAGAGGGCGGAGGTCTCCTCGGGGTCCGGCACCGGCTCGTCATGGCGGCAGCGGTCCGACTCGCGGGCGGCGCGGCGGCCGTACGGGGTGCGCTCCAGGATCACCGGCCGCGGACCGGGCCGCTCCTCGGGCGCGTACAGGTCGGCGGCGAGGACCACCCCGTCCCGTAGGGGCACGCGCAGCAGGTGTCGCCACAGTCCTTCGCCGAGGTGTTCCGTGGCCTCGGTCCGCCCGGTCGGTGCCATGGGGGAGACGCTCACTTGGTCTGGGACTGCTTCGAGCCGTTGAGGAGCATCTGCGACCGGGTGATGGTGGACAGCGGCATCTGCCAGCCGCCGAACAGCTTCGCGTAGGTGCCCGACTCCTGCATCTCCCGCAGCCCCTTGACGATCACGGGGGCGAGTCCGGTGCCCTTCTTGGCCTGGATGCCGTAGATCGCCGTCGCCGCGGGAAGGGTGAGCATGTCGTCCAGCTCCAGCGTCTCGAACGTGCCGTCCGAGCTCTCGCTGACGGATGTGTTGGAGGCGCTGGGCGCGACCACCGCGTCGATCCGCTTGCTCCGCAGGGCCAGGCTCGCGGCCGCCAGATCCGCGTACGCCTGCGGGTTCACGGCCTTCTTGCCCTTCGCGGCACACCGCTTGCTGAGTCCTTCGAGGACGTTCTCGGTGCCCGCGCCCTTCTCGACGCCGACCTTGTGGCCGCAGATACCGATGCCGGACTCCGGGCGGAACCCGCTCTCCTTGTTCACCATCACGGTCACCTGGCTCTGGGCGAAGTCGGCGAAGTCGACCTCCTTCTGGCGCTCGATGAAGTCACCGGAGGGCGCGCTCAAGTCGATCCGGCCGGACTTCAGCCCCGGGATCACCGCGTCGAACGGGGTCCGCACCACCTTGATCTTGATGTCGAGCTGGGAGGCGAGCTGCCTGGCCAGATCCGGGACCAGGCCGGTGATCTTCCCGTCGGAGCCGATGGTCACATACGGGGCGTACTCGCTGACGCCCATGACCAGGGTCTTCTTCGTGAACTCCGCGGGCACCTGAGCCGCCAGCGCATCGTCCTTCGGCTCCAGCGCGAGGGTCGGTGTGGGCATGGAGTCCTTGGACTTGCCCTTGTCGTTCGGGGTGTCGTCGACCGAACAGGCGGTGAGGGTGAGCGCGAGGGAGGCGAACAGGGCGCACGCGGCGGCGCTGGATCGGTGGCGCATGGCTGTGCTCCGTTTCAGGAGATCCGGGCGGTCCCGGTGTTCCGGGTGTGGGGGAGAGGGAAGCGCGAAGGGTGCAGGATCCGGGGCGGTCAGCGGCCCCAGACGGTCTCGGCGACGCGCCGCACATTGCCCCCGGCGAGCTTCGCCACGTCCTCCTCGGAGTAGCCGTGGTCGAACAGCCAGCGGATCATGTTGCCGACGGCCTCCCCGGGGTTCTCACAGCCGTGGACGAAAGGGACCGGCTCGTGCGGCGGCGGCTGCGAAGTCTGGCCGTCGACCGCGTCGTCCTTGCCGAACAGCGGGGCGAAGGTGCGGTGCCAGGCGGTGTGATCGCCGAAGTTGGTGTCGGGGCCGAAGGCCACATGGTCGATGCCGACCAGGTCCAGACAGCGCTCGAGGTGTTCCATCACCGACTCCAGGCTGTGCCGGGGGTGCCGGGCGGTGATGGTGGTGTGCGGCGCCGCCTCGACGCCGATGAATCCGCCGGAGCCGGCGCACGCCCGGATCACATCGTCGGGCTTCATCCGCGGGGTCGGCCACAGCGCCCGCGATCCGGCGTGGGTGATCACCACGGGATCGGTGGAGCGGCGCACCGCGTCCAGCGCCGTCGCGTCCCCGGTGTGCGAGACGTCGACGATGATGCCGAGGTCGTTCATCCGCCGCAGGGCGCGGCGGCCGAGCACCGTCAGACCGGTGTCGCCGGTGTCGGCCAGCCCCGAGCCGAGCTGGTTGCTCTCGCTGTACACCAGCCCGAGCAGCCGCACTCCCAGCCCGTAGAGCAGATCGAGCCGGTCGACGTCGTTGCCGATGGGGGACGCGGACTCCAGGGTCAGCACGACGCCCACCTGGTTCCCCGCCCGGGCCCGCTCCGCGTCCTCCAGGGTGCGCACCGGGGCCACCAGGCGCTGATGGGCGAAGTCGGCCTGACGCATGGCCAGATCGCTCACCGCGTCGTCCCAGTCCCAGGGGGTGTGCGAGCGGATCATGCTGACGGCGGCCGGGCCGCCGTCGAAGAACAGGTCCACGCCCGAGTGGGCGATGCCCTCGTACGGGATCGCCTCGCGGCCCTGGCGGCGGAACGCGGCGAAGTCCCCCGGATCCGCGGGCCGCAGCGACAGATGGTCGTGCGCGGAGATCACCAGATGGCGTTCCTCGAAGTCCCGCGCCCGGGCCTCGACGTCCTCGCTCCACACCGGCGCCGAGCCGGGCACCCGGCCCACCGCCGGCACCAGCTCGAAGGCCCGGAAGTCCGCGCCGGGCTCCAGGTAGTGGTACGAGCGGTAGCCGTCCCACAGGTCCAGCCGGGCGCGGGTCTTGGCGGGCAGTGGACGTTCGGTGCTCATGCGCTGACCTTCGACAGGAACGTGCGGGTGCGGTCGTGGGAGGGGGCGTCGAACAGCCGCTCCGGCGGGCCCTCCTCGACGATCCGGCCCTCGTCCATGAACACCACCCGGTCGGCGACCTCGGCGGCGAAGCGCATCTCATGGGTGACGACCACCATCGTCATGCCCTCTTCGGCCAGGTCCCGGATGACGCTCAGCACCTCCTGCACCATCTCGGGGTCCAGGGCGGAGGTCGGCTCGTCGAACAGCATCACCTTCGGCCGCATCGCCAGCGCGCGGGCGATGGCCACGCGCTGCTGCTGGCCGCCGGACAGCTGCTCGGGGTAGCTGTCCAGCTTGTGGGCGAGTCCGACCCGGCGCATCAGCTCCTCGGCCCGGGCGTCGGCCTTCGCCTTCGACAGCCCCAGGACCCGGCGCGGCGCCTCCACGATGTTCTCGCGGGCGGTCAGGTGCGGGAAGAGGTTGAAGCTCTGGAAGACCATGCCCATGACCGAGCGCTGCGCGGCCAGCTCGCGGGGGCCCAGCTCGTGCAGGGAGGTGCCGCGCAGCCGGTAGCCGATGACGCTGCCGTCGACCACGACCAGGCCGTGGTCCGGGATCTCCAGGTGGTTGACGCAGCGCAGCAGCGTGCTCTTGCCCGATCCGGACGGGCCGATGACGCAGACCGTCTCACCCCGGTGGATGTCCAGGGAAATGCCGTGCAAGACCTGCGTGGAGCGGAACGACTTGACGATCCCGCGCAGGGAGACAATGGGCTGCGCTCCCCTTTCCGATGCCACGGTCATACCGAGTGCTCGATCCTCTTCACTTTGGTGACCTTTTCGGCCGGTATCAGCGTGTGTCGCCCCAGGCGTCGCTCCAGGCGCTGCTGCACGAGGGTGATGACGCCGGTGATGATCATGTACCAGATCGCGGCCACGATCAATAGGGGAACGGTCTGGAAGTTCTTCGAGTAAATGAGCTGCACCGAGTAGAGCAGATCGGCCAGGGAGATCACGCTGACCAGGGATGTGGCCTTGAGGAGAGATATCAGCTCATTTCCCATCGGCGGCACGATCACGCGCAGCGCCTGGGGGAGGGTGACGCGGAAGAAGATCTGAGCCGGCGTCAAACCGAGCGCGGCCGCCGCCTGGCGCTGCCCCTCCGGTACGGACAGCAGACCGGAACGGATCAACTCCGCCACATACGCCGTTTCATGCAAGGTCAGACCGATGACCGCGGCGGTAAGCGGACCCAGCAGGGAATTCGCGTCGAAGGTGATGAACTGGGGGCCCCAGGGAATTCCGAGGGACAGGGTGGGAAACAGTGCCGCCAGGTTGTACCAGAAAAGCAGCTGCACCAGCATGGGAATCGAGCGGAACACCCAGATGAACGCGCCCGCGGCGGCCGACATCAGCCGTGAGGAACCCATTCGCATGAGCGCCACCCCGGTGCCCAGCACGAGGGCGAAGGCCATGGTCGCGGCGGTCATCCCGAGACTGACGCCGATCCCCTTGAGGATGCGGATCTCGAAGAAGTATTTCCCGACGGTGCCCCACTCGAAGCGCGGATTGGTGAAGAGCGTGGTCACCGCCATCGCGGCGAACAGCAGCACCACGGCATTGGCCACGAGCAGTCCTGGACGCCGTCGCTTCACGCGTGTGAGCCGGGATGGCTCGGGTAGGGCGTCAAGATTCGGGACGTTGCTCATGGAGGGCCCTCGGGCGGTTCGTCGTCACGTCAGGGGAATACCGCATCCTAAAACCGCGCTCCGGGGCCGCCTCGAACAGTTGACACAGAATCGTCAACCGTCGGCGCCGAGGTGTCCGTAGGTGTCGCGCAGTTCCCGTTTGAGGATCTTGCCGCTGGGGTTCTTCGGCAGGGACGCGGCCACCACCACGTACTTGGGCACCTTGTACCCGGCCAGCCGCTCCCCGCAGTGCGCCACGATCTCCTCGGCCGACACCCGCTCTCCCGCCCTGGCCACCACGACTGCCGTCACGGCCTCGATCCAGTACGGATGCGGCACCCCGAACACCGCGGCCTCCGCCACCGCGGGGTGGGCGTGCAGGGCCTCCTCCACCTCGCGCCCGGACACGTTCTCGCCGCCGCTGTTCACCATGTCCTTCTTGCGGTCGACGACCGTCAGATAGCCCTCCTCGTCCATGACGCCGAGATCGCCGCTGTGGAACCAGCCGCCGCGGAACGCCTCCGCGGTGCGCTCGGGGTCCCGCCAGTAGCCGAGCATGGTGTGCGGTCCGCGGTGCACGATCTCCCCGACGGTGCCCGGCGGTACGGGACGGTCGTCCTCGTCCACCACCAGCGTCTCGACGTTGAGCGCGGCCCGCCCCGCCGACCCGGCCTTGCGCTCCTGGTCGGCCGGGCCGAGGACGGTCGCGATCGGCGACATCTCGGTCTGCCCGTAGAGGTTGTACAGCGCGAGCCCCGGCAGCCGCCGGCGCAGCTCGGCCAGCACGGCGACCGGCATGGCCGCGGCGCCGTAATACCCCTTCCGCAGCGATGACAGATCGCGGCTGTCGAAATCCGGATGCCGCAGCAGCGAGATCCACACGGTGGGCGGCGCGAACAGCTTGGTCACCCGCTCCGCCTCGACCGTCGCCAGCAGCGCCGCCGGATCCGGGCCTGGCAGGATGATCGAGGTGGCCCCCAGATACACGTCCGGGGTGAGGAAGACGTGCAACTGGCCGCAGTGGTACAGCGGCAGCGCGTGGACCTCGACATCGTCGGCCGCCATCCCGCCGTCCACGATCGTCGTCAGATACTGCGAGATCAGACAGCGGCTCGTCATGATCGCGCCCTTGGGGCGCGACTCCGTCCCCGAGGTGTACATGAGCTGGACCGGATCGTCGTCGTCCAGCGCGGGGTCGGGCACGGGATGGCCGTACTCCTCGCCCAGCGCGGCGAAGTCCTCCCAGCCCTCCCGCCCCTCCCCGCCGATGGCCGCGCGCAGGACGAGGCGGGCGGGTGCGGCCTCGGCCAGTGCCTCGTCGGCCGCCTCCAGCAGCCCCTCGCCCGCGATGACCCCGACCGCGCCCGAGTGGGCGAGCAGGTACGCGACCTCCCAGGGCCTCAAGCCGAAGTTGACCGGCACCGACACCGCGCCCAGCCGGGCCAGCGCGAAGTACGCCACCACATAGCCGTGCGAGTTGCGCGCGTACAGCACCACCCGGTCGCCCCGGGTGACACCGCGCGCCGCAAGCGCGCCCGCCGTGCGGCTCACCAGCGCGTCCAGCTCCGCGTACGTCTGGCGCAGCGCGCCGTACACCACGGCCGTCTTGCCGGGCAGCCGGGCGGCGCTGCGCGCCAGCAGATCGGCGATGCCGTGGCGCCGGGCGCGCACGATGTCCACGGGCAGCGAGGAGGATGCGGTCACCAGGAGTCTCCCGAGGCGCTCGGAGGGACAGGACGCGTCGTCACGCTGACACGGCGTGAGGCGGCGATCAAGACCGGCGGCGCCGAGTGGCGCCGCCGGCCGTGACGCGTACGGGCTAGCCGGCGCACTCCATCGACGCCGGGTCCTGCGCCGCGCGGATCAGGGACCGGTGCGCCTCGCGCAGCCGCTCCACATCGGGCTTGACCTTCCTGCGGTCATAGGTGATCAGGCCGTTCAGCTCGCCCTCCACATCCGTGATCTGGGTGTAGACCGCGCCGCTGTTCCCATGGCAGGCCACCTGCTGCCGCACCTTGTCCAGCAGCTTCAGGTATTCGGCCGTGTACTGCTCCTGGTCCACGCCCACATAGGTGTGCTGCACGGGCCAGGCGTGCCCCGGTACGGCCAGCCCGAGACCGCCGTACTCGCCGATGACGCCCGCCCGCCGGGCGTCGGGGCGGGGTTCGCCGGGGCCGGGGTAGGCGTGGATGTCGGCGAGGTCGCCGTTGCCGGTGTCGTTCCAGCCGCTGGCGCCGTCGATGAGCCGGGACGGGTCCCAGCCCTTGGCGAGCGCGGGCACCTTCGGGCCGCCGTACTGGCCCCACCCCTCGTTGAAGGTGACCCAGACGCCGATCGACGGGCTGCTGATGTGCTGGTCGATCATGGCCTTCATCTCGCGCTCGTACTGGGCCTGCGCCTGCTCCGAAGGCGCGATCGTGTTCATGGCGGGCATGTCCTGCCACACCATCAGCCCGAGCCGGTCGGCCCAGTAGTACCAGCGGTCGGGTTCGACCTTGATGTGCTTGCGCACGGAGTTGAACCCCATCCGCTTGTGCATCCTCAGGTCGTACGCCAGGGCCTGGTCCGTCGGCGCGGTGTGCAGGCCGTCCGGCCAGAAGCCCTGGTCGAGGGTGGCCATGGAGAAGAACGGTTTCCCGTTGAGCACGATGCGCTTCTTGCCGTCGACCTCCTTCACCGCGATGCCGCGCATGCCGAAGTAGCTCGTCACCCGGTCGGCCTTCGCGCCCCGCCCGACGGTCACCTCCAGCCGGTACAGATACGGATCGTCCGGCGACCACAGCCGGGGCGAGGGCACCGGCACGGTCAGGGCCGAGCCGGTGCGCCCGGTCGCCCGGCCGACCGCGCGCTTCCCCTCGTACGCGGTCGCGGTGACCGGCACGCCGTCCCGCACCCCGCGGACCTCCGCGGTGAGCGCCTCGCCCGGCACGTCCGGGGTCAGCTTGAGGCTGTCGGCGTGGTCGGCGGCCACCGGCTCCATCCACACGGTCTGCCAGATACCGGAGGAGGGGGTGTAGAAGATGCCGCTGGGGTCCAGCCGCTGCTTGCCCATCGGCGGGTTCTCGCCGTCCTTGGCGTCCGTCGGGTCGTACACGCCGACCAGCAGCTCCTGGGTGCGCCCCGGGCGCAGGGCGTCGGTGACGTCGGCGCTGAACCGGTCGTAGCCGCCGCGGTGCTCGGCGACGCGGGTGCCGTTGACGTAGACCCGCGCCTGCCAGTCCACGGCGTCGAAGTTCAGCTTCAGCCGCTGCCCGTCGCCGACGTTCCAGCCCGCGGGGACGGTGAAGGTGCGCCGGTACCACATGCGGTCCTCGTGGCGCTCCAGGCCGGACAGCTTGGACTCCACCGGATACGGCACCAGGACGCGTTCGCGCAGCCGCTGCCCGAACGGGGGCGCCTGGCCCTCCTCGGCGGCGGCGAACTGCCAGCTGCCGTTGAGGTTCTTCCACCGGTCGCGGGTCAGCTGCGGGCGCGGGTATTCGGGGTGGGCGTTGTCCGGGCCCACGTCCTCGGCCCACGGGGTGCTCAGCTGGTATGTCGAACTGTTGCCGCCGAAGGCGAGGAACTGGCCGATGGCGCCCTCGTCGTTCGCCAGGCCGCCCTCGCCGTCGTAGCGCACGATGGCCTCGCCGCCGCGGCCCACCACCGGCTCCTTCAGCGCGAGCAGCAGCCGCGAGGGGTCGGCCGGATCCAGCCGGGCCCGGCCCAGCGGCCAGGCCGCGCCGCCGATGACGGCGGTGAGGTGGCCGGTCAGCCCGGCCGGGGGAGCGGCGAGGGGGCGGGCGAAGTCCATCAGCAGCGTCCGGCCGTCCCGCTGGACGGCGCTGCTCACCGGGCCCTCGTAGCCGAAGTCCGGGGGCAGCCGGAACGCCGACGCCGGCACCGGCTCCTTGGCCCGGCCGGGCGGGGTCCAGGCGAGGTGGAGGTTGGAGCCGCCGTAGTGCTCGAAGTATTCGACCTTGATGTCGTAGGCGCGGCCCGCGGTCAGCTCGACCGGCTCGGAGGTCTGCTCCTTGTCCCAGTCGTCGACCCAGTGGTCGATGACGGGCCGGCCGTCGATCCACAGCCGGAAGCCGTTGTCGCCGGTGATCGAGAAGGTGTGCGCCCCGGAGCGCCCGGGGACGAGGCGGCCGGTCCACCGGACGCTGACGTCGTCGGACCGCCCGGTGGCGGTCTGCAGCCGCGGCTCCAGGTTGTCGAAGTCGAGGGACGAATCGAGGGTGGTCGCCTTCAGCTCGTGGAAGTCGAAGGCTCCCGGGGCGGACTGGAGGTAGTAGTCGCCGCGCAGGCCGTTGACGACGGGGTCGGGGTCGTCGGACCCGGCGGCCGCGGCGGGGCCGGGGGCGGTCAGCAGACCGCATACGCCGAGCGCCAGGACGAGCACGGCGATGACAGGTCTGACGGGGCTGGCGAGGGCCGAACGTAAACGCACATGTCCTCCTTGCCGGAACAGCTGCCGGAACACATGCCGGAGCAGCTGTGGGAACACGGTGGGGCGCCGATCATTCGGCCAGTGGCGACAGAACCTGTCAATAGTGAACGCAAGCCAACACCCTTGACGGGAAAGCGCTTTCTGCCTAGCGTCGATTCACGCTTGTGATCAAGATTCAACGATTTGCACGATGGAGGCCGTAATGGGGCGACGGATCGTGGTGTCGGGCGGCGGTACGGGCATCGGACTGGCGACCGCGGAGTCCTTCGCCGCGGACGGCGATCGCGTCGTCATCGTCGGCCGCCGCACCGAAGTGCTGCGCGCGGCGGTCGGCAAGCTGAACGCCGCCCACGGGGACGGCCTGGTCACCTGGACCGGCGCCGACCTCAGTGACCCCGCGCAGGTCCGCCGCGCCGCCGGGGAGATCGCCGCCGACGGCCCCGTCGACGTGATCGTCACCAACGCGGGCGGCAATGTCGCCCCCGGCAACGACGGCACCCTGGAAGGCATCGCCGACCAGTACCAGCGCAACTTCGCGGCCAATGTGCTCACCGCCGTCCTGTTGACCGAAGCCCTCATTCCGCATATCGCCCGCCCCGGTGGCCGGATCGTGCACCTTTCCTCGGTGGCGGCGCTGCGCGGCCCCGGTTCGTACGGCGGCACCAAGGCCGCCCTGCACACCTACACCTTCGAACTGGCCAAGCGGCTGGGCGCGGAGGGCGTCACCGCCAACGCGGTGGCCCCCGGCTATGTCGAGGACACCGAGTTCTTCGGCGAGCGCGGCACTCCGGAGTTCATCGCGCAGCAGATCGGGCAGACGCTCACCGGGCAGCCGGGCGTGCCCGCCGAGATAGCCGCCGCCATCCGCTATCTGGCCTCCCCGGAGGCCGCGTATGTCACCGGGCAGGTCCTGCACATCAACGGCGGGGCGCAGTACGGCCGCTGACGCGACCGGCGCCCCAACTCCCCGTTTGCCGCAGGGGCGTGCCGCAAGGGCCGGACGGCCCCTGATCAGGGGCCGCGCAGCCCTGCCGCGATCGATCTCCGCGGTCCACTCTGGTTGCCCACACAGGTGGGGGAAGACGGACGGACGGCCGCACCGAGGGAGTCACCTCGTGACTCCCAAACCATCTCGGGCGCGGCCGTCCGTCCGTCTGTGTGCGCACCACCGCGACACGACGCAAGGGGAGAGACGTCATGTTCCGTCACACCGCCAGGGCCGGCGCGGCCATCGCCGCGGGCTGTGCCATCGCGCTGCTGTATCCCGCGGCGCCCGCCGGGGCCGCGGGCTCCGTGCACCTTCACAAGATCTATTACGACTCTCCCGGTACGGACAACCGGAGCAACTCCAGCCTCAACGCCGAGTATGTGCAGATCAAGAACTCCACCTCGCGCGGGGTGAGCCTCAAGGGCTGGGTGGTCGTCGACGCGAGCCGCCACGCGTACACCTTCCCCTCGTACACCCTCGGCGCGGGCAAGACGGTGACCGTGCGGACCGGCGTCGGCTCGGACACCTCCGCCACCAAGTACCAGGACCGCCGCGCCTACGTCTGGAACAACACCAGCGACAAGGCCACGCTCCGCAGGAGCGGCGGCACCACGGTCGACACCTGCTCGTACAACAGCAGCCGGGCCGACTACACGATGTGCTGACCCTTCGGTCCCGGGCCGGGCCGTTCAGCCCAGGCCCGGGACCACCATCGTCAGCCAGACGGCGGCGGGGACGACGACCACCATGATGCCGCCGTAGATCATCAGCTGGCGGAAGAACCGGTCCCGGTCGACATCGGGCGCGGCCGCCAGCACCAGTGCCCCGTTCGTCGAGAAGGGGCTGACGTCGACGACCGTGGCCGAGACCGAGAGCGCCGCGATCATGCCCACCGCGCCGATGTGCCCCTGGGAGAGAAAGGGGACGGCGAGCGGGATGAGCGCGCCCATGATGCCCACGGACGAGGCGAAGGCCGAGATGATCGCCCCGATGTAGCACAGCAGCAGCGCCGCGAGCAGCGGAATGCCGATGTCGGTGACGGCGTTGCCCGCGTAAGTGATGGTGCCCATCTCGTCCAGCACCCCGACATAGGTGAGCACACCGCAGATCAGCAGCACGGTGGGCCAGGTGATCTCGTTGACGGCCCGCTTGCCGTGGTCCGGCCAGAAGACGCTGAGCGCGACCGCGAGGGTGATCGCGGTGAGTCCGGCGTCCAGGTCGAAGGCGAGCACCGCGACCACCAGCGCCACCAGCGCCACCAGGGTCGCGATCCGGGCCGGGGTGAGCCGGGCGTCCGCGTCCGGCGCCGCTTCCTCGGAGACGTCCGCGGTGTCGGTGCGGGGCAGCTTCAGCCCGCCGCACACGACGAACACGATGGCCGCGATGAGCAGATTGACGACGAGGCTGGCCAGGAACAGGGCGACCTCGTTGCCCGGCAGCTTCTCCCGCTCCACGATGCCGTTGACGATCGAGCCGTAGATGCTGATGGGGGAGAAGCCGCCGCCCTGGGCGCCGTGCACCACCATGGCCCCCATCAGCAGCGGGCTGATCCGGTAGCGCGCCGCGAAGCTCAGCGCGAGGGGCGCCACGATCGCGACCGCCGCCGGGCTCACCGCGCCGATCGCGGTCAGCGCGCCGCTGATCGCGAACATCACCCACGGGATCAGCGCCACCCGCCCGCGCACCATCCGGATCGCGGCGTGCACCAGCCAGTCGGTGGTCCCGTTGGCCCGGGCCAGCGCGAACAGATACGTCACGCCCACCAGCACCACGAACAGATCGCCCGGGAACCCGGCGAAGATGTGGTCCGCGTCGAAGCCGGCGACCAGCTCCCCCACGCCGAAGGCGGCGGCGAAGGAGAGCGCGCCCATGTTGATCGATCTGGTGGTGGCGATCACGAAGACCACCACCAGCACGAGTATCGAGATCAGTTCGTCGGACATCGAGCGCGCTCCCGTCACAAGTGGCCCAGCCGCGAGACACGTTGCGGGCGGGGAGGCGCAACAGTCAATACATGTGTGGCACATTGGCTGAGCCAATCGGCCATTGGTGCTCGCCGGGTGCTACGCTGCGGATCGGAGCCGTCACCAACCGCAGCAGCCAGCCGCAGCAGGGGGAAGCTCGTATGGCCGACGACGCACTGCGCCCGATGAACCGTCAGCGCCTGTACGAGCAGGTGCTGGAGCGGCTGCGCGCCTACGTCGAGGAGGGCGGGCTGCGCGCGGGCGACCGGCTGCCCACCGAACGGGAACTCGCCGAGCGGCTCGGCATCAGCCGCGCCTCCGTCAAGCAGGCCATCGTCGTGCTGGAGGTGCAGGGCCTGGTCGAGGTGCGGCAGGGCGGCGGTATGCGGCTGCTCCGCGACAGCCTCGACACCGAGCCCGTGGAGCGCCTGATGGAGCGCAGGCTGCGGCTGCCCGATGTGCTCGATGCCCGCGAGGCGCTGGAGACCAAGCTCGCCGAACTCGCCGCCGAGCGCCGCACCGAAGACGACCTCGCCGCCCTGGAGCAGGCGCTCCACTGGATGGAGGACGAGATCGCGACGGGCCGCCACGGCGTCGAGGGTGACCGCCGCTTCCACGCCGCCGTCACCGCGGCCGCCCACAGCCCGCTGCTGGCGGAGTTCATGCGCTCCATCGCCGAGCAGATCGGCGAGAGCCGGGAGGAGTCGCTGCGTCAGCCGGGCCGACCCAAGCGGTCGTTCGCCCAGCATCGTAAGATCCTGGACGCCATCGCCGAGGGCCGCTCCAAGGCCGCGGCCGCGGCCATGCGCCGCCACGTCCGCACCGTCGCCCAGGTGCGCCTGCTCCACTGGGACCCCGACGGCTCCTCCTGAGCGGACCGCCCTCGGGGCTACGTCCGGTCGGCCGTCAGGTGGTGCGGGTCGTAGCCCGGGATCGTGCCGTCGGGCTTGGCGACCAGGAAGAGCCCCGCCATTCCCATGTCGGAATGGCTCTGGACATGGCAGTGGTACATCCACGCGCCCGCGCCGGTGTTCTCCCCGGCGATGACCTGGAAGCCGAACGAGTCGGCCGGGCCGGTGATCTTGTTGTCGATGACCCGGCTCGGGTCGTCCGGCCCCTCCAGGATGCCCGTGCGGTTGTCCGCCCAGCGATGACCGTGCATATGGAAGGTGTGATAGTACTCGCCGTGGGTGATCATGATGATCTCGACGCGTTCGCCCACCGTCGCCCTGAACTCGGGCGCGTCATGGCCGGACTTGTTGTTGATCGTCATGTCGTTGAAGACGATGGTGAACTGCTTCTGCGGCAGGATGTCGCCCGCCCGGCGCACCACCACCGGACCGTAGAGCCCCTTGCGGATGCCCCCGGTGCCGTGCGGGGTGCCGACCGCGTGGTCGTGGTAGTGCCAGTAGCCCGCGCTGCCCGGCCGCCAGGTGCCGTCCGCGCGGGTGCCCGGGGCGTGGGTGCGCCAGGTGTACGTACGTGTCCCACCCGGTTCCACGGCGCTCCGGTTGAGCTGGGTGCCGTCGCTGGCGGTGTCGTAGTCCAGGCCGTGCACATGGAGGCTGGCGGTGACGTCCATGGTGTTCTCGAACTCGATGTGCAGGGTGTCGCCCTCGGTCAGCTCGATGAGCGGGCCGGGGATGGACGCCTTGCCCTTCTCCAGGCCGTAGCCCATCTGCCCGTCGGGCAGCTTCTCCGCGTACAGCTTCATGCGGCGCACCACGCCACCGGCCGCCGCCGTGGCCACGCGCCGCTTCGGGCCTTCCGCGGACGTGGCGGAGGCCGGGGAGGCGAGGGGCAGCGGGCCGCCGATCGCCGCGGCGGCCGCGCCGCCGGCGAGCAGGCGGCGGCTGAAGCCGCGTCTGGGCATGGTGCCGGGTGCGTCGCTCATCGCTCTCCCAACTCGGTGCCGCTGTTGCTGCGTTGCCGATGCGCACGTGCCCCGGGGATGGCATCACGGTAGCGGCGGGACGCCCGTTCATCCACACTCAGGACAAAGTTCGTCGAGTTGCGGTCATAGCTATTGGCGGACCGCGAAAAGGCGTCTAGCTTCCTTCAACGGTGTATCCGGTACCGGAGAGGGATGGGTTACTCATGCGGGATGAACCGTACCAAAAGCCCTCGGAAAGGCGTCGGCTGACGAAGCGTCGGCCGCGGAGGAGACGCGCGGCGTTGGCGGCACTGCTGTTCGGGGCCGTCACCGCGACCATGCTCGGCGGCACTCCCGCCGCCGCCCGCCCCGAGGAGCGGCCGCGGCCGGCGCTGCCGTCCCCGCCGGGCGGTGACGACGTCAAGGTGCTGGTGTTCCACGGCTCGGCCGGGGACGAGGCGCCGACCGTGGACGCCGGTATCGAGGCCATCGAGCGCATCGGCAACCAGGGTCCGGCGGCCACCCGCTTCACGGTCGACGCCACCGCCGACGCCTCCGTCTTCACGACGCCGAAGCTCGGCACGTACAACGCGGTCGTCTTCCTGACCGGCGCGGGCGATGTGCTCGACCCGGAGCAGGAAGCCGGACTCGAAACGTACATGGAGGCGGGCGGCGGCTTCCTCGGCATCCACGACGCGGCCCGCAACGAGCCGTACTCGGACTGGTTCACCGGTCTGATCGGCGCCCGCCCCGCCGCCACCAGCCCCGCCACCGTCCAGCGGGCCGTCGTCGAGGTCGGCGACCGGACCCATCCGGCCACCAAGGACCTGCCGCTGGAGTGGAAGCGCCCCGACATCTGGCTCAACTGGAAGACGAACCCCTCCGGCCAGGTGCACACCGTCGCCCGGGTCCGGGAGAGCAGCTACCAGCCGGGCGCGGGCTCAGGCGGGTGGGACCACCCCATCTCCTGGTGCCGCGACTATGACGGCGGCCGGTCCTTTTACACCGGCATGGGCGGCACCGCGGCCGGGTTCCGGGAGACGGACTTCCGCGCCCATCTGCGCGGCGCGCTGCTGTGGACCACCCGCCTCGCCCGCGCCGACTGCCAGGCCACCATCACCGCCAACTACAAGGCCGAGCGGGTCACCAAGCCCAACCAGCCGGGCCAGGCGGACCAGATCGGCGAGCCGCACGGCCTGGTCACCGCCCCGGACGGCCGGGTGCTGTACATCGGCCGCGGCGGCAGCGACAACAGCGCGCCCGTCGTCACCGACTGGAACGACCCCGACATCGGCAAGGGCCAGGGTCAGATCCACGTCTACGACCCCAGGACCGGCAAGGTGACGCTCGCCGGCGCGCTCACCGTCTTCGGTAACAAGGGCGGCGGCGATGAGCTGATCAAGAACGAGGAGGGGCTGCTCGGCATCGAGCTGGACCCGGACTTCCTCACCAACGGCTGGGTGTATCTGCACTACACCCCGCACTCCCGGATCAACCGCGACACCCGGATGGCCGAGCGCCGGGTCTCCCGCTTCACGCTGAACCTCCGGACGAACAAGCTCGACCTCGGCTCGGAGAAGGTGCTGCTGTCCTGGCCGGTGCAGATCCACAGCTGCTGCCACGCGGGCGGCGGCATGGCCTGGGACTCCGAGCGCAATCTCTACATCGCCACCGGCGACAACAACTCCTCCCAGTTCAGCGACGGTTACTCGGGAAACAACCCGCAGCCGAACTACAAGGGCGTCTCCTTCGCCGACGCCCGCCGCACCGCCGGGAACACCAACAACCTCAACGGCAAGATCCTGCGGATCCACCCCGAGGCCGACGGCACCTACACCCTCCCCGAGGGCAATCTGTTCACCGGCAAGGAGCCCGACGAGGGCGGCGGCAAGACCCGCGGTGAGATCTATGTGATGGGGGTGCGCAACCCCGCCCGGATCTTCGTCGACAAGAAGACCGACATCCTCTACGCGGGCTGGGTCGGCCCCGACGCGGGCGAACCCAGCACCACCTGGGGCCCCGCCAAGTACGACACCTTCGCCGCCATCACCAAGGCGGGCAACCACGGCTGGCCGTTCTGCATGGGCAACAAGCAGCCGTACCGCGACCGCAATCTGCCCGATCCGGGCAAGCCGCTGGGCTGGTACGACTGCGATCACCCCAAGAACGAGTCGCCCAACAACAACGGCCTGGTGAACCTGCCGCCGGTCACCGGGAACACCATCTGGTACTCACCCCAGGGCGGCGCCCCCGACTATCCGCGGGACGCGGGCGGCATCCCCAGCTACAAGGCGTCCGAGGCGAAGTTCCTGCTGCCCTGGCTCAAGGGCGGTGGCCAGGCCACCATGAACGGCCCGGTCTACCGGTACGACGAGACCAGCAACAGCACCACCAAGTGGCCCGCGTACTGGGACGGCAAGTGGTTCGTCGGCGACTTCTACGACGGCGACCAGCCGCGCCACGCGGTGGTGACCGACCCCAGGACCGTCGGCAAGGGCGGGCTGCCCGTGCACGCCGAATCCCTCAAGAAGATCATCCCGGTGGGCGCCGACGGCATCCGCAACCTCATGGACTGGAAGTTCGCCCCGGACGGCTCGCTCTACGTCCTCGACTACGGGCGCGGCTTCTTCACCTCCGACGCCAAGTCGGCGCTGTGGCACATCACCTACAACGGCGGCGAGCCCACCCCGCTCGCCAAGGACGTGGCCAGGAAGGCGGAGCAGCGGTGAGACGACGGCGGCAGAAACCCCCCAGATCGTGGATGGCGCTGCTCGCCGCGCTGCTCATGGTCCTCGGCCTGACCACGGGGCTGTCCACGGCCACCGCGGCATCCGGGAAGGCCACCGCACAGCAGACGCTGACCTGGACCGCGGGTGACGACATCACCAAATACGTCTCGGCGCCCACCACGGCGGTCGCCGGGAAGACCACCATCGTCTTCGAGAACAGCACCGCCACCGGCAACACCATGGGAATGCCGCACACGCTCACTTTCGACGTGTCGGATCCCGAGTACAACAACGACGTCCCGCTGAACATCCTCGCCAACCCCGCGGACGACACCGGCGGCAAGCACTCCGTCGAGGTCACCCTCACCCCGGGCCGCTACCGCTACCACTGCACCATCCCCGGCCACGGCCAGATGCAGGGCATCCTCGTGGTCACCGAGGACGGCGGGGGCGAGGACACCACGGCGCCCGAGACCTCCGCGAAGGTCGAGGGCGAGCGGGACGCGGACGGCGCGTACCTCGGCATGGCCACGGTCACGGTGTCCGCCACCGACGCGGGCTCGGGCGTGGACCGGATCGAGTACGCGGTGGGGGACGGGGCGTTCCAGCCGTACACCGCCCCGGTGATGGTGCACGAGGTGGGCACGCACACCATCCGCTACCGGGCCACCGACAAGGCGGGCAACACCTCCGGGGTGAAGTCGGCGGACTTCCGCGTCGTGGCCCCGCCGACGGACGACAGGACACCGCCCGCGACCTCCGCGACGGTGTCCGGGAAGCAGGGCCCGGGCGGTGAGTACTACGACACGGCCACCGTCACCGTCACCGCCTCCGACACCGGGTCCGGCGTCAACACCATCGAATACGCCCTGGACGGCGGCGACTTCACGAAGTACACCGCGCCGGTGACGGTGAACACCCACGGCTCCCACACGCTGCGCTACCGCGCGACCGACCGGGCCGGGAACACCTCCGAGGCGAAATCGGTGGGCTTCTCCGTGGTCGCGCCGCCGAGCACGGACACCACCCCGCCCGAGACCGCCGCGAAGGTGGAGGGCGCCAAGAACTCGGACGGCAACTACCTCGGCAGCGCCAAGGTGACCCTCACCGCCACCGATGCCGGGTCGGGTGTGGCGAAGACCGAGTACTCCCTCGACGGCGGCCCGTACCTCGCGTACACCGCCCCCGTCGTCGTCGACCGGGTCGGCCGCCACACCCTCGCCCACCGCGCCACCGACAAGGCCGGGAACACCTCGTCGCCCAGGTCGCTGGCGTTCACCGTGGACGAGGGCGGCGGGGTGCCCGCCCCCGCGTGCCCGGAGTGGGACGAGCGGCTGACCGTGATCGTCGGTACGGTCGACACCGGCGTCCCCAACCGCATGACCCGCGCCCGCTGCACCATCAACGAGCTGATCGAGGACGAGAAGGACTGGTCCTCCCACGCCCTGTTCCTCAAGCACGTCACCTCGGTCACCGCAAAGCTGCTCTCCGACGGCGTGATCGACCAGCGCGAGAACGACGCCATCAACCAGGCCGCCGACGAGTCCGGGATCGGCAAGCCCGGCCAGAGCGAGGGCTACCACGACCTCTTCGACGGTACGAGGAAGTCGTTCGACCAGTGGCAGCACGTGGGCGGCGGTGGCTTCGGGCTGAACGACGACGGCACCATCACCAGCAGCTCCACGGTCGACGGCATGGGCATGCTGTGGTTCCCGCGGCGCACCTACGACGACTTCTCGCTGAAGCTGCAGTTCCGTGACGACGCCCCGGGCACGGGCAACGCCAACAGCGGTGTCTTCGTCCGCTTCCCGGACGTGAACGACCACCCCGAGGAGTCCCGCCCGGAGTGGGTCGCCATCAAGTACGGGCACGAGGTGCAGATCAACGACCGCCCGGACGGCGACATGTACAAGACGGGCTCGATCTACGGCTTCGACCGGGTCGGACTGGGCGGCGCCGGTGTGACGCCCAAGGGCAGCTGGAACGACTACGAGATCCGGGTCATCGGCCAGCACTACACGATCTACCGCAACGGTGTGCTGATCAATGAGTTCGAGAACGCCGGGGGCCAGGACTTCACCCCGCCGCGCTCGGACGACCCGGGCACCGACGGCCGCCGGTTCGCCTCCGGATACATCGGTCTGCAGAACCACAGCACGGACGATGTGGTCTCGTTCCGCAACATCCGGATCCAGGAGCTGTAGCGGCACGGAGGCGAGGAAGGTGAGTGGCCGCCGGAGTACCCCAGTCCCCGGCGGCCACCATCACCTCGAGGTTACCGGAGGTAATACTCGACGGTAACCCCTCTGCTCACCACATGCCAAAGCCCTGCCCCGACCAGCGGGGCAGGGCTTCGGCCGGTACCCTCAAGGCGCCAGCGTGTCCAGGATCTGCTGCCCGTACTTGAGCAGCTTGTTCTCGCCGACCCCGTTCACCGCGCCCAGCTCCTCCAGCGTCGAGGGGACGACCGTCGCGATCTCGCGCAGCGTCGCGTCGTGGAAGATCACATACGCGGGTACGCCCTGCTCCTTCGCGGTCGCCGCCCGCCAGGCCCGCAGCCCCTCGAAGACCGGCACCGCCTCCTCCGGAAGATCGGCCGCGGCCTTGCGGGACTTCGACGACGACCCGGACGCGCCCGCCTTCGCCGCCTTGCCCGTACGAGTCTTCTCCGGCTCGCGCCGCAGCCGCACCTCGCGCTGCCGCCCCAGCACCTCGGCGCTCGCGTCGGTGAGCACCAGCGTGCCGTAGTCGCCCTCGACGCCGATCAGCCCCTGGGCCAGCAACTGCCGTACCACACCGCGCCATTCGGCCTCGCGCAGCTCGGTGCCGATGCCGAACACCGACAGCGCGTCATGGTCGAACTGGATGACCTTGGCCGTCTTCTTGCCGAGCAGGATGTCGATCACCTGTCCGGCACCGAACTTCTGGTTCCGCTCCCGCTTGAGCCGGACCACCGTCGACAGCAGCTTCTGCGCGGGGATGGTGCCGTCCCAGGACTCCGGGGGCGTCAGACACGTATCGCAGTTGCCGCACGCGGTGCTCCGCTGGCCGAAGTACGCCAGCAGCTGGACCCGGCGGCATTCGACGGTCTCGCACAGGGCCAGCATCGCCTCCAGGTGCTGCCCCAGCCGGCGCCGGTGGGCGTCGTCCCCCTCGGAGGTGTCGATCATCTTCCGCTGCTGGATGACGTCCTGCAGCCCGTACGCCAGCCAGGCGGTGGACGGCAGCCCGTCCCGTCCGGCGCGGCCCGTCTCCTGGTAGTAGCCCTCGACCGACTTCGGCAGGTCCAGATGGGCGACGAACCGCACGTCCGGCTTGTCGATGCCCATGCCGAACGCGATCGTCGCCACCACGACCAGCCCGTCCTCCCGCAGGAAGCGCGCCTGGTGCTCGGCGCGGACCCGGGCGTCGAGACCCGCGTGGTAGGGCACCGCCTCGATCCCGTTGCTCACCAGGAACTCGGCCGTCTTCTCCACCGAGGCGCGGGAGAGGCAGTAGACGATTCCGGCGTCGCCCGGATGCTCGGTGCGCAACAGCTCCAGCAGCTGCTTCTTCGGCTCGTTCTTCGGGGCGATCCGGTACTGGATGTTGGGGCGGTCGAAGCTCGCCACGAAGTGGTGGGCGTCCTGGAGCTTCAGCCGGGACGCGATCTCGCCGTGGGTGGCCTCGGTGGCGGTCGCGGTCAGCGCGATCCGGGGTACCGTGGGCCAGCGCTCGTGCAGCTCGGACAGGGCCAGGTAGTCGGGCCGGAAGTCGTGCCCCCACTGGGCCACGCAGTGCGCCTCGTCGATGGCGAACAGCGAGACCGTGCCCCGGTCCAGCAGCCGCAGCGTGGACTCCACGCGCAGCCGCTCGGGCGCGAGGTAGAGCAGGTCCAGCTCGCCCGCGAGGAATTCGGCCTCCACCAGCCGCCGCTCGTCCAGGTCCTGGGTGGAGTTGAGGAACCCGGCCCGCACGCCGAGGTTCCTCAGGGCATCGACCTGGTCCTGCATGAGCGCGATCAGCGGCGAGATGACCACCCCGACCCCCTTCCGCACGAGCGAGGGGATCTGGTAGCACAGCGACTTGCCGCCGCCGGTCGGCATCAGGACCAGTGCGTCACCACCGGCTATCACATGCTCGATGATCTCCTGCTGGCCTCCCCGGAACGCGTCATAACCGAAGACGCGGTGCAGCACGCGCAGGGCCTCGCTGCCATCGGGGCCGCCCGCGACCTCAGGTCCGGCTGCGACATCGGGTCCGTTTTCGGGAAGAGCCATCCGGCGATTCTAGGGGTCGTGCGGGGTGCCCTGCTCAACGGCGGGTGAAGCGCGCGGTGACGGTCATCGCGGCGGCGCCCGGCATCATCCCCAGCCGGTTCCAGGTCATGCCGAAGCGGGTGCGGTCGACGTCGACCTCGGCGGTGAGCGTGACGGCGTCGGCGGTGGCCTCGGTGAGCCGCGCCGTGAAGGACAGCGGGCGGGGGTTGCCGAGAATGGTCAGCTCACCGTCGACCGCGACGGCGGCACTCTCGCCCGGCACCGCGCTCGAGACCACGAAGACGATCTCGGGGTGGTGGTCCACATCGAGGAAGTCCTTGCTGCGCAGATGCTCGTCGCGCTTGGCGTTCCGGGTGTCCAGCGACGCGGCGTCGATGGTGAGGGTGCCCCGCGCGGAACCGTCCGCCGCCACATCGCCCTCCCCGCTGACGCCCGTGAAGACACCGGTCACGGTGACCAGTCCCCAGAACGTCTTGTGCCGGACGTGGACCGTGGACCCGGCCGGGTCCAGGACCCAGTGGCCCGCCTCGACGGCGGACGGCGAGACGGGGGCGGGGGTGGAATCGGCGGTGTCCGCCATGGCGATCACTCCTCGGTGGGTGTGGGACAGGTCGCACAGCAGCTTAGGGAGAACACCCGGCGCGGGGGGAGGTTTCGGACGTGGGGACCTGCCAACTGGCGCCGCCCCCGACCCCGGTGTGACCTGGCCGCGGGAGGGCGGGTTGGATGGGTGCGGGCGTGGGCACAGTGGCCGTTGAGACATGACGGTTCGTCATGTGCACGTCCGGAATGGATCCTTTCCCCCACGAGGAGGCCGATGTGACATCCAGCAGACTCGTCCGCGCACTGCCCGCCGCGATCGCGGCAGTGCTCGCCCTGGCGGGCGGCCAGGCGGTGGCCGCCCCGGCGCCCGATGCCGCCGTGCGTGTGGTCACGTACGACGCCGACGGGGCCGCCGAGTTCAAGGACGCGGTGGCCAAGGGCGCGGCGGTCTGGAACCAGAGCGTGAAGAACGTGCAGCTCAAGCCGGCCGCCTCCGGCCAGCGGGCCAACCTGCGCGTCGTGGCGGACAACGGCTGGCCCCGCGCCCAGGTCACCGCCCTCGGCAGCGGCACGATCTACTTCGGACGGCAGGCCGTGGACGAGGGCCACAACACCGTACGGATCGCCTCGCACGAGATGGGCCACATCCTGGGCCTGCCCGATGTGAAGCCGGGGCCCTGCTCCAGCCTGATGTCCGGCGCCAGCGCCGGTACGTCCTGCACCAACGCCAACCCCAACCTGGCCGAGAAGGCCGAGGTCGAGGACGCCTTCGCGCTGCTGGAGAAGTCCAGCGCGCCGACGGCCGCGTACAAGGACTGACCGCGGCTCGAGCGGTGAGAACGGGTGGCCTTCTCGCGGCGCACCGGGCAGCTGGCGCTGGCCAACACCTCGGCCGCGCCGCGCCAGGTCGCGGCCGCCGCGGTGCCGA
>NZ_JBEYAL010000030.1:0-125809 GCF_040631655.1 Streptomyces sp. NPDC019937
GCGGGTTGCGAGGCTCCCCCAGCTACCGCTGGGAGGTGCCCCCTGCACCAGACGCCGCTCGCTGATCCGGCCTGATCCACACGACACCCCCTAGTCCGCCGGTCCCGGGCCGCCCACCCGGGACCAGGCGCGCAGGGCGAGGCCCCGCTCGTCCGTCTTCTGACGCGCCACCAGCAGCCCGCCGTCCGGCGCGAGCGCGGCCAGGACGACCAGCCCGCGCCCGTCGCGGGCCAGCGCCGGGTGCTGGGCGCCGGGGTCGCCGGACGGGGTCCACCACACGCCCGCCGCCTCGTCCTCCGCCGGATGCGCGGCGACGGCCAGTCGGCCGCCGGCGGCGTCGCGGTGCGCCAGTACGGTGCAGTCGTGGCCGTCCACCGGGGCGCGCAGCACCGCGACCGGGCCGGTGCCCGTCGCCCCGCCCAGCGGCGCGGGGGCCGGGGCGTCCGGCCGCCAGGCCATGACCTCACCGCTGCTGGCGTCGCGCCAGTAGTGGGTGACGGTGCCGGGGCTGGTCTCCACCGCGGACGCCGAATCCGGCCGGGCGTCGGCGGGGACGTCCTCGCCCCGCTTCGGGGCGGCGCCGGGCTCGGGCTGGTACCAGCGCAGCGCGGCGCCCTTCCCGGCCGGTGCGAGCAGTTCGAGGCGGCCGTCTGCGGTCACCGCCGCCGACAGGCCGTCCAGCACGTGCGCGCCCTTCCAGTCGGTCCAGCGGTCCCATCCGCCCTTGGGGTCCTGCCGCCGCGCGCTCACCCCGCCCCCGGCGTTGCGGACGAAGACGCGCAGGGCGCCCGTGGAGTCCACCGCCGCGGCCGGTGCGCCGATCCGCCGCGCCTTGGCGCGGTCCTTGGGGTGCGGGGTGCCCAGGGAGTGCCACGCGGTGAGCGGGCGGCCGGTCTGGAACTGGGTGGCGTGGACGATGTCGGTCTGCGGCCCGTCCTTGCCCTCCGTGTGCCGGAGCCCCACGAGATGGACGTAGCCGTCGGGCCCCTGAGCGGCCGTCACCCGGGACAGTCCGGGGGCCTGGATCAGCCAGGGGCCCGTCCAGTCCGGTCCGCCGGGGCGGTCCTCGGTCCAGCGGGCGACACCGCCCGCCGCCGGTGCGTAGGCCGTGAGCCTGCCGTCCTTGCCGCGGAGCAACCGCAACGCCATGGCCCGCCGACCAACCTTCCCGCGTCGATGTGTCCGACCCCCGTCGCCCATAGTATTTTGCCTGGTCTATGAGTGGTCTTGTCGGGCTCGTGATCGTGGACGCGGCGAACGTGGTCGGTTCGGTGCCGGACGGCTGGTGGCGCGACCGGCACGGGGCGGCCGAGCGGCTGCGCGACCGGCTCGGCGCGATCGCGGTGAGCGGCGTCCCGGAGCGCGCGGGCGTCCCCGGCTGGGCCCGTCAACCGCCCCTGGACATCGTCCTGGTGGTGGAGGGCGCCGCGCGCGGAGTGGAACCGGTGGAGGGCGTACGGGTGGAGGCCGCGCCGGGGAGCGGGGACGACCTGATCGTGGAGGTGGTGGCCCGGCGCGACGCGGGGCGGCCCTGCCTGGTGGTCACCGCCGACCGGGAGCTGCGGGAGCGGGTGACGGCGCTGGGCGCGGAGGTCGTGGGCCCGCGCAGCGTCCGGGGTTAGGGGGTGTCAGGGGGCCGACGGGGCGTCAGCCGCGCGTACCGGTCTCGGTCACCCGGCTGTGGCCGCGCCCGTACAGGACGTAGACGACCAGCCCCAGCACCATCCACACCACGAACCGCAGCCAGGTCTGCGCGGGCAGATTGAGCATCAGCCACACCGACGCCGTCACGGAGACGGCGGGCAGCACCGGCACCCATGGCGCCCGGAAGGCGCGGGGCAGGTCGGGACGGGTGCGGCGAAGGACGATGACGCCGAGCGCGACGACGACGAACGCGAAGAGGGTGCCGATGTTCACCAGGGCCGCCAGCTGCTTGATGCTGGTGAACCCGGCGACCACGGCGATGAGGCCGCCCAGCAGGATCGTCGAGCGGTACGGCGTGCCGAACCGCGGGTGCACCTTGGAGAAGACCCGCGGCAGCAGCCCGTCGCGGCTCATCGCGAAGAAGACCCGGCTCTGGCCCAGCAGCAGGATCATGCACACGGTGGTGAGCCCGACCGCCGCGCCGAAGCTGATGAGGCCCGCGTAGAGGGGGTGCCCGGTCGCCTTGAAGGCGTCGGCGAGCGGGGCGTCGATCGACAGCCGGGAGTACTTCTCCATGCCGGTGACCACGATGGACACGGCCACGTAGAGCACGGTGCAGATGAAGAGCGAGCCGAGGATGCCGCGCGGCATGTCGTGCTGCGGGTGCTTGGTCTCCTCCGCCGCGGTGGCCACGACGTCGAAGCCGATGAACGCGAAGAAGACCACGGCGGCGGCGGTGAAGATTCCCTCGACGCCGTAGGCCGTCGGCTGGTAACCGGCCATCAGCTGGATCAGCGGCGCGTTCAGCCCGGAGGCGGCGGGTGTGCTCCGGGGCTCGGGGATGAAGGGGTGGTAGTTGGCGCCGTCGATGAAGAAGGAGCCCGCGATGATGACGAGCAGCACGACGGTCACCTTCACCGCGACCACGACGGAGGTGACGCGCGCGGACAGCTTCATGCCGAGGACCAGGATCGCGGTCAGCACCAGCACCAGCAGGGCGGCGAGGATGTCGAAGGTGAAGCCGCTCGCCTCGTCGGGGCCGGAGAGCACGGCGGGCAGCCGCCAGCCGGCGTTCCCCAGGAGCGAGCGCACGTACCCGGCCCAGCCGACCGCGACCACGGCGGTGCCGAGCGCGAACTCCAGGACCAGGTCCCAGCCGATGATCCAGGCCGGCAGCTCGCCGAGCGAGGCGTACGAGAAGGTGTACGCGGACCCGGCCACCGGCACGGTCGAGGCGAACTCGGCGTAGCACAGCGCGGCCAGCGCGCACACCACGCCCGCGACCACGAAGGCCAGCGCGGTCGCGGGGCCCGCCTGCTGCTTGGCGACGGCCCCGGTGAGCACGAAGATGCCGGTGCCGATGATGACGCCGACGCCGAAGACCGTGAGGTCGAGGGCGGACAGCGACCGGGTGAGGGCGTGCTCGGGCTCCTCGGTGTCCTGGATGGACTGCTCGATCGTCTTCGTCCGCAGATAGGCCGGCCGGGCCTTGCCCCGGGGGCCGCCGCCACGGCCTCCGTCGCCGCCTGGTTCCTCATCGCTCACCGGTGACACCTCCACGCCTGCCCCCGCGCGTCATGGTTCTGCCAACCGCCCCGGAGCGAAGCGCGCACACTCGGCGGCCTCGCCGATTCACCCGATGGGGGCGGGCGAGCGGGACCGGCGCTGGGCCGGTCGGAGCAGATGAGGGCCCCGGCCCGGACCGCGGAGGTCCGGGCCGGGGCCCTCGTGTGACGAAGCTAGTCGCGCACCGGCTCGGCGGGGGTCGCCGGGCGCGTCGCCACGCCCTGCCCCTCCGTACCGGACGGCTCCTCGTAGCCGCCGCCGAGCCGCGACACCAGGCCGGTGATCTGGCGGGCGACGTCCGGGGCGGTCAGACCGATCTCGGCCATGACCTCCTTGCGGGAGGCGTGCTCCAGGAAGCGCGGCGGAATGCCGAAGTCGCGCACCGGCATGTCGACACCGGAGTCGCGCAGCGCCTGGGCGATGGCGGAGCCCACACCGCCGACCCGGCTGTTGTCCTCGACGGTGACGACGACGCGGTGGCGCTCGGCGAGCGCGGGAAGCTCCTCGTCCACCGGCTTGACCCAGCGCGGATCGACCACGGTGGCCGAAATGCCCTGCTTGTCCAGAAGGTCGGCGATCTCCAGGCACATCGGGGCGAGCGCGCCGACCGAGACCAGCAGCACGTCCGGGGTGTCCCCCGCGGTCTCGGCGGGCTCGCGCAGCACGTCCATGCCGCCGATCCGGCCGACCGCGGCGACCTCCGGGCCGACCGCGCCCTTGGAGTACCGCACCACCGTCGGCGCGTCGTCCACCTCGACGGCCTCCCGCAGTTGCGCGCGCACCTGGCCCGCGTCGCGCGGGGCGGCGATCCGCAGCCCGGGGACGACCTGGAGCAGCGACATGTCCCACATGCCGTTGTGGGAAGCCCCGTCCGAACCGGTGATCCCGGCGCGGTCGAGGACGAAGGTGACGCCGCACTTGTGCAGCGCCACATCCATCAGCACCTGGTCGAAGGCGCGGTTGAGGAACGTGGCGTAGACCGCGAAGACCGGGTGCAGCCCGCCGGTGGCCAGGCCCGCCGCCGACACGGCGCCGTGCTGCTCGGCGATGCCCACGTCGAAGACCCGCTCGGGGAACCGTTTCGCGAACTCGGTGAGGCCCACCGGGTGCAGCATCGCCGCCGTGATCGCGACGATGTCCTCCCGCTCCTCGCCGAGCTTGACCATCTCCTCGCCGAAGACCGAGGTCCAGTCGGCGCCGCCCGCCGAGATCGGCAGACCGGTGTCGGGGTGGATCGGGCCGATGCCGTGGAAACGGTCGGTCTCGTCCTGCTCGGCCGGGGTGTAGCCGCGGCCCTTCTCCGTGAGGCAGTGCACGATGACCGGGCCGCCGAAACGCTTCGCCCGCTGCAGCGCGGACTCCAGCGCCTCGATGTCATGGCCGTCGATCGGGCCGACGTACTTCAGCCCCAGGTCCTCGAACATGCCCTGCGGGGCGATGAAGTCCTTCAGCCCCTTCTTGGCGCCGTGCAGCGTCTCGTACAGCGGCCGGCCGACGACCGGGGTGCGCTCCAGGAGGTCCTTGCCGCGGGCCAGGAAACGCTCGTAGCCGTCGGTGGTGCGCAGGGTGGCGAGGTGGTTCGCGAGGCCGCCGATGGTCGGCGAGTAGGACCACTCGTTGTCGTTCACGACGATCACCAGCGGGCGGTTCTTCGCGGCGGCGATGTTGTTCAGCGCCTCCCAGGCCATCCCGCCGGTCAGCGCGCCGTCCCCGATGACCGCGACCACATGGTCGTCCTTGCCCCGCAGCTCGTTCGCCTTGGCGATGCCCTCGGCCCAGCCGAGGACGGCGGAGGCGTGGCTGTTCTCGATGACGTCGTGCTCGGACTCGGCGCGCGACGGGTAACCCGACAGCCCGCCCTTCTTCTTGAGCCGCGAGAAGTCCTGGCGCCCGGTGAGCAGCTTGTGGACGTAGGACTGGTGGCCGGTGTCCAGCAGCACCTTGTCCCTCGGCGACTCGAAGACCCGGTGCAGGGCGATGGTCAGCTCGACCACACCCAGATTGGGCCCGAGATGCCCTCCGGTCTTGGACACTGCGTCGACGAGAAAGGTGCGGATCTCCGCGGCCAGCTGATTCAGCTGCTCCGGGGAGAGCCGGTCCAGATCGCGCGGTCCCCTGATGCCGGTCAGCAGCACCCGTGCCTCCTTGCTGTCGAGCGTCTCCATCGAGCCAGTAGCCCCCGAGAGTCTAATGCTGCCCTACGGAAAGGCCCGGTTCGTCTCCGGGGCACGGTGTCGGTTCGCGCCCGGCCCTGGAGACGTCCCCACGACGGAGGGGGTTCCTAACCGCGGCCGGCCGATCGCTGTGTTCTCCGCGACACCGAGTCGATGACCACGGCGGCCAGCAGCACCGCGCCGGTGATCATGTACTGCACGGAGTTCGCGACGCCCAGCAGGTTCATACCCGACGAGATCGACCCGATGACCAGCATGCCGAGCATCGCCGACCACACCGAGCCGCGCCCGCCGAAGAGGCTGGTGCCGCCGATGACCGCGGCCGCGATGGCCTCCATGAGCAGGTTGCCGGTTCCGGCCTGCTGGCTCGCCGATCCGATCCGGGACGCGATCATGAGACCGCCGAACGCGGCCATCAGCCCGGACAGGGCGAACACCGAGATCCGCACGGCGACCACGTTGATGCCCGCGCGGCGCGCGGCCTCGACGCTGCCGCCCAGGGCGATCACCTTGCGTCCGTACGGGGTACGGCGCACCACGAAATCGAGCGCGACCAGCACCACCACGAAGATCACCAGGGCGAGCGGCAGGCCCATGTACTCGTTGAGCCGCCAGGCCGCCGCGTAGGCGATCACCGCGAGCACGGCGGTGCGCACCAGGATCTCGCTCAGCGGCCGGGAGGGTATGCCGACCGCCTTGCGGCGCCGGCTGTCCAGGAACTGGGCGAGAAAGAATCCGGCCACCGCGACCGTCGCCGCGCCGTAGGCGGCGATCAGCTGGCTGAAGTAGTGATCGGTGAGCATGCGCACGAAGCTGTCGTCGTCGATGCCGATGGTGCCGGTGGTGCCGAGCACCTGCAGCATCAGCCCGTTCCAGGCCAGCAGGCCGGCGAGGGTGACGACGAACGCCGGGACGCCGATCTTGGCGAAGAAGAAGCCGTGCAGCGCGCCCAGCGCCGCTCCGGCGGCCAGCGCCGCGACCACCGCGACGCCCTCGGGCACGCCGTGGCGCACGTTGAGCACCGCGAGGGTGGCCGCGGCCAGACCGCTGAGGGAGCCGACGGACAGATCGATCTCGCCGAGCAGCAGCACGAAGACGATCCCGACCGAGATCATGCCGGTGCCGCCGATGAGGATCGACAGGTCGGAGAGGTTCTTGGGCGAGAGGAAGGCGCTGTCCTTCCACTGGAAGACCGCCCAGATGACGGCGATGCCGACGATCACCGGGACCGCGCCCAGGTCGCCGCTGCGCATCTTGCGGGCGAACTCGTGGAGGTAGCCCTTGAAGCCCTCCTGGCGCACCAGCAGCCGCGGATCGACCACGGTCACCGCGTCCTTGGCGACCGGGCCGGCGTCGGCCGGTCCGGCCGGGGCCTTGTTGCCGACGCCGTCCCCGCCGGCCCCCTCCCCGCCATGGGCGTCATTGGTCTTGTCGAGACGGGTGCTCACTTGGCGGCCTCCCCGCTGCGCGCCTTGCGGCGGGTCACGGCATTGTCCGTGGCGCCGGTGATGGCGGAAATGATCTCTTCTTGAGAGGTGGTACGGACGTCGAACGTGCCGTTGTTGCGGCCCAGCCGCAGCACCGCGACCCGGTCCGCGACCGCCTTGACGTCGGCCATGTTGTGGCTGATGAGGATCACCGCGAGCCCGCGCTCGCGCAGCCGCTCGACCAGGTCGAGGACCTGCGCGGTCTGCTCGACGCCGAGGGCGGCGGTCGGCTCGTCCAGGATGACCAGCTTGGGCTCGCCCAGCATCGAGCGGGCGATGGCGACGGTCTGCCGCTGGCCGCCGGAGAGCGAGGCGATCGGGATCCGCACGCTGGGGATGCGGATCGACAGGGTGCTCAGCAGTTCACGGGCGCGGCGCTCCATCTCGACCTCGTCCAGCACCCCGGCGCGCAGGATCTCGCGGCCGAGGAAGAGGTTGCCGACGACGTCGATGTTGTCGCACAGGGCGAGGTCCTGGTACACCGTCGCGATGCCCAGGTCCTGGGCGTCGTGCGGCCGGGTGATCTCGACGGGCCTGCCCTGCCATTCGAGGACGCCCTCGTCGGCGGGGCCGACTCCGGCGATCGCCTTGACGAGGGTCGACTTTCCGGCGCCGTTGTCGCCCACCAGGGCGACCACTTCACCGGCGCGGACCTCCAGTTGGATGTCGGTGAGCGCCTGGACGGCGCCGAACCGCTTGGAGATCCCGCGCAACGCCAACACGGGTTCGTTCGGCACGATGGCCATCTCCGTTCCGGGCAGGGGGCGGCCCCTGCTGTGTGACGGAGGGGAGAGGACTCTCCCCTCGGACGGGGGTGTTCGTGGGGCAGCGGCCGGGCCGCCGGTGTGTTCACGGCGGCCCGGCCGCGCGCTGACGCGCTGACGCGCTGTGCGCCGTACGGGGCGTACGGCCCGTACGGGTCGTACGAGCGGTACGGGGCGTACGGCGGGGGTTACTCGAGCCCGGCCGCGGCGCAGGCGGCCTTGAACCTCGCCGTGCAGATCTGGCCGACCGAGTACAGACCGTCCTTCACGACGGTGCTCTTGATCTTGTCCTTGGTCAGCGAGATCGGGGGGATGAGGGTGGCCGGGATGTCCTTGGTGGTCGGGCTGTCGACCGTGTTGGACTCGGCGACCTTCTCACCGCGACCGAGGGCGACGGCCATCTTCGCGGCCGCGGTCGCCTCCGCCACGTAGGACTTGTAGACGCTCATGTACTGCTCGCCGCTCACCACCCGCTGCACCCCGGCGAGTTCGGCGTCCTGGCCGGTGACCGGGGGCAGCGGCTTGACGCCACCGCTCTTGAGCGCGGTGATCGCGCCGCCCGCCATGCTGTCGTTGGCGGAGTAGACGCCGACGATGTTGTCCTTGCCGACGGAGGAAATGGCTCCCGTCATGGCCTTGTTGGCCTCTTCGGCCAGCCAGCGGTCGATGTCGTAGGACTTGGCGATGTCCACCTTGCCCTTGAGGACCGACATCGCGCCCTTCTTGAACATGGCGGCGTTGGGGTCGGCCTCCCAGCCGTTGAGCATGATGACCTTGCCGTCCTTGGCCTTCTTCCCCAGCGCCTTCAGCAGCGCCTCGCCCTGGACCTTGCCGACCGTCTCGTTGTCGAAGGACGTGTAGGCGGAGACCGGGCCCTCGGCCAGCCGGTCGTAGGCGACGACCGGGATGTGCGCCTCGGCGGCCTTCTTGACCGATCCGGCAATGGACTTGGAGTCCACCGAATCCAGAATGATCACATCGACCTTCTTGGTGATCATGGAGTCGACCTGCTGCTGCTGTACCGCCGGGTCCGACTTGGCGTTGGCGTACTGAATCTTGCAGCCGGAGCAGTCGGCCAGGATCTTCTTCTTGATCAACGGCCGGTCGAAGTTCTCGTATCTCGCCGTCTGGTCCTCGGGCAGAAGGAGACCGACGGTCAACGGTCCGGACTTCTTCTTCTTATCGCCCTTGTCGTCCGCTTCCTTCGCCGAACCACAGGCGGCGAGCGAGGCGGCCATCGATAAGGCGGCGGTGACCATGGCGACGCGGCGCATCGTTGCGTTCATAACGGGGGTGACCTCCCTGACGAGGCCGCGTCATTGCGGCCGAGGTTGGCGTGAAGTCAACTCCGGCCCCGTCATGGCGTCAAGAAGTAAATCCTTAACGAGATGGCAACGGTGCCATTCGTTATCTGAATGAACGCAGCCGGACGTGCCCGAAAGGCATGCCGCGTGCCCCCGAGGGCACCGGAAAGGCCCTCGGGGGCACGCGGGGCGTCAGACGTACGGCAGGCGCCGCGTACGGCGGCGGCTCAGGCGAGTGCCGGGGTGCCCGCCGAGAGGGCGCCCTCCAGCAGCGTCGAGTCGCCCATCTCGCTCAGCACCAGCGCCAGCGCCCCCAGCACCTCGGCCCGGCCGCCGAGCGCCCCGGGCATCACGGCCAGCTGACGGGCGGCGCTGGGAATGGCGTACCGCGCGACCGACTCGCGGATCGGGCCCAGCACCAGCTCCCCCGCCTCGGCGAGGTGGCCGCCGAGCACCATGCGGCTGGGATTGATCAGGTTGCACAGGTTCGCCACGCCGCTGCCGATGTGCCGGCCGACGTCCGCGATCACCCGGCGGCAGCCGGGGTCGCCGTCCCGGGCGAGCTGCACCATGCGCTCGATGGTGAGGTCCGCGCCATGGCTGGAACGCAGCAGCGGCAGGATGTAGCGGGCCGCGGCGAACGTCTCCAGGCAGCCCCGGTTGCCGCAGCGGCACACCGGGCCCGACTCGTCGAGGGTGATGTGGCCGATCTCGCCCGCCGTGCCGCCCGGGCCCCGGTAGATCTGGCCGCTGATCACCAGCCCCGCGCCGACACCGTCGGCGACCTTGATGTACGCCAGGTCGGCGACCCCGCGCCCGGAGCCCCACACCAGCTCGCCGAGCGCGCCCAGGTTGGCGTCGTTGTCCACGTGCACCGGCACCCCGAGCCGCTGGGCCAGGTCGTCGCGCGGATTGGTGCCCGCCCAGCCCGGCAGGATCGCGGTCGAGCCGAGCGTGCCGGTCTCCACGTCGATCGGGGCCGGAACGCCGAGGCCGACGCCGACGACCTTGTCCTGGCTCAGCCCTGTGCCGGCGATCAGCCTGCTGACCAGCTGCTCCGCCCGGTCCAGGCCCTGTGCGGAGGAGGCGTCCACATCCAGCGGCTCCGCCTCCTCGGCCAGGACCTGGTGGGCGAGGTTGCCGACCGCGACCCTGAGGTGCGTATGGCCGAAGTCCACGCCCACGACGATGCCCGCGTCCCCGCTGAGCGAGACGCTGCGCGCCCGGCGGCCACCCGCCGAGGTGGGCGTGACCTCGACCGTTCCGCCGTCCTTCAGCTCGCGCACGATGTTGGAGACGGTGGCCGCGGACAGCCCGGTGGACCGGGCGATCTCCGCCTGGGTCAGCGAGCCCGCCATACGCACCGCCCGGACCACCCGCTCCAGGTTGGCCCGGTGCAGCGACGACTGCGATCCCGGAGTCTCCACGCCCATCCACTCCCGCCTTCACGGGCGGCACGCCGGCCGCTCCGCCGGCCGGGCCGCAGCAGTGAGGCCCGGCTTTGTCTCCAACATGTGAACTCTAAGCTGAGCCGCCCCGCTTGTTCCACGTCAAGCCCTTGACATGGTGAGGCGGCCTTCGAGCGAGGGTGTGGCAGGAGGTTTCCCCGCGCTTCCCCGCACAATCGCGATATCCCGCCAGCGTACGACGGAGCGATTGCATCCGTTTCGTTCACATATCGAATACTCCGCGGGTTCTACTTGAGCGCCCCGGCGGTCAGACCGCTCTGGACCTGGCGCTGGAAGACGATGTAGGCCGCGAGCACCGGAAGCATCGCCAGCACCAGCCCGGCGAACAGCGCCGACCAGTCGCCCTTGTACTGCTGGCTGGCCGCGAGCTGCACCAGGCCTTGGGTGAGCACCCGCTTGTCCTCGTCCGTGTTGAGCACCGTGGGCAGCATGTACTGGTTCCACTGGCCGAGGAAATTGAAGATGCCCACGCTGATCAGCCCGGGCTTCGCCATCGGCAGCATGACCTGGAAGAACGTCCGGGTGTGGGACGCGCCGTCGATCAGTGACGCCTCCGCCACCGAGGTGGGCAGGGTCTTGAAGAAGGAGGTGAGGAAGAAGACGGTGAACGGCAGCGAATAGGCGATGTAGACCAGGATCAGCCCGTGGAAGGTGTTGAGCAGGCTCATGTTCTTCATGACGAAGAACAGCGGCACCAGCGCCAGGATGATGGGAAAGCTCATCCCGCCGACGAACATGAAGTAGATGACGCGCTTCCCGGGGAATTCGAACCGGGCCAGCACATACGCCGCCATCGCCCCCAGCAGCATCGTGCCGATGAGCGAACAGCCCACCACCAGAATGGTGTTGACGAAGAAGTCGCCGATGTTGGACTTGCTCCAGGCGCGCGACCAGTTGTCGAAGTGCAGCGCGGAGGGCAGCCCCCAGGGCGAGGTGAAGATCGCCTTGTCGGTCTTGAGGGAGCTCATCACCGCCCACAGCAGCGGCATGGTGACGAGCAGCCCCCAGATCACCAGGATGCCGTGCGAGAAGACGTTGAGGACCTTGCCCTCGCTGCCGATCCGCCCCTCCGGGGTGAAGCGCGGCGGCTGCTTGGCGACGGGTCCGGCGAGCGGCGGCGCGTCGTCCTTGGTGACGCCGGCCTTGGTGACGCCGGGGAGTTCCGAGGGCTCTGCTTGCGAGGTCACTGTGATCCCCCCAGGTCGGCGGTCGAGCGGTGGTTCGCGGGTGCGGTCACGGGCCCCGGCATCAGTACTCCAGCCGTTCGCGCCGGCCGAGCCTGCCCACGACGACCGCGAAGATCAGGGTGACGATCAGCATCGCGACGCCGATCGTGGTCGCGCGTCCGGCCTGCCCGTCGTGGAAGGTCTTGGTGTACACGTAGTAGCCCAGGACCTGGGTGGAGTCGGCGGGTCCGCCCGGGCCCACCGTCATGATCTGCACGACGGCGAACGCGTCGAGGGCGATGATGCCCATGTAGATCCAGCCGGTCTGGACGGTGTCCCACAGCAGCGGCAGGGTGATCCGGAAGAAGGTGTGCACGCGGTTGGCGCCGTCGAGCAGCGCCGCCTCGTAGAAGTCCTTCGGGATGGAGCTCATCCCGGCGGAGAAGAGGACGACGTAGAAGCCGACGTTGCTCCAGACCATCACGGCCATGAGGCACCACAGCGCCAGCTTCGGATCGGCCAGCCACTCCTGTTGCAGCGCGTCCAGGCCGACTCCGCCGAGGAAGGCGTTGAGCGCGCCGTTGCGCGGGTTGTAGGTGAACTGGAACAGCAGGGCGACGATCGCGATCGACAGCACCTGCGGAAAGAAATAGATCACCTTGTAGACGCCCGACCCGCGCACGCCCGTGATGGCCGCGTTCTTCCTGCCGCGGCCGCCGACGTTGAGCATGAAGGCGAAGAAGAGTCCGAGCCCGAGCGTCACCAGCGGCACGACCAGCAGCAGCAGAACGTTGTGACCGACCGCTTTCCAGAAGAGGTCGTCATGCAGCAGCCAGTTGTAGTTCCTGAACCCGACCATCTTGAAGTCGGAACTCAAGCCCGTCCAGTCCGTGAACGAATAGTAGATGGCCTGGACGAACGGCGAGATCACGAAGACCGCGTAAAGGATCACCGGCAGGGCCAGGAACCCCGCGATGAACCGGTATTTACCATGCTGCATTTCTACCGACCTCGGACTTCTCTCGCGGATAATGCCGCCGGCGACGCGTCGAACTCCATCAGATGTGCCTCGATCAGACGTGCTTGTACTTCTTGACGGCGTCGTCCTTCGCCGTGGCGTCGGCGAACTTCTGGCACTTCTTGATCGCCTCGGCCGGGGTCATCCGGCCCGCCATCATCTCGCCCAGCGCGCCCACGCCGATCTGCTGCTTCTGGAGCGTCACGTACCAGTCCTGAAGGCGCGGGTTGACGACGTTCTTGCCCGCCTTCTCCAGCGCCTCCTGCGCGGACGACAGGCCCGACGGCAGGGACAGCCCGTCGGTACCGCCGTTGAGCGAGGAGAGCGAGGAGACCTGCTTGACGAAGTTCTTGGTCGACTTCTCGCCCAGCATGATCCGCAGCAGCTCCATGCCGCCCTGCGGGTTCCTGGCCGCCTTCGGCACGATGAAGGGCTCACCGCCGGAGGCCCAGAGGGTGCCGTACGGCATCGCGTCACTCTTGTCGAGGCTGGAGGGCGCGCCCACCGCCATCTGGAAGTCCTTCGGCGTGGTCTTCTTCGCCTCGTTCTCCACCCAGGAGCCGTTGGGGATGAACAGCGCCTTGCCCTGGTTCCACGCGGTCTGCGACTCGATGTGGGTGAGGCCCGGGGTGCCCTTGAGGATGTAGCCCTTCTTGTACAGCTCGTAGTACGCCTCGAAGGCGGCCTTCACGGCCGGGTGCTTCCAGGCGTTCGGCTCCAGGTTGTCGATCGAGTCCAGGACCTGCTTGCCGCCGATCTTGGCGATGAAGGGGTAGAGGCTGAACGGCAGGTAGTACGGGAACTTGCCCGGGTAGGTCCAGCCCGCGACGCCCTTCTTCTTCGCCTTCTCGCAGACCTTGAGCATGTCGTCCCAGGTCTCGGGGTATTCCACGTCGAGCTTCGCCAGATTGCTCTTGGAGTACCAGACGCCGTAGACGGTGTACGCGTAGTACAGGATCCACACCGGCTTGCCGTCGAACTGGCCCATCTCGACGACGCCGGGGCGCAGCGTCTCGCGCACCGTCTTGTTCGGGTCGTCGAGGGAGGGCGAGTCGAGCAGCGGGGTGAGGTCGGTCAGCTGGTTCTTGGCGACCAGGGTGCCGAAGTCCATCTGCTCGGCACCGGAGTTGTCGACCAGGTCCGGCGGGGTGCCGCCGTTGAACCGCGGCTGGAGCACCGTCTGGATCTTCTGCGTCGCGGAGTGCTTGATCTTGCCCTTGGTCTTGGGGTACGCCGTGGCGTACGCGGCCTCGGCGTCCTTGGCGTACTGCTGGCCGAAACCGCCGTCGAAGATGACGACGTCGAGGGCGGCGCTCTCGTTGACGGCGAGCGGGTTCTTGGCGCTCTTCTTGCCCTTGTCGACCTTCTTCTCACTGTCGTCGCCACCACTGGCACAGGCGGAGAGCACGCTCATCGCCGGCACGGTGATCAGCCCGAGGGCCGCCGACCGCTTGATCAGGTCACGCCGTCCGAAATCTGGGGTGGATCCCATGCTCAAGTCCTCGCCTTCGTCAGGACTCAGGCGGTGTAACGGTTTCCCGTACATGCTCGCCTCCGGGCGAGGGGCCCGACACCGCGGGTCAGTTGAAGCGTGAAGCGGAATTGCTGGGTGTGCGCCGGGAGAGCTCAGAACCGCCGAGGCCAGCTCGACACGGCCGTGGCGCGGCCTCCCCCTGGGGCGACAGGTATAGTCCACTGGGCATCGAGAGGGCAAGATCGAATGGTCATCGGGTGGGCATCTTTCCCGAGTTGAGACCTGTCCGACATACCGTGGGGGGCCCAGCCCGTACGGCACTCAGCCGTGCGCGCGATCCCCGAGAGGCGGTCCCCGTGTCCCGCAAGCAGCTCCCCCTCGCCACCAGTGTTGTCGTGGCCGCGACACTCGCGTTCTCCGCGGGCTGCGGCTCGGACAGAGGCGGCTCACCGGCCGGGGACGCCAAGGGCGGTGCGGCGATCGGCAAGGGCATGGCCCGCCTCCCGGTGGAACCGACGCAGGAGCCGACCGAGGAGCCCACCGACGAGCCCTCGGACGAGCCCACCGGCGGCTCGGGGCTCATATCGGCGGACGCCAAGATGGGCACGTGCGGCTGGAGCCCGGACGGCAAGCCGTACGCCAATGTGAAGATCAGCAACTCCAGTTCCTCCACGGCCTACTACTTCCTCCTCGTCGGGTTCGTGGACAGCTCCGACGAGGTCGTGACCACGGGCACCGAGTCCGACGCCTCGGTGGCGGGGAACTCCGACAAGACCGTCAAGGTTTCCGGCCTCCAGGCGGACTCCTCCAAGAAGGCGAAGAAGTGCCGTCTGTCGATGGCCACCAAGTCCGACTCTCCCGGCTGATGGATCGCTGATGGATTATTGACCGGCCGTCATGGACGGGGGCCGCATCCGCCGCGCGGCTGCGGCCCGCGTCGCGCGGTCGCCAGCCCAAGATCACTCGCATGGAGTGCTCGGCCACGTGCTCACCCGCACGGGTTGTGCGCCGCCGTCACCTTGACACCACCCTCCCCGCAACGCCCTACTTATCCTTGCCCCACCCAATCGACAACGTTGTCAGACTCGTTGAGAGGCCGAGTATGCGACAGAGACGGCTCAGACGCAGACCTCCGTTACGCCGAGCGGCCGCCCTGGTGGCGGCCGCTCTGCTGGCGGTCACCGCCCAGGGCGTGGCGACCGCCGTTCCGCGGAGTCCCGGAGCGGCCGCGGACCGGGCCGGGACGGCGTTCGCCTCGTCCTTCGAAGCGGACGATCCGCAGCCCGACTGGCGCAACACCGTCGAGACCACCCCGGACGGCGCGAAGAAGGCCGACGGCGTCGACGGCGGCTACACCACCGGCATCCCGGGGAACGTGACCGACAAGGTCACCGGCATCCGGGCGAGCGGCGAGTACACCGACGCGGGCGAGACCAAGGAGAACCTGGTCGACGGTGAGGTCACCACCAAGTGGCTCGCGTTCGACCGGACGCCCTGGCTCGAATTCGACCTCTCCGAGCCCGTCGCCGTCGTCCGTTACGCCCTCACCTCCGCCAACGACGCCCCGGAGCGCGACCCGGCCGACTGGACGCTCAAGGGCTCCGCCGACGGCTCCGACTGGACCACCCTGGACACCCGCGAGAACGAGGCGTTCGACAAGCCCCACCAGACCCGGGAGTTCCCCGTCGAGGGCGCCGCCCCCTACCGCCACTTCCGCCTGGAGATCACCCGTAACAGGGGCGCGGACGCCACCCAGCTCGCCGAGGTGCAGTTCGGCAACGGTGACACCAGCCCGCCCGCCCCCGCCGACATGCGCAGCCTGGTCGACCAGGGCCCCTCCGGCTCCCCCACCGCCAAGCGGAACGCGGGCTTCACCGGCACCCACGCCCTGCGGTACGCGGGCACCCACACCCCGGACGGCCGGGCGTACTCGTACAACAAGGTCTTCGACGTGAACACGGCCGTCACCCGCGACACCCTGCTCTCGTACCGGATCTTCCCGTCGATGCCCGAGACCGACCTGAGCTATCCCGCCACCCATGTGTCGGTCGACCTCGCCTTCACCGACGGCACCTACTTGAGCGAGCTGCCCCGCGCGGTGGACCAGCACGGGGCCCGGATGAGCCCGCAGGGCCAGGCGGCCTCCAAGACGCTGTACGTCAACCAGTGGAACCACAAGGAGTCCCGGATCGGGGCCGTCGCGGCGGGCAAGACGGTCGACCGGATCCTCGTCGCGTACGACTCCCCGGGCGGCCCGGCGAAGTTCCGCGGCTGGGTGGACGACATCTCGCTCGCTCCCAAGGCGCCCGAGAAGCCACTGAAGCACCTCTCCGACTACGCGGTGACCACGCGTGGCACGAACTCCAGCGGCAGCTTCTCGCGCGGCAACAACTTCCCCGCGACCGCCGTCCCGGGCGGCTTCAACTTCTGGACGCCGGTGACCAACGCGGGCTCCACCAGCTGGCTCTACGAATACGCCCGCGCCAACAACGACGACAACCTCCCCACCATCCAGGCGTTCGGCGCGAGCCATGAGCCGAGCCCCTGGATGGGCGACCGGCAGACGTTCCAGGTGATGCCGTCCGCCGCCTCCGGCACCCCGGACGCCTCCCGCACCGCCCGCGCGCTCCCCTTCCGGCACGAGAAGGAGACGGCCCGGCCGTACGGCTACGGCGTGACCTTCGAGAACGGCCTCAAGGCCGAGATCGCGCCCACCGACCACGCGGCGGTCATGCGCTTCACCTATCCGGGTGAGGACGCGAGCGTCATCTTCGACAACGTCGACAACGACGGAGGGCTCACCCTCGACGCCGAGCACGGCGTCGTCTCCGGCTACTCCGACGTCAAGAGCGACCAGTCCGCCGGCGCCACCCGGATGTTCGTCTACGGCGTCTTCGACGCGCCCGTCAGCGCGAACGGCAAGCTGCCCGGAGGGGGCGGGCAGGACGTCACCGGCTACTTCCGCTTCCGCCCGGGTGCGGACCGTACCGTCACCCTCCGCATCGCCACCTCCCTCATCGGCGTCGACCAGGCGAAGACCAACCTGGCGCGCGAAATCCCCGCCTCCGCCTCGTTGGAGCAGGTCAAACGGAGCGCCCAGAGCGCCTGGGACGACATCCTGGGCCGTATCGAGGTCGAGGGAGCCAGCCGCGACCAGCTCACCACGCTCTACTCCAGCCTCTATCGGCTGTACCTCTATCCCAATTCCGGTTACGAGAACACCGGGACCGCGCGGAAGCCGCGCTACCAGTACGCGAGCCCTTTCTCGCCCGCCGCCGGGGAGAACACCCCGACCCGCACCGGCGCGAAGATCGTCGACGGCAGGGTGTACGTCAACAACGGCTTCTGGGACACCTACCGCACCACCTGGCCCGCCTATTCGCTGCTGACCCCGAAGCGCGCGGGGGAGATGGTCGACGGCTTCGTCCAGCAGTACAAGGACGGCGGCTGGATCTCCCGCTGGTCCTCCCCCGGCTACGCCGACCTCATGACCGGCACCAGCTCGGACGTGGCCTTCGCGGACGCGTACCTCAAGGGCGTCCGCTTCGACGCCGAGGCGGCGTACGAGGCGGCGCTGAAGAACGCCACCGCCGTGCCGCCCTCGCCGGGGGTGGGGCGGAAGGGCATGTCCACCTCCCCCTTCCTCGGCTACACCAGCACCGAGACCCATGAGGGCCTGTCCTGGGCACTGGAGGGCTACCTCAACGACTTCGGCCTGGCGAACATGGGCAAGGCGCTCTACGCGAAGACGAAGAAGGCCCGCTACAAGGAGGAGTCCGACTACTTCCTCCACCGTGCCCAGAACTACGTCACGCTCTTCGACGACAAGGCGGGCTTCTTCCAGGGCCGCGACACGGCCGGGAAGTGGCGTGTGCCGTCCGACAAGTACGACCCGCGCATCTGGGGCTACGACTACACCGAGACCAACGGCTGGGGCTACGCCTTCTCCGCCCCGCAGGACAGCCGGGGCCTGGCCAACCTCTACGGCGGGCGTTCCGGGCTGGCGAAGAAGCTCGACACCTACTTCTCCACCCCGGAGACGGCCTCCCCCGACTTCAAGGGCTCCTACAGCGGCGTCATCCACGAGATGACCGAGGCACGCGACGTCCGGATGGGCATGTACGGGCACAGCAACCAGGTCGCGCACCACGTGACGTACATGTACGACGCGGCCGGACAGCCGTGGAAGACCCAGGAGAAGGTCCGCGAGGTGCTGGCCCGCCTCTACACCGGCAGCGAGATAGGGCAGGGCTACCACGGCGACGAGGACAACGGCGAGCAGTCCGCGTGGTACATCTTCAGCGCGCTCGGCTTCTACCCCCTGGTGATGGGCGGCTCCGAATACGCGATCGGCTCGCCGCTGTTCACCAAGGCCACGGTGCACCTGGAGAACGGCCGCGATCTGGTCATCAAGGCGCCGCGCAACAGCGCGCGGAATGTCTACGTCCAGGGGCTGAAGGTCAACGGCAAGCCGTGGAACTCCACCGCCCTCCCCCACTCGGTCCTCGCCGAGGGCGGCACGCTGGAGTTCACGATGGGCGCCGAGCCGTCGAAGTGGGGCACGGGCGCGAAGGCGGCCCCGTCCTCCATCACGAAGGACGACAAGGTTCCCACCCTGCGCCACGATCTGACGGTCCCGAGCGGTGGCACCGCGCTGCTGGACGACACGTCGGGGACGGAGACGACCTTCGAGTCGGTGGACCTGCCGGTCGAGGAGGCGGGCCGCGCGGTCCAATACACCCTCACCTCCGCCGACCGTACGAAGGCACCCGCCGGGTGGGTGCTCCAGGGCTCGCCGGACGGCAAGGCCTGGAAGGACCTGGACCGCCGGACGGATGAGTCCTGGTCCTGGGACAAGCAGACCCGCGTCTTCACGGTGCGGACGCCGGGTACGTACGAGCACTACCGCCTGGTGCCGGACGACAAGTCGACACTGGCAGAGGTCGAACTGCTCGGCTGAGCCATGGGGGTGGGTCGGGCGGCGTGAACGTGCCCGGCCCTCTTCCCCGCCGTCTCGCGCCTGCGGCGCTTGGAGCATGCGGCGGCCCCGGGGTCCCAGTCCGCGCCATTGCCGTCCGTCGGACCGGATGGGGCGGGGCCTGTGGCACATGGGGTTGGTGAGGTGAGCCCGCTCAGTTGCGGTGAGTTTGAGCCGCGCCATGGCGCCCATGTGCCCTGTGTTGACGGATCAAACTCCCCGCAAACGCCACGGCGCCCCGCCGGACGGCGACGGCGCGGGCCCCGCCCCGGGCCCCGCCGATGCTCCATGCGCCGAAGGCGCGAGACGATGCCCGCGCCCGAGAGCCGGTCTCAGGCCGCCTCGGCCCGTTCGAAGGCGGGCGCCGTGGGCGCGGCGAACCACACGAGCCGCGCGGTGATCCCCTTCTCCCGCCCGAACCACCACGTCGCTCGTTCGGGTGAAGTGAGGCTGAGCCGGTGTTGCCCGTTGGCGGTGACAACGTGCGCGCTCCCGTCCCCGTACGCCAGCCCCCACGCGGCGATTTCCCCGTCCAGCGCGCCGGGTTCCACCTCGTACTGCACGGCGACGGCGAAGACGCGGGGCGCCTGGTCGAGTGCGAGGTCGCGGAGTTCTTGGTCGAAGTCGAAGGCAACCATGGAAGTCTCCCGTCAGGAAGGGGAATTGGGCCATGCACGTACGGTGACGTGGTTCACACCATAACGGGACACACCTAAACCTTTACTTGACTTACCTCGAATCTATTACAGATACCCTCTTGTGGGGGACAAGGGAGGGAACCGACATGCCACCGAGCAACCCGCCAACCGCGCGACGACAACGCCTCGGCGCCGAACTCCGCAAGCTCCGCGAGCGCGCGGGAATGTCTGCCGCGACGGCAGCAGGTCGCCTGGGCGGCAACCAGACCCAGATCAGCAACATCGAGGCGGGCCGCCACGGAGTGAGCGCCGACCGCGTCCGGACCCTGGCTCGCCTGTACTCGTGCGGAGACCAGGACTACATCGACGCACTCGCCGCCATGACCGGCGCGCGCACGCGAGGGTGGTGGGAGGAGTACCGCGAGCTTCTGCCAGTCGGGCTGCTCGACCTGGCCGAGGTGGAACACCACGCCACGTACGTACGCGTCGCCACCATGGTCCACATCCCAGGGCTGCTCCAGACCACCGAACACGCCCGGGTGGTCTTCAACGCGGGCATCCCGCAGCTCGCACCATACGAGGTGGAGCACCGCGTCTCACACCGCATCAAGCGGCAGGCGATCCTCTACGGGGACGCTCCGACTCCCTTGGTTGCGATCATTCACGAAGCGGCTCTCCGCATGGGATACGGGGGCTCCACGGTGGCCCGTGGGCAGCTTCAGCACCTGATCGACATGGGTGAGCGGGACAACATCACCATCGTGGTGATTCCGTTCGGAGCGGGACCACTTCCCGGCTCCGGTCAATCCGTCGACTACTTCGGAGGCCCCGTGCCGCAGCTCGACACCGTCGAACTCGATACGAGTCACGGCGTCGAACTACTCGACGCAGAGGCCCAACTGGTCAATTACCGAAGTGTGCTGGACCGTATGGAGCAGTACGCTCACAAGCCCGCAGCGTCCAGGGACCTCATCCACCGCATTGAGCAAAGTATCTGAGGGGAACCAACGTGCGCATCCATGACTGGCAGAAGTCCTCGTACTGCGCTCAGGCATCCAACTGCCTCTATGTCGCCGCTCCCGCCCCCCACACCATCGCGCTCCGGGAGAGCGACGAACCGGACGTCATCCTCACCACCACCCCCGCCACGCTCGGCACCTTCATACGCGCGGCCAAGGCCGGGGCGTTCGACGGGCTCGCCCAGGACCGATAAGGCGCGCCGTGCCGCCCCCGAATGCCAGGATGGACCGCATGGCTACCGTCCTGGCATTCCACGCCCACCCCGACGACGAGGCGCTGCTGACCGGCGGCACGCTCGCCCGGCTCGCCCACGAGGGGCACCGGGTGGTGGTCGTGGTCGCCACGGACGGCCTCGTGGACGCGGCACCGACGCAGGCCGAGTCACCCCGCCTGCACGAACTGCGCACCAGCGCCGCCCTCTTGGGCGTCGACCGCGTCGTCCACCTCGGCTACGCGGACAGCGGCCACGGCCCGCTCCTCTACCCCGACCCGCCGGACCGCGCGCGCTTCGTCCGCGCGGACACGGAAGAGGCCGCCGAGCGGCTGGCCACGATCCTCCGCGACGAGGACGCGTCGATGCTGCTCCACTACGACCCCCACGGGGGCTACGGCCACCGCGACCACATCAAGGTCCACCAGGTCGGCCGTCGCGCCGCCGAGCTGGCCAAGACGCCGAGGGTGCTGGAGGCAACGGTCCCCCGCGACACCGCCGAACGCCTGGTCCGCCTGGCCCACCGGCTGCGGATCCCCCTCCGCTTCACCGCCGAGGAGCTGAGCACCCGCTTCAGCCCCCGGTCGGACATCACCCACCGCCTCGATGTCCGCCGCTACGCCCGCCAGAAGCAGGCCGCCCTGGCGGCCCACCGCTCCCAGATCAACGGCACGGGCCGCTCAAGCGCCGTCTTCCGCAAGATGATCCGCCTGCCGTCCCCCCTCTTCGGCTTGCTCCTTGGCCGGGAGTGGTTCATCGACGTCTCCCCCGTCCGCTCCCCACAGCCCTAGCCCCGCGCTTTCACGAGGTGGCGTCCCGCCCATGCCCAGTGGCTCAGGCGGAGGCGAAGACGAGGGAGAGACCAAACGCCATGAGGATGGCGCCAATGGTTCGGTTGAGGGTCTTCTGGCGGCGGAGCATGCGGCTGCGGAGGGCGGGGGCGGAGAAGAGGCCGGCGGCGAGGCCGAACCAGATCAGGTGGGCGAGCGACATGAAGAGCCCGTAGCCGACCTGCTGGGCGAGGGGGGTGTCACGGTCAACGACCTGGGTGTAGGTGCTGACGACGAAGAGCATGGTCTTCGGGTTGAGGGCGTTGGTGAGGAACCCGGTGCGCAGGGACCGCCGGCGGGAAGCACGCGATTCCGTGCCGACGGCCTCTGCCGTGGTGTTGATCTCGGCGCGGGCCGAAAACGTCTTGTAGCCGATCCAGACCAGATAACAGGCACCGACGATCTTGACCACGGTGAACAGGGCGGGGGTCCTGGACAACAGCAGGCCCACACCGAGCATGGTGTACGTGACGTGGACCAGGACGCCGAGGCTGATGCCCACGGCGGCGAACAGGCCTGCGGTGCGACCGTAGAGGTAGCTGTTGCGGACGATCATGGCGAAGTCGGCCCCGGGGCTGATGACGGCCAGGACCGTGATGACGGCGACGGCGATGATCTCGGCCACGGGACCGACTCCTTGGCTATGGCGCGGTGGTGAAAATCAGGCGCGATGACGGTAGGTGATCACCAGGACGTCCCGGTGGACGGGGCAGGATGAGTCGTCCTGAAGGACGGGGCTGACGCCGTGGAAGACGCGTTCGTCGTTGACGAACACCAGCTCACGCGGCTCGGTGAGGGTGAAGGAGGTCAGCGGCTGCTTCTCGACGCTGTAAACGGTGCTTTCGCCGCCGGTGACGTTGTCGCGGTCGACCAGCGCCATGAGGACGAATAGGTGTCCAGCGGCATGGGCTGCCAGCTGGCGCGGAATTCGTCCCAGCCCCACCAGGCCGTCTGGGAGAAGTCCGACAGCAGGCGAGATGCCTCGGGGCGGGCAGGTGCACATAGCTGTTGCCTGATAGGCACCGGGCAAGCGTGGTCACAGAGACGAGCGAGGTGGTCAAGAGAAGACCTCTCCTTGCGCTAAGTGATCGGCTTCGCGCTGACGCTGCCCGGCGAGGCTAACCAAGAACAACATGACCGGGGTCGGCTGTCTCAATCTTGTGCCCACTTGTCCCGAAACCGGGGATGATCTGTCTGCATATCACCGCGCCGGGGCGCCTCAAGCTCCCTCGCGCATGCGTTCTCCCCGGCCGCCCAGACGGGCATCGCTGACCTCGAAAACAAGTCACGCTCACCGCTTCACCGCTGACGTGCTGTAATGGCCCACCTGCGTCGTACCGGGTACGGGAACACGCCCCCGAAGGCGAGACGGAAGCGGTGAGCCGACTGCGCGGCCATGCGCTGCACCAAGCCGCGAAGTGCCTGATCGTCATGGTCAAGATCAGCAAGAAGGAGAAACGGTTCGTGCTGACCGTGATCCCTGGAGACAGGCGCGTCGCCTGGGAGCGGTGAAGGAACTGTACGGGGGAACGTACGCCGGCTTCGCCTCACAGGACATCGCCGAGGAGCTGGCCGGCAGCGCCACCGGCACCATCCTGCCGTTCTCCTTCGACGACCGCCTGGAACTCGTCGTCGATCCCGCCCTGCTGAAGGAACCTGAGTTCTTCTTCAACGCGGCCCGTCTGGACTGCTCGATCGCCCTGCACAGTCAGGACTTCCAGCGCATCGCCCAGCCACGCGTCGAGAGCGTCTCCGTAAGCTGACCCTCCCCGAGCGGGGCTTCGACGGCCGCCGGGTTCATCGACGTCTCCCCTGTCCGAGGGCCGCAGCCCTAGCCGTCGGCGAACAGCTCCTCAGCACGAGAGACGGTCCCGGCCCGGTCCAGCCAGGTGCCGAGGACATCCATGTCCTTGCACGACTCAATGCGCTCACGCGTCTCGGCAGTGACCTCAATCCCCCGAGCCTTGAGGAACCGCAGGAGATCGTTGGCGCGCACCTCCGCGAAGGCGTGCTGGACGTGCTGCGAACGGAAGTAGTTCATCAGCGCGCCCATCAGTCGAACAATTCCTCGACGCGAGACGCGGTCACGGCCCGGTCTAGCCAAATGTCCAGGAGTTCCAGATCCTTGCACGACTGGATGCGCTCACGGGCCTCGGAGGTGACCTCGATCCCTCGACGGCCGAGCACCCGCAAAACATCCTTCGCACCCTTTTCAGCCCGAACCTCGGCGAAGGCTCGCTGGGCGTGCTCGGAACGGAAGAAGTTCAGCAACGCGGACATCAGGTCGCTCCAAGTCTTTCGTGCCGTGGTGTTCCCGAGTCCCGCTGCGACGAGCTCGGCGTACATGGTCGCCTCTTCGAGGGGAAGGGTCTTGGTGAGTGTGGTCCCCAGCACCTTCAGTATGTCATCGACGTTTTCATCCCTACTATGCGTCATCGCAGAGAAGGCAGCGATCGGGATATCCCGGGCCACCTCTTTCGCATCCATGATGACGGGAACGTTGCCGGGCCCGAGAACGAGCGGGCGTACCGTCAAGGAGGGGTGATGGGGGATGCCGAGCGTGATCGGGCGGGCGGCCCAGCGGGCCGTAGCCTCATCCGGGCAGAGCACGATCAGCACCGGCTGGTGACCGAACTTCGCATGCATGTACGAGAGATAGTAGGCCCAGGCCGCGGGCTTCTTCGGATCCCTCCTGCTCTGCGACTCGATGGCGAATAAGTATGTGCCGTCATCCTTGGTCTCAACCTGGAGCAACGTGTCCACGCGCCTTTCGATCGGCGCGATCTCGGTAAGGTCCGGGCTGACGACAAACGCCCTGTCCGGCTCGGGAAATGGGACGCCGAGTAGCTGTCTGAGCGCTCGAATGACGGCACCGGTGTCCTCCTGGAAAATCCGGTGGAGCGCTTCGTGTGAGGAACTGACCATGCGTTGAACGCTAAAGATGCGAGGGCAAGTGCCAACGGCATTTGCCCTCCCTTCACCCGAACGCATGCAGCCGCTATTGGCGTTGACGCAAGGCGTCCAGCACCTCCGCCTCCTTCTCCGGATCCAGCCCCACCACCGGCCGGTCCGCACGCTGCGGGGCCTCGCCGCCCAAGCCGCGCAGCCAGGTCCACGTATCGGCCACCGTCTCCCCGACCGGACGGCACCGCAGGCCCGCCGCCACCGCCTTCGAGACGTCGGCGGCATGCAGCGTGTCGTGCAGCTCGCCCGGGGGGATCCAGATCGGGAGGTCGGTCCAGGGGGCGATGTCGGCGGCCAGGATGCGGTCCGGGTCGGTCCAGCGGAGGTCGGCGGCGGCGCCGGTGACGCGTACGCAGGTCTCCAGGAGTTCGCCCATCGTGGTGTGGCCGGGCGGGCTGACCGTGTTGTACGGGCCGCCGAGGCCGCGCTCGGCGGCGTCCAGGAGCCAGGCGGCCAGGTCGCGGGCGTCGATGTACTGCAGGGGCAGGGTGCGCGGACCGGGGGCGAGGACCGGGCCGCCGCGGGCGATGCGGGTCAGCCACCAGGGCAGTCGGCCGATGTTCTCGTACGGGCCGAGGATCAGCCCGGGCCGGGCCAGCAGCGCCCGGTCGCCGAAGGCGGCGAGCGCGGCGAGTTCGCCGCCCCGCTTGGCGCGGGCGTAGTCGGTGTCGTCGCCGTCGTCCGGGGACGCCTCCACCACCGGGCCGTCCTCGGCGAGTCCGGCGCGGGCCGGGTGGGTGTAGACGGAGCGGGTGGAGACGTAGGCGTAGTGATGGACGCGACCGGCGAGGAGGCGGGCCGTGTCGTGTACGGCCGAGGGGGCACCGGACCAGGTGTCGACGACGGCGTCCCATACGCCGGTTTCGAGCGCGGTGAGCCCACCGCGCGCGGTGCGGTCGCCGCGCAGCACCGTGACTCCCGGCGGCGGGGCATGGCGTCCGCGGTGGAACGCCGTGACCTCCCAGCCGCGGGCCAGGGCCGCCTCGGTGACGGCGCGTCCCACGAATTCCGTTCCGCCCAGCATCAGCAGTCTCATAACGGGACTGTTGCCCACTGAGGGCGACGCGCGCCGGTGGATTAGCCCTCGGCAGATTTCGCGCCATGATGGTCCGCATGATCCTCCGCCAGCTACGTGACACCGAGGAGGACGCCGAGGCCGTGAGGACCGTGGCCTCGGCCGCCTTCGACACCTCGCGGGCCCTGCGGGGCGAACCGGCGGCCGACTGGCCGCCCGACCGGCTCGCCCGCGTCGACAGCCGCAACCGCCATCTGGCGCGGACCGATCCGGGCGGCTGCTGGCTCGCCGTGGACGATGTGGGGATGCCGGTCGGCACGGTGCTGTCCACGCGCCGCGAAGGCACCTGGGGGCTCGCGCTGTTCGCCGTGCTGCCCCGGGCCCAGCGGCGCGGGATCGGCCGGGAGCTGCTGGCCGCGGCGCTGCTGTACGGGCGGGCCTGTCTGCGCGGGATCATCTGCGGGTCGCGGGATCCGCGCGCGGCGGCCACCTACCGGCGGGCGGGGTTCACCCTGCATCCGACGATGCGGCTGCGCGGCACGGTCGACAAGGAGCTGAAGACGCGGCTGCCCCCGCTGGACGGGGCGGTCCACGAGGGCACGGAGCGGCACCGGGACCTGATGGACTCCGTCGACCGCCGCACCCGCGGCGGGGCCCACGGCCCCGACCACGAGGAGATGCTGCGGCACTCGCGGCTGCTGGTCGTCGACGACCTGGCCGGGAGCGGCTACTGCTACGTCGGCGCCGACGGAGACGTCGAACTGCTCGCCGCGACCTCCCGCCGGCTGGCGGGCCGACTGCTGACCGCCGCCCTGCTCAGCCTCCCGGAGGGCACGGAGGTGGCGGTGGAGAACCTGACGGCCGAGCAGGAGTGGGCGGTGGACGTCGGCATCGTGGCGGGGCTTGAGCTGTCCAACGCGGGCTACGTGTGCCTGCGCGGCATGCGGCCGCCGTCGCCGTACATCCCCTCCGGCGCGTTTCTCTGAGAAATGCGAACGGGCCGCACCCCTGCACAAGGGGTACGGCCCGTCCGTGGCGTGACAGCGCCTTACTTGCGGATCAGCGAGCGCAGCACGTACTGCATGATGCCGCCGTTGCGGTAGTAGTCCGCCTCGCCGGGGGTGTCGATGCGCACCTTGGCGTCGAACTCCACGTCACCGGCCTTGACCTTGACGGTCTCCGGGATGCCGCCGTCGTTGAGCGCGGTGACGCCGGTGATGTCGAAGGTCTCCTCGCCGGTCAGGCCCAGCGACAGCGCCGAGGCGCCCTCGGGGAACTGGAGCGGGAGGACGCCCATGCCGATGAGGTTCGAGCGGTGGATGCGCTCGTACGACTCGGCGATGACGGCCTTGACGCCGAGCAGCGCGGTGCCCTTGGCGGCCCAGTCGCGGGACGAGCCGGAGCCGTACTCCTTGCCCGCCAGGATGACCAGCGGGGTGCCGGCCGCCTGGTAGTTCTGCGAAGCGTCGTAGATGAAGGAGACCGGCCCGCCGTCCTGGGTGAAGTCGCGGGTGTAGCCACCCTCGGTGCCGGGCGCGATCTGGTTGCGCAGCCGGATGTTGGCGAAGGTGCCGCGGATCATGACCTCGTGGTTGCCTCGGCGGGAGCCGTAGGAGTTGAAGTCACGACGCTCGACACCGTGCTCGGTGAGGTACTTGCCGGCCGGGGTGTCGGCCTTGATCGCACCGGCCGGGGAGATGTGGTCGGTGGTGACCGAGTCGCCCAGCTTGGCCAGGACGCGGGCGCCGGTGACGTCCTCGACCGGGGCCGGGTCCATGGTCAGGCCCTCGAAGTACGGGGGCTTGCGGACGTAGGTGGACTCCGCGTCCCACTCGAAGGTGTTGCCGGTCGGGATCGACAGCGCCTGCCACTGGGCGTCGCCGGCGAAGACGTCCTGGTAGGACTTGTTGAACATGTCCTCGCCGATGGCGTTGGCCACCACGTCGTTGACCTCGGCCTCGGTCGGCCAGATGTCCTTGAGGAAGACCGGGTTGCCGTCCTGGTCGGTGCCCAGCGCGTCCGTGGTGATGTTCACCTTCATCGAACCGGCGATGGCGTACGCGACGACCAGCGGCGGGGACGCCAGGTAGTTCATCTTGACGTCGGGGTTGATCCGGCCCTCGAAGTTCCGGTTGCCGGAGAGCACCGAGGTGACGGCGAGGTCGGCCTCGTTGACGGCCTTGGAGACCTCGTCCGGCAGCGGGCCGGAGTTGCCGATGCAGGTGGTGCAGCCGTAGCCGACGAGGTTGAAGCCGACCTTGTCGAGGTAGGGGGTCAGGCCCGCCTTGTCGAAGTAGTCGGTGACGACCTTCGAGCCCGGGGCCAGGGTGGTCTTGACCCACGGCTTGCGGGTCAGGCCCTTCTCGACCGCCTTCTTGGCCACCAGGGCGGCGGCGACCATGACGTACGGGTTCGAGGTGTTGGTGCAGGAGGTGATCGCGGCGACGGTGACGGCGCCGTGGTCGATCTCGTACGTCGAACCGTCGGGGGCGGTGACCAGGGTCGGCTTGCTCGGTACGCCGTTGGAGACGGCCGGGGCGTCGGAGGCCGGGAAGGACTCCTTGCCCGCCTCGTCCTCCTCCGCCTCGGCGACGTAGTTGCGGACGTCCTGGGCGAACTGCTGCGCCGCCTCGGCGAGCACGATGCGGTCCTGGGGCCGCTTGGGGCCGGCGATCGACGGGACGACCGTCGACAGGTCCAGCTCCAGCTTCTCGGAGAAGTCCGGCTCGGCGGCCGGGTCCAGCCACAGGCCCTGCTCCTTGGCGTACGCCTCGACGAGCGCGACCTGCTGCTCGGAGCGGCCGGTGAGCTTGAGGTAGTTCAGGGTCTCGTCGTCGATCGGGAAGATCGCGGCGGTGGAGCCGAACTCCGGCGACATGTTGCCGATGGTGGCGCGGTTGGCCAGCGAGGTGGCGGCGACGCCCTCGCCGTAGAACTCGACGAACTTGCCGACGACACCGTGCTTGCGCAGCATCTCGGTGATGGTCAGCACGAGGTCGGTGGCGGTGGTGCCGGGCTTCAGCTCACCCGTCAGCTTGAAGCCGACGACGCGCGGGATGAGCATCGAGACCGGCTGGCCGAGCATCGCGGCCTCGGCCTCGATGCCGCCGACGCCCCAGCCGAGCACACCGAGGCCGTTGACCATGGTGGTGTGCGAGTCGGTGCCGACGAGGGTGTCCGGGTACGCCTGACCGTTGCGCACCATGACGGTGCGGGCCAGGTGCTCGATGTTCACCTGGTGGACGATGCCGGTGCCGGGCGGGACGACCTTGAACTCGTCGAACGCGGTCTGGCCCCAGCGCAGGAACTGGTAGCGCTCCTTGTTGCGGCCGTACTCCAGCTCGACGTTCTGGCCGAAGGCGTCCTTGGTACCGAACTTGTCGGCGATCACGGAGTGGTCGATGACCAGCTCGGCTGGGGCCAGCGGGTTGATCTTCGCCGGGTCGCCGCCCAGCTCCTTGACGGCCTCGCGCATGGTGGCGAGGTCGACCACGCAGGGCACACCGGTGAAGTCCTGCATGATCACGCGGGCCGGCGTGAACTGGATCTCCTGGCTCGGCTGGGCCTGGGAGTCCCAGCCGCCGAGCGCTCGGATGTGGTCGGCGGTGATATTGGCGCCGTCCTCCGTGCGGAGCAGGTTCTCCAGCAGAACCTTCAGGCTGTAGGGGAGGCGGGCGGCCCCCTCCACCTTGTCCAGCCTGAAGATCTCGTACGACTCGTCGCCCACCTGCAGGGTGCTGCGGGCATCGAAGCTGTTCGCCGACACGACAGTCTCCTTCATGCATGAATTACGCGCGTACCACCGCAATGCTGCCGCGACATGCCCGCGCCGATCCGCTAAGGTAAGGCTAAGTTAGGTCACCCTTACCGGTGCGGCGCGACGGTAGCGCCCGCCGACAGATATCTCGATGTCGAGATAACTCTAATACATGGCCCTCGCGCGGGTCAGCTCAGCCCTGCCACCCGGCGGCGTCATGCCGTGCGGATCGCGGTACCCGGCCTCGGCCCCGGTATCCGGCAGACCCGTGAACGGCCCTGCCGAGCCGCGATACTTGTCCCCATGGATCCGCATCTGCTCCGCACCTTCGTCTCCGTGGCCCACTGCGGCTCCTTCTCCGACGCCGCCCACAGGCTCGGCGCCACGCAGGCGGCCGTCTCCCAGCAGATCGCGACCCTCGAAGCCGATCTGCGCACCCCGCTGCTGACCCGGCGGCCGGTGACGCTCACCACCGCCGGGGCGCGGCTGCTGGAGCACGCGGGTCCGCTGCTGCGGCGGCTGGACGCGGCCCGGGCGGACGTCGAGCGGCTGGCCGGACCCGCCGCCGCACGGCTGGCCCTCGGCGCCTCACCACTGGCCATGACGCCCGCGGTCGCCACGGCCCTGGACGAGACGCGCCGCGCCTGCCCCGACGCGGCCGCCGCCGTACGGATCCTCGGCCGCCGGGAGCTGCCGGCGGCCGTCGCTTCCGGCGCGCTGGACCTGGGGCTGCTCGACGGCCCGGCCGCCCCCGGCGAGCCCCTGCCGCTGCCCGACGCGGGGCCGCTCACCACGGTCGCGGTCGCGGAGACGCCGCTGGTCGTGGCCCTGCCGCTCGGCCACCCGCTGGCCCGTCGGCTCGGCCTGCGGCTGGCCGACCTCGCCGACGCCCCCTGGCTGGACGCACCGGACGCCGCGGTACCGCTCGGCGCCCTGCGCGCCGCGAGCGGCACCGGCGGCTTCCGCCCCTCACTGACGTACGAGGGCACGGACGTCAGCGCCCTCCTCGCCCTGGCCGCGGCCGGCCACGGCCTGACGCTGCTGCCGCACGCGGCCGCCGAGCGCGCCCCCGGCCTCGCCGCGATCCCCCTGACCGCACCCCGCCTGATCCACCGCACCGAACTCCTCCACGGCCCCGCCGTGGACGGCCCGGCCCGCACCCTGGCGGCGGTCCTGACGGGAGATGGTCACCGGTACGGGTGATCTCGGGCGGATATGCCCGAGCCGGTCGCGGCAGAGCTCCGGCCCGGCTCAGCCGCCCGCCAGCCGGGTGCGCACCAGGGACAGGACCTCCTCGTCCGACAGGCCGAGCGACCGGGCCTCCTCCACCAGGCTCTGGACGCCCTCCAGGAGCCGGGCGCGGGCGGTGGGCTGTTCGCCGGTGACCACGGCGCCGCGGCCTCGGCGGAGGTCGATCAGGTCCTCCTCGCGGAGGCGCTGGTAGCCGCGGAGCACCGTGTGGACGTTGACACCGAGGGAGTCGGCGAGGGTGCGGGCGGCGGGGAGGCGTTCGCCGGGGCGGAGGGTGCCGTCGGCGATGGCGCCGCGGACGGCGGCGGCGATCTGGTCTCCCAGCGGGACCGGGGAGCCGAGGTCGACACGGAAGAGCATGGTCAGCCTTACGTTCCAGGAGCGGGCCGGCCGCGCTCGATCAGGGTGTTGAGCAGGGCCGCCGCGGTGGCGGCGTCGTCCACCGTCACCACGAACTCCTTGCCGGTGACCAGCCGCAGGAACAGCGCGTCGCCCGAGCGCAGCACCAGGGACCTGCGCCCCGGCTGGATGCGGTAGCCCCAGCCGCCGAGGCCGAGGGCATGGGCCTCGCGGCTGGTGGCCTTCTCGATCCGCTCCAGCGGTATCCGCAGCCGCGGGCGCGGTGCGAACCACGGCGCGACGGACAGGCCCCGGCGGTCGGCGATGACCCGGCAGCGGCACAGCGCCACCGAGATCAGCCCGGCGGCGATCAGCACCGCTTCCGCCGTCACCTCCATGGCCACGGTGAGCACCACGCCCAGCAGGGTGCAGCCCGCTCCCACGACGGCCAGCACGGGCGATCCGACGCTGTGCGTCCAGACGGCGGCCTCGCCCTCGGCGAGCGGCAGCCGGGGTCCGGCCGCCGCGTCGGCCTCGTCGGCGGGGGCGGGGCCCCGGCCCGCCAGCAGCCATCCCGCCCAGCCGGCGGCCACGGCGACGGCGAGCGAGACGGCCAGGTGCCACAGGGGGAAGGTCACATCGGCGGCACGGGCGGCGCCGGCGTTGGCGCCCAGCAGCGCGATGAAAACGTACGCGAGCATCGTGGCCATCCCGTACCCCGTGGCGACCAGCATCCGCCACGCACTGAGCCGCGCACGCCACAAGCCGTGCGCACCGGCCGCCGCGAGGAGGCCGAACACGAGCAGAAGGGTGGTGACCACCGGGAGGAAGGCACCCAGACCGGTGAATCCGTCGGCCTGCCCGCCGGGGCCGACATGGATGGCGAGCGGATCCGGCAGCCGGTCGCGCAGCACGGCGAAGGCCGCCAGAACAGCGGCCCAGGCCAGCACAAAGGGCAGAGCGACGACAGCCGCGCGCCGCCAGGAGCGGTCCACCACAACCTCCCTTGTTCGCGTACTACTAGAACAATTCCCGGCTGGACAGCCGCTACACCTCCCCTCCCCCCGGTCGCGTGCGCATCTCATATCTGAGATAGCCTCTTCTGTATGACTGACGACTACCTCTCCCGCATCGGCAAGCTCATCCGTGACGCCCGGCAGCACCGGGGCTGGACCCAGTCACAGCTCGCGGAGGCGCTCGGCACCAGCCAGAGCGCCGTCAACCGCATCGAGCGCGGGAATCAGAACATCAGCCTTGAGATGATCGCCCGCATCGGTGAGGCGCTGGACAGTGAAATCGTCTCCCTCGGGTACGCGGGCCCGATGCATCTGCGTGTGGTCGGCGGCCGGCAACTGTCCGGCGCCATCGATGTGAAGACGAGCAAGAACGCGTGCGTCGCGCTGTTGTGCGCCACGCTCCTCAACTCGGGACGCACGACGCTGCGGAGAGTCGCCAGGATCGAGGAGGTGTACCGCATCCTGGAGGTGCTGGGCAGCATCGGCGTCCGCACCCGCTGGATCAACGACGGGGCCGACCTGGAGATCGTGCCGCCCGCCGAACTGGACCTCGACTCCATGGACACCGAGGCCGCGCGCCGCACCCGCAGCGTGATCATGTTCCTCGGTCCGCTCCTGCACCGGATGGACCGCTTCCGGATCCCCTACGCGGGCGGCTGCGACCTCGGCACCCGCACCGTGCAGCCGCACATGACCGCGCTGCGCCCGTTCGGCCTCGAAGTGACCGCCACCGACGGCATGTACCACGCCCGGGTCGACCGCTCGGTCTCCCCCGGCCGCGCGATCGTGCTGACCGAGCGCGGCGACACGGTCACCGAGAACGCGCTGCTCGCGGCCGCCCGCCACGACGGCGTCACGGTGATCCGCAACGCCTCCTCGAACTACATGGTCCAGGACCTGTGCTTCTTCCTGGAGGAGCTGGGCGTCAAGGTCGAGGGCGTGGGCACCACCACGCTGACCGTCCACGGCGTCACCCACATCGACCGTGACGTCGACTACGCGCCGTCCGAGGACCCGGTGGAGGCGATGAGCCTGCTCGCCGCCGCCGTCGTCACCGAGTCGGAGCTGACGATCCGCCGGGTGCCGGTGGAGTTCCTGGAGATCGAACTGGCCATCCTGGAGGAGATGGGGCTCGACCACGAGCGCACCGCGGAGTACGCGGCGGACAACGGCCGTACCCGGCTGATCGACCTCACGGTCCGGCCGTCGAAGCTCCAGGCGCCCATCGACAAGATCCACCCGATGCCGTTCCCCGGCGTCAACATCGACAACGTGCCCTTCTTCGCCGCCATCGCGGCCGCCGCTCAGGGCTCGACGCTGATCCACGACTGGGTCTACGACAACCGCGCCATCTATCTGACGGAGCTGAACCGGCTCGGCGCCCACGTCAAACTCCTCGACCCGCACCGCGTCCTGGTCGAGGGCCCCACCCGCTGGCGCTCCGCCGAGATGATGTGCCCGCCCGCCCTGCGCCCCGCCGTGGTCGTCCTGCTGGCGATGATGGCCGCGCCCGGCACCTCCGTGCTGCGCAACGTGTACGTGATCAACCGGGGTTACGAGGACCTGGCCGAGCGCCTGAACTCGATCGGCGCGCAGATCGAGACCTTCCGCGACATCTGAACCCGGACGCCGCCACACCCCTGCCTGAGCGGCACGCATGCGAGACGGGAGGAGGCGTGGCGGCATCCATGGGACTTCTCTGGGACTTCGGGGCCCACGCCGGGACATCGGCGACGGCTGTCCGTGCCTTGCGCCGGGCGGTGCGGGCCGGCCGGGTGCCCGTACCCGTGTGCTCACGCGGTGAGCGCCCCGGTACCCGGCAGGCTGAACGGACGGCGGTGCCCACCACGACGGGCAGGGCGCCCCCGGCGCCGATCGCGTCCTTCAGCTCGTACGGACCCGCGCCGGTCAGCACCGGCATGCCGAGCAGCCGACCGCGGGGTCCGGGGGTTCGACGTGGTGCAGTTCCGGGGTGTCGGTGCTGCAGTAGACCAGCCCGTCGGGGTCCACGTCGCAGGGCGTGACCGTGCCGTCGTCGTACACGAGCCAGGCGAGCACGGGACGGCGTTCGAGGTGTTCGGCGCCGCCGACGCCGTCCGTACCGCCGGGGCCGCCCGCGCCGCCGGGCGGCGGTGCGCCGAGTCGGTAGCAGACCGTCCACCCCATTCCGGGCAAGGCCCCGACGACCTGTGGACGTCGCTCGTATGCCAGGAATCCCGGGTGACGGTCAGCACGGACGACACGGCCCTTGTCCCCATGGGCCGCGTCGCCCGTGCCGCATATGTAGCCGACCAGTTCCGCCTCTTCGGGCAGCCACTCGACGATGTCGCACGCCTCGGCGTATCCGTTTCCGCGGTCGACGAGAGCGACCCATCGCTGGCCCATTCGGGCGGTGGCTTCCACCGGCGGTCCTTTCGACGGCTGGTCAGTCGGTCATCGGGTCATGTCATCGGGTCATGACGGTCCGCGGGGACGGCGGCCGGGCCGCCGCCAGCCGACGCGTGATCAGCGGCGTCACCAGGACGACGACCAGCAGGCGCAGGCTCTGCACGGTGGAGACCAGAGCGACATCCGCGTGGGAGGAGACCGCGGTGGCGAGGACCGCGTTGATCCCCCCGGGGGTCGTGGCGAGATAGGCGTCGGCGAACGGAGTGCGCGTCAACCCGGCGAAGATCCACGCCAGCCCGGTGCAGCCGAGGCATACCGCCGCCATGCAGGCCGTGATCGGGAGCAGCAGGCGCCGCACCCTGATGAGCGTCTGGCGGGTGAACCGTACGCCCACGTCGAGGCCGACGAGGACGAAGACGAGGTTCTGGAGCATCCCGACGGGCGCGAAGCCCGGTACGGCGCCGCTGAGCGTGGCGACCAGGGCGGCCAGCATCGGGCCGATCAGCAAGGGCGTGGGCACCCGCAGCCGCCGGCCGGCCCAGGAACCGGCGACGGCGATGACCGCGAGGGTGAACAGGCCGGTGAGCTGGTCCTGCCCCGCGACGACGTGGAGGAGGCCGGAGAAGAAGCCGGACCCGGCGCCGCCGCTCGCGGCCGGGTGACCGCCCGCCGCCGGGGAGGCGGAGGTCAGCCAGTGGGCCGCGAGCGGGGCGGTGGCGGCGACGAGGCCGACACGCAGGTACTGGGTGAAGGCGACGAGCCGCACATCGGCGTTCAGCTCGTCGGCGCAGGTGACGATCGCGGCCGAACCGCCGGGCACCATGCCGAGGAGGGCGCTGGGCCGGCCGATGCGGCCGCCGCGGGCCAGGAACCAGGCGACCGCCGCGCTCATCCCGATCGTGGCCGCGGTGACCACGGTCAGCGGCAGCGCGACGGGCGCGGCGGAGAGGAGGGCGGAGGGGGTGAGATAGCTGCCCATGAGGGCGCCGACCAGCGCCTGGGAGGCCCGGTTGGCCGGCGCCGGGAGCCGGTCGCGGACCCTTCCGCACAACGCCAGGGCGGCGCCGACCAGCAGTGAGGACAGCAGGTAGGGGGCGGGAACGCCGAAGGCGTGCGCCGCGAGGCCCGCGGCGTAACCCCCGGCGATGATCAGGGCCCAGAGCCCGAGGGGAGCCGAGCGGGAGGAGACACGGGATGCGGAGGTGCGCGGGGCGGGCTTCGGCGCGGTACCGGCGGCGGGGGACGGATGTTCGTCCATGCGCCGCGGCGCGGAAGTCGGTGCCACGATGGGCGCCTTTCGTCGAATGGTGCGGGTCCGTTGGACTCGGTGCGTGAACGAAGCAGGCACTTCCCCACTGTGGCGCTTACGGGCTGTGCGCACACTGAGAGCGCTGAGTGAACGCTGAGGAGACCCTGAGAGCCCGCTGAGAGACGCCCGGCCGACCTGCGGTCCGGCCTCTAGACTCGCAACCGAGGATCAGTCTTCCGGCCGACGCGTCGGTACGGTCACGAGGTGATGTCGGGTGCGCGTGCTGGTGGTCGAGGACGAGCAGAACATCGCCGCCGCCGTGGACCGCGGCCTGCGCGCCGAGGGATTCGACGTGGACATCGCCGGGGACGGCGAGAAGGCCCTCGGCCTGATCAGGCACAACGACTACGACGTGATCGTGCTCGACCTGATGCTGCCGGGCCGCAACGGCTACGACGTCTGCCGGACCCTGCGTGCCGCGGGCCTCACCACCCCCGTACTGATCCTCACCGCCAAGGACGGGGAATACGACGAGGCGGACGCCCTCGACCTCGGCGCCGACGACTATCTGACCAAGCCTTTCTCGTTCGTGGTGCTGCTGGCCCGGATCCGCGCACTGCTGCGCCGCAGCGCCCCGCAACGGTCGCCCGTACTCCGTGCGGGTGATCTGTGGCTGGACCCCTCCGCGCACCGGTGCGGTCGCGGCGACGAGCGCCTGGAACTGACACCGCGCGAGTTCGGGCTGCTGGAATTCCTGCTGCGCCACCCCGACACGGTGGTGAGCAAGACCGACCTGCTCGCCCAGGTCTGGGACGCCTGGTTCGAGGGCGACCCCAATATCGTCGAGGTCTATGTCGGCTACCTCCGGCGCAAGATCGACACCCCCTTCGGCCGGTCCGCCATCGAGACCGTGCGCGGTATCGGTTACCGGCTGGATGCGAAGGGCGGCTGAATGTCCCGACGCCTTCGCATCGGGCGTCCGGCATTCGGCCGGGTGCGGCGGTTCACCCGGAAGCTGAGTCTGCGGGCCCGGGTCACCATGTGGGCGACCATGGTGGTCGCCATCGCGATGGTGGCGGCCGGGCTCGGGCTGCTGCTCGGTCTCCAGCACTCCATGTGGGCCGATCGGGACAGCACCGGCCGCCAGCGGCTCTCCGACGTCACCGCCCTCGTCCGGCACGACCAACTGGGTCCCCTCATCCCGTCCAACGGAGGGGACGCCGACGTCGTCGAAGTTCTCGACACCCACGGGAAGGTGCGGGCCAGCTCCGACTACGACACCCGCCCGGGGAGCCCCAGCGGCTTCCCGACCCCGCTCCCCCCGCGGGTGCTCTCGGGACACCCCACCACCCTGCGCGACCTCGGGATCGGCGACGGAGGCGACTTCCGCGTCCTGGCCCGGCCGATCCGCGTCGACGGCCGCCCCGCGACCGTCGTGGTGGGAGTGTCCCTGGCCCAGGCCGAACACACCCTGTCCAGCCTCACCACGGGCCTGGCGATCGGCGTACCCGCACTGACCGCGCTGGTGGCCTGGACGATCTCGCTCACCGCCGGCCGCACCCTGCGCCCCGTGGAAACCCTGCGTCGCCAGGCCGCCGACATCACCGCGACCGATCTGCACCGCCGCCTGGACCTGCCCGCCTGCCAGGACGAGATCCACGCCCTCGGCGCCACCCTCAACGACATGCTCGCCCGCCTCGACGACGCTTCCATGGCCCAACGCCGCTTCGTCGCCGACGCCGCCCATGAACTGCGCAGCCCGCTGACCGCGTTGCGCGCCCAGCTCGAGGTCATGTCCAGCTACCCCGACCCCGGCCGGGACCCACAGATGGCCGCCACCCTGCTGGAGGACACGGTACGGCTGCACGACCTGGTGGAGGGACTGCTGGCACTGGCCCGCAGCGAGGACCCCGCCCGGTCGCGGTCACAGGTCGCGCGCGTCATCGACCTGGACGAGGTGGTACTGGCCGAGGTCCGCCGGCAGCGCTCCCTGACCCAGGCGGACATCGACGCCCGACGGGTCTCCGGCGGGCGGGTCCGGGGCGACGCCGAGGCGCTGCGCTGCGTCGTACGCAACCTGCTGGACAACGCCCGCCGCCACGCCGACCAGGCGGTACGGGTGACCCTGGGCGAACGCGGGAGCACCGTCGAACTCACCGTCAGCGACGACGGGTCGGGCATCCCGCCCGCGGACCGGCTGCGCGTCTTCGAGCGCTTCACCCGGCTCGATGAGGCACGGTCCCGCGAGGCCGGCGGTTCCGGCCTCGGCCTCGCCATCGTCGGAAAGGTCGTCACCGCGCACGGCGGCACCGCCTACGCCGACCAGGACCCCGCGCCGGACGACGGCGGCCTCGGCGGGGCGCGTCTGGTGGTCAATCTGCCGGCCGCGCCCGCACCGCTCGAAAAGTGATCGAAGGGCGAGCCGCAGGGGACGCCGCGGCACCGCGCGCTCCCTGCTCGCCATCGTCCGGCCCGACGGCTCAGGCCGCCGCGTCGAGATCCCGGAGCAGCCCGTAGGTGAACGTGTCCATCGGGCGCTCCCCGCCCGGGGGCACCTGGCTGACGTTGTTCGTCATCATCACCACCGCCACCCCGCTCTCCCGGCTGAACGCCGCGTAAGTGCCGAAGCCGCCGGTGCTGCCGTTGTGCCAGGTCATGGTGCGGCCGCTGGGCAGCGGGCTGAGGTGCCAGGCGAGCCCGAGCCGCAGGTCGCGGCCGGCTGTGAAGCGGGGCCGCTGGGTCAGTTCGATGGCGTCCCGCAACGGGGAGCGCCTTGGGCGGAGTTGGGCGGCCAGGAAGCGCAGCATGTCGTCGGCCGTGCTGTAGATCGAGGTGCCCGCGCCGCTGAGCACGTGGTCGTGCCAGTCGGGCACCGGCGTGCCCTCGAGGTGGCCGACCGCCTTGCGGAGCAGCATGTCCGGCCGCAGTGTCGTCGTGGTGTCGGTCAGGCCCAGCGGCGCGGCCACCCGGTGCCGCAGCATCTCGTCCACGCGGTCGAAGGCCAGCGCCTGGCCGAGGAGCCCGAAGCCGAGGTTCGAGTACGCGTACTCGGTGCCCGGCTCGGTGGCCAGGGTGGTCCTGCCGAGGCCCTCGGCCAGGTCGTCCAGGGTGTAGTGCGCGTACGGGTCGTACGGGTTCGCGCCGTCGAGCAGGCCCTCCGGCAGTCGGGGCAGGCCGGAGGAGTGGGTCGCCAGATCGGCGAGGGTGATCCGCCGGGGACCCTTGCGGGGTATGGGAAAGCGGGCGGGCAGGGTGAGCGGTGCGTCGAGACGCGTTTCGCCCGCGGTGACGGCTCGGGCGAGGGCGGTCGCGGTGAGCGTCTTGCCGATCGAGCCGAGCTGGAAGACGGTCCGGCCGTCCGGCGTCCGCTTGCCCTTTCCGGCCGCACCCGCCACGTACGCACGCCCGCCCCGGATGACGCCGCACACGGCGCTCGGAGCCCCGGCGGCCAGCACCTGGTCCAGGGTGCGCCGCACCTGGGCGGGCAGGGTGTCGCCGGCCGCGGCGGCGGTGCCGGGCAGCAGTGAGGCGCCCGCAGCCGCGGTCGCCATGGCGATTAATTTACGTCGGTTCATGAGTCATTCCCCCGTGGTGGGTTTGCCTGGTGGCACCACCGCGGACAGCAGCACGAGCAGCGGTACGACCCGGCCCGCGGGCACCTGGTAGTGGCCGCGGCCCTCGGCCTGGAGCCAGCCGGCCGCCGTGAGCTGTTTGAGGTGGTGGTAGAGCTGGCCGGTGGTGTTCAGCCCGGCGGTCTCCTGCAGTTCGGCGGCGGAGCGGGTGCCGCCCAGTACGGCGCGCAGCAGGGTGAGCCGCACCGGGTGGCCCAACGCGGCGTAGGGCGCGGCGTGTTCGGACCAGTCCGCATCCAGCAGGCCCTCCGTCGTGGCGCCCTGCTGCCATTCGTAGCGCTGGCCGGTGGGCAGCTCGACCGCGCCGGTGAACAGCACCTGCCCGTGTCCCGTGATCCGCCGGCGCAGCCCCTCCAGCGCCCAGAACACCTCGCTCCGGGGGGAGTCCGGCGCTTCGGACTCCAGCCGCGACACCCGTTCTTCGAGTGCGGCGACCCGCTCGTGCAGGGACTCGTCGGCCATGCGCGAGAGATTACGTTATTCCGGAATAACGGAGCAAGGGGTGGTTACGGCAGCACCGCGATCCCGTCGAGTTCGACCATCGCTTCCTCGTCCCACAGCCGGACGACGCCGATGACCGCCATCGCCGGGTAGTCGCGACCGGCCATCTCCTGCCAGATCCGGCCGAGTTCGGCGGCGCAGTCGCGGTAGGCGGCGACGTCGGTGGCGTAGACGGTCAGCCGGGCGAGGTCGGCGGGGCTGCCGCCGGCGGCCTGCAGCGCGGTGAGCAGATTGGTGAGCGCCCGGCGGAACTGGGCGGGGAGGGTGTCCCCGACGACCTTGCCGTCCTGGTCCAGCGCGGTCTGGCCGGCCAGGAAGACCAGTTGTCCGCCGGTCGCGGTGACGGCGTGGCTGAATCCGGCGGGCGGGGACAGCTCGACGGGGTTGATGCGGTGCAGGGGTTCGGTCATCGGTACAGCTCCTTCGCGATGATCGTGCGCTGGACCTCGGTGGCGCCCTCGTAGATCCGGGGCGCGCGCACCTCACGGTAGAGGTGTTCCAGCGGATGGCCACGGCGCAGTGCGCGGGCGCCGTGGATCTGGACGGCCGCGTCCACGACGTACTGCGCGGTCTCGGTGGCCAGCAGCTTGGCCATGGCCGAGCGCCGGGCGATGCCGGGCTCGCCGTCGTCGTACGCCGCGGCCGCCGCGTACACCAGCAGCCGGGCGGCCTCGGTGCGGGTGGCCATCTCGGCGAGCTGGTGCGCGACGGACTGCAGGTCCTTCAGGGGCCCACCGAAGGCGGTGCGGCTTCCGGCGTGCGCCAGCGAAGCGTCCAGCGCCGCCTGCGCCATGCCGACGGCGAACGCGCCCACGCTCGGCCGCAGCAGGTTGAGGGTGCGCATGGCGACGCGGAAGCCCGCGTCCGGCACGCCCAGCACGTCCTCGCCGGTGACCGGGACGCCGTCGAAGACGAGGCGGCCGATGGGGTGCGGGCTGAGCATCTCCAGGGGCTCGCCGCCGAGTCCGGGGCGGTCGGCGGGCACCAGGAAGGCGGTGACGCCGCGTGAGCCCGCGCCCGGGGTGGTACGGGCGAAGACGGTGGTGACATCGGCCTCGGGCGCGTTGGAGATCCAGCACTTCTCGCCGGTCAGCCGCCAGCCCCCGGCCCCGTCCCGGTCGGCCCGCAGGGTGAGCGCGGCCGCGTCCGACCCGGCGTCCGGCTCGCTCAGCGCGAAGGCGCTGACGGTGCGTCCGGCCCGGATCCCCGGCATCCAGCGCTCGTACATCTTCTCGCCGCCGGACAGCACGATCGGGTACCCGCCGAGCCCCTGGAGGGCGAGCGCGGTCTCGGCCTCCGTGCACTCCATGGCCAGCGACTCGCGCAGCAGGCACAGGTCGAGCGCCCGGACCGGCCCGTCCTCCGGGAACAGCCGCCCCAGCAGGCCCAGTTCGCCCAAGCAGGCGGTCAACGGCCGGTTGATCCGCCCCGGCGTACCGGCGTCCGCGAGGGGGCGCAAGCGCTCGCGGGCCAGCGCGCGCAGCCGCGCGCACCAGCGCCGCTGCTCCGGATCCAGTGCGAATGACGGCATCGGGGCCCTCCCTCGGCGCGACCCTGGTCCGCGACTATCGCGGGATATTGACTGTCGTCACCATCACGTTACGCTGACACAGCGGCTTCAGACAGCCATCCGGCAGGCACATCGGGCAGGCAGGGGGGCGCATCCTCGATGGAGCTCAGGCCTTCGGCACACCTCGACACCTTCGCCCGTGACCACCTCCCGCCCGCCGACCAGTGGCCCGGGCTCCTCCTCGACCTGCCGGGGCCGCGCCGCCCCGACCGGCTCAACTGCGGGGCCGAATTACTGGATCGCACCGTCGAGCGGTACGGCCCGGAGCGGGCCGCCGTGCGCGACGGCTCCGGCGCGGTGTGGACGTACGGGCAGCTCCTCGCGCACGTCGACCGGATCGCGCACACCCTCACCACTGCCCTCGGCGTCGTCCCCGGCAACCGGGTGCTGCTGCGCGGCCCCACCTCCCCCTGGCTGGCCGCCTGCTGGCTCGCCGTCATGAAGGCGGGCGCGGTCGCGGTGACCGTGCTGGCCGCCCAGCGCTCCCGCGAACTGGCCACCATCTGCGACATCGCCCGGGTCGGGCACGCGCTGTGCGACGCGCGGTGCGCGGACGACCTGGTCAGGGCCGGGGTGCCGGGGCTGCGCACCCTCACCTACGGCGGTGACGCGCCCGACGACCTGCTGCGGCTCGCGGCCGGCGCGCCCGCCTCGTACGAGGCCGTGCCGACCTCCGCCGACGACGTCGCCCTCATCGCCTTCACCTCGGGAACCACCGGGCGGCCCAAGGGCTGCATGCACTTCCACCGCGATGTGCTCGCCATCGCCGACACCTTCTCGGCCCAGGTGCTGCGGCCCACCCCCGACGACGTGTTCGCGGGCAGCCCGCCGCTCGGCTTCACCTTCGGCCTCGGCGGCCTCGTCGTCTTCCCGCTGCGCGCCGGGGCGTCGACACTGCTGACCGACCGGGGCGGGCCGGACCGGCTGCTCGCCGACATCGCCCGGCACCGGGTGTCCGTGCTGTTCACCGCGCCGACCGCCTACCGGGCGATGCTGAACCGGCTGCGCACCGAGCCCGCGGCGTACGACCTCTCCTCGCTGCGCCGCTGCGTCTCCGCCGGGGAGAACCTGCCCGCCGCCACCTGGCACGACTGGCAGCGGGCCACCGGGCTGCGCATCATCAACGGCATCGGCGCCACCGAACTGCTCCACATCTTCCTGTCCGCCGCCGACGACGCGATCCGCCCGGGGACGACGGGCGTCCCGGTGCCCGGCTTCGAGGCCCGCGTCGTCGACGCCGACCTGCGTCCCGTCCCCGACGGCGAACCGGGCCTGCTCGCCGTGCGCGGCCCGACCGGCTGCCGTTACCTGGCGGACGAGCGCCAGCGCTCCTACGTACGCGACGGCTGGAACCTCACCGGCGACACCTACATCCGCGACCCGGACGGCTACTTCCGCTACGTGGCCCGCGCCGACGACATGATCATCTCGTCCGGGTACAACATCGCGGGCCCCGAGGTCGAGGACGCCCTGCTGCGCCACCCCGACGTGGTCGAAGCCGCGGTCACCGGAGCGCCGGACACCGAACGCGGCACGATCGTCGTCGCCCATGTGGTGCTGCGCGCGGGCGTCCCGCGGACCGAGGAGACCGTGGCCGCCCTCAAAGCCTTCACCACCGCCGAACTCACCCCCTACAAATGCCCGCGCCGCTTCGTCTTCCTCGACGCGCTCCCGCGCACCGCCACCGGCAAGCTCCAGCGCTACCGCCTCCGCGACAGCGCTCTACAGTGACCCCGTGAACGACCAGCACACCCCCCGCTCCCTGATCGTCACCCACTACGGCGCCTACGGGCGCGGCACCGCCGACCGCCCCGCCGGGCCGGTGCCCGTCGCCGCCCTCATCCGGCTGCTGGGCGCCGTCGGCGTCGACCCGCCCTCGGTGCGCTCCGCCGTCTCCCGCCTCAAGCGGCGCGGCCTGCTGGTCGCCGATCGCACCGCGACCGGCTCCGCCGGGTACGCCCTGTCCGCCGACGCCCGCCAGCTCCTCGACGACGGCGACCACCGCATCTACCCCCGCCCCGCCCCCGGGCCCGACCGCTGGCTCCTCGCCGTCTTCTCCGTCCCCGAACAGGAGCGCAACAAGCGTCACCTGCTCCGCTCCCGCCTCTCCCGCCTCGGCTTCGGCACCGCCGCCCCCGGCGTCTGGATCGCCCCGGACCGCCTCTACGACGAGACCCGCCACACCCTTCAGCGCCTCGGCCTCGCCTCCTACGTCGACCTCTTCCGGGGCGACCACGCGGGCTTCACCCCCACCGCCGAGGCGGTCCGCCGCTGGTGGGACCTGGACGAACTCGCCGCCCTCCACCACGCGTTCCTCACCGGCCACGAGCCGGTCCTCACCCACTGGACGCACCACGCCCCCACCCCCGAAGCCGCCTACCGCGACTACCTGCTGGCCCTCGACTCCTGGCGCCACCTGCCCTACGCCGACCCCGGCCTCCCCCCATCGCTCCTCCCCGCCGACTGGCCCGGCGCCCGCGCCGCCACGGTCTTCGCGGCGCTTCACGACCGCCTGCGCGACACGGGCGCGAAGTACGCGGAGGCGGCGCTGCGCGGAGCGGCGGTGAGACCGGCCTGATGGCACTCGCGGGCCGTTCGGGCTAGGCCGGCGGCACGGGCTGAAGGTGCTGGGCGGCCTCGGCCGCGGTGTAGGAGGCGGTGAAGGTGAACGCGCGGGGGGACGGCCCGTGCGCCCGCAGGTCCGCCAGCCGCTCCAGGGCCTCGTCGACGGTCGGGAGGTGACCGGCGGGGATCCACCAGAGCACCAGGTGCGCCTCGACGTGCCGCTCGAACCATTCGCGGCGCCGCCGCATCGCCTCCAGGTGCCCGCTGCGGTAGGTGAAGTCCCACAGGGCCTCCCGGGTCTCCCACACCGACAGGGTGACGATGACGTTCTCGCCCGCCGGGCGCAGGCCGGTGGCGTCGGCCGCCCCCTCCTCCACGAGCCGCCACACAAAGCCGGGTGCGCCGTCGGCGGCGGCGTTGACCGGGTCGAGCCTCTCGACGAACGGCGCCGTGCGCGGGTCGTCGAGGGGGTGGCGGAGCGTGGCGACGTTGAGGTGGGCGAGGTGGGCGAGGTGGGCGGCATGCGGGGATGCGGTCATGGCGTCATACCAGCACGGCCGACTTTCTATGTCAATCGATATTGTTTTTAGAAGGCTCGACCACCACACAGCACTCCCCCGGCCGGGCGTCCATGCGGGCACGGACGGGACCGTCCGTGCCGAGCAGCCCCTCCAACAGCGCGAGATTCATGCCGCAGACCAGCGGCGGGAAGCGTTCGGCGACGGCATGGAAGGGGCAGTTGCGCATACGGACGACGCGCGCGGCCGCCCCGGGCGCCCCCTTGGCGCCTTCGGCATCTTCCAGGTGGGGTTCGTAGCCGCGGGCGGCCAGCGCCTCCATGGCTTCTTCGAGACCGCCGCAGGGCGCCGCCGAGCCGCGCAGGGCCTCGCCCCGGCGGCGGGCGGCCACGCAGAGCCCGGCGTCCAGCCCGGCCTGCTCAGCGGCCTCGGCGAGCAGCTCGGCGGCGGTGCGGTAGTCGCGGGCGGGCAGCGACACCGCCCGCTCGGCCCGTGCCCGCGTGTACACCTTGGCGGGCCGGCCCGCCCCCGGCCCCGAACGCCCTGTCAGGCGGCGGCTGCCGCTCTCCAGCAGCCCGGCCTCGGCCAGCCTGTCCAGATGGTGCGCAGCGAGCGCGCGCGCCACCCCGGCCGCCTCGGCGGCCTCGTTGCGGCCGACCTCGCGGCCCTGTGCCACCACGTACTCGTACAGGCGGCGGCGCACCGGATCCCGCAACGCCGCGATCGCTTCGATGTCCTTCACCCGGCCATTCTAGGAATAATGCAGATTGGAGATAGAAGCCCCGGTTCCTCACCGGCACCACCCGGGGCGAATGTCGGCCACACCTTCTAAAGCGATTGCCTTAATAAGTCAGTCGACTTACGGTGATCGCAGGTCCCCGACACCGGAGGAGTCCCCCATGACGGAAGCCGTCCCCGACTACCCGTTCGAGCAGCCGAACCTCCTGGAGCCCCCGCGCGAGTGGGCCGAGACGCGGGCCGCGTGCCCCGTGGCACACGTGCGGATGCCCAGTGGGGATGTGGTCGGTCTGCTGACCGGGTACGAGGAGATCCGCGGGCTGCTGACCGACCCGCGGTTCAGCCGCAACCTCGACCGCAAGGGCGCCGCGCGCATGGCGACCACCGACGACGGGGGGATGTTCAGCCGGCCGTCCCCGGGAGAGGTGGACAACAAGGAGGGGCCGGGGCACCGGCGGTGGCGGCGGCTGATCAGCCGTGCGTTCACGGTGAAGAAGATGGAGGCGTGGCGGCCGCGCGTCCAGGAGATGGCCGACGCGCTGGTGGACGACATGATCGCCAAGGGGTCGCCCGCGGATCTCCGCGCGGCGCTGGCGCTGCCCCTTCCGGTGCAGGTCATCTGCGCGCTGCTCGGCGCGCCGAGCGAGGACCAGGACAGGTTCGCGCACTGGTCGGAGGTGCTGCTGACGCTGACGCGTTACACCCAGGCCGAAGTGGACGAGGCACAGCGGGACTTCCACGCCTACGCGTCGGATCTCGTCGAGCGCAAGCGGGCGCGTCCGGGCGAGGACCTGCTCAGTGAGCTGACCCAGATCTCCGACAGCGAGGACGGGCGGCTCAGCCACGACGAGCTGATCTCCACCGCGGTCGGCCTCCTGCTGGCGGGGCACGAGACCACCTCCAACATGATCCTGAAGATGACGGCGATGCTGCTGTCCGAGCGGGAGCGCTACGAAGCCGTGGTCGCCGACCCCGGGCTGGTCCCCGGCGTGGTGGAGGAAGCGCTGCGGATGGACGCGAACGGCGGCGTGGGCATCCCGCGGTTCATCACCGAGGACACGGAGGTCGGCGGGGTGCCGGTCGCCGCCGGGAGCACGCTGTTCGTCAATCTGCACGCCGCCAACCGGGACGAGCGCAAGTTCCCCGAGCCCGACCGGTTCGATCCGCGCCGCGAGAACAACGCCCAGCACCTCGCCTTCGGCGCGGGTCCGCACTTCTGCGTCGGGCAGACCCTCGCGCGGGTGGAACTCCAGGTGGTCCTCGGCACGTTCGTCAGGCGGCTGCCGGAGCTGCGGCTGCGGGAGTCCGCGGAGAATCTCCGCGCCCGCGAGGGAGTCGCGGCGGGCGGTTTCGAGGACCTGTGGGTCACCTGGTGACGGCCGGCGAGGAAGGTACCATGAAGATCACTGCTGACCAGGGAGTCTGCTGCGGCAGCGGGATGTGCGTGCTCAGGGCCGACCAGGTCTTCGACCAGCGTGAGGAGGACGGGATCGTGGTCGTGCTGGACGACGCTCCGCCTCCGGAGCACTTCGACGCCGTCCGTGAGGCGGCCTCGGTGTGCCCGACCGGCGCCATCCACCTGACGGAATGACCCTCCCAGCGGAATGACTCTCCCCGGCCCGGCTGCCCCGCCCTCTCCCCGCTCGGTGCTCGCGCGGGACAAACTGATGCGCACCGCCGAGCGGCTCTACGCCGAGCGCGGCTTCGCGAACGTGTCGGTCAGGCAGATCAGCGAGGCAGCCGGCCAGCGGAACAACTCCGCGGTGCAGTACCACTTCGACAGCCGTGACAACCTCATCAAGACGATCCTGTCGAACCACACCGCGCTCGTGGAGAAGCACCGCATCGCCATGGTGGAGGCGCTGCGCGGGCAGAGGGCCGTGTCCCTGGAGGAGCACTACCGCTGCCTCATCCTGCCGACCGTGGAGACCCATGTCGAAGCGGGCACCCCCACGTGGCGCGCCCGCTTCTTCGCCCAGGCGCTCGTCGAACCGGTGTTCCGCGACTACGTCCTGCGGGAGCATCTGGACAGCCCGTCCCTGCGCCTGCTGGACGAGATCGGCGCCATTCGCCGGGACGACATCCGCCCCGATCTCTTCGCCCGGCACGGCGCCATGGTGCGCCAGCTGTCGGCGCACGCCTTCGCCGAGCTGGAGTACGACCTGGCGAACGGCCGTATCGACCCCGCCGCGGCGGTGGATTCGTGGCGGGTCCTGGGCCGGGACCTGATCACAGCGCTGTGCGGGCTCAGCACCGCCCTGCTCGGTCCCCTCTGAGGTTCTGGAGCGCGAGCCGGGGCCGGGGGGCGTCGGTGCGGCCGGTGGGGGGTTTGCGGCTGCCCGCCCGGTACGGGAGGGGCCAGGGGGCGGCGGGGCCGGTGTAGCCCTGGTCGGCGGCGGCGTGCAGGGTCCAATGGGGGTCGTAGAGGTGGGGGCGGGCGAGGGCGCAGAGGTCGGCGCGGCCCGCCAGGATCAGGGAGTTGACGTCGTCCCAGGAGGAGATGGCGCCGACCGCGATGACGGGAACGCCCAGTTCGTTGCGTATGCGGTCGGCGTAGGGGGTCTGGTAGGAGCGGCCGAAGTCGGGGGTCTCGTGGGGGACGACCTGGCCGGTGGAGACGTCGATGGCGTCGGCGCCGTGAGCGGTGAAGGCGGCGGCGATGGCGACGGCGTCGTCCGCCGTGGTGCCGCCGTCGGCCCAGTCGGTGGCGGAGACGCGGACCGTCATGGGGCGGTCGCCGGGCCAGACGGCGCGGACGGCGTCGAAGACCTCCAGCGGGTAGCGGAGGCGGGCCTCGATGGAGCCCCCGTAGGCGTCGGTGCGGTGGTTGGTGAGCGGGGAGAGGAAGCTGGAGAGCAGATAGCCGTGGGCGCAGTGGAGTTCGAGGAGGTCGAAGCCCGCGCGGACGGCGCGTTCGGCGGCGCGGACGAACTGGTCGCGGACGGCGGCGAGTCCGGCGGCGTCGAGGGCGTGCGGGGTCTGGCTGACGCCGGGGCGGTACGGGAGGGGCGAGGGGGCGGCGAGGGGCCAGTTGCCGTGCGGGAGGGGAAGGTCGATGCCCTCCCACATCAGCCGGGTGGAGCCCTTGCGCCCGCTGTGGCCGAGCTGGACGCCGACGGCCACGCCCGGCGCGTGGGTGTGGGCGAAGTCGGTGACACGGCGCCAGGCGGTTTCGTGGGCGTCGGCGTAGAGGCCGGTGCAGCCGGGAGTGATACGGCCCTCCGGACTGACGCAGACCATTTCCGTCATCACCAGCCCGGCCCCGCCGAGCGCCCGGCCGCCGAGGTGGACGAGGTGGAAGTCGCCGGGGGTTCCGTCGTGGGCGGCGGAGTACATGTCCATGGGGGACACGACGACGCGGTTGCGGAGGGTGAGGCCGCGGAGGCGGAAGGGGGTGAACATGGGCGGGGTCGCGGCGGGAACGGCGGCCTCCCGCTCCACCGTCTCGACGAATTCCGTATCGCGCAGCCGCAGGTTGTCGTGGGTGACGCGGCGGCTGCGGGTGAGGAGGTTGAAGGCGAACTGCCGGGGCGGCTGGTCCAGATACAGCTCCAGGTTCTCGAACCACTCCAGGCTGGCGCGGGCCGCGCGCTGGGTGGATTCGACGACCGGGCGGCGTTCGGCCTCGTACGCGGCGAGCGCGTCGGGCAGGACGGGGTGTTCGTCGAGGGCGGCGGCCAGGGCGAGGGCGTCCTCGACGGCGAGTTTGGTGCCGGAGCCGATGGAGAAGTGGGCGGTGTGCGCGGCGTCGCCGATGAGGACCGTGTTGCCGTGTGACCAGCGCTCGTTGACGACCGTACGGAAGGCGGTCCACTGGGAGCGGTTGCCGCGCAGGGGGTGGCCGCCGAGGGCGTCGGCGAAGAGCTTGGCGCAGCGCTCGGTGGATTCGCGCTCGGTGCACCGGTCGAGTCCGGCCCGTCGCCACACCTCTTCCCGCGTCTCGATGATGACGGTGCTGGCGTCCGGCTCATACGGGTAGCCGTGGAGCTGCATGACGCCGTGCCCGGTCTCGGCGATCTCGAAGCGAAAGGCGTCCAGGGCGATGTCGGCGGCGAGCCAGATGTAGCGGCAGCGGTGGGTGGTGATGTGGGGGCGGAAGGCGTCGGCGTGGGCCTGGCGGGTGGCGCTGCCCGCCCCGTCGGCCGCGATGACCAGGTCGTACGTGCGTGACAGCTGCTCGGCGGGCGGCGCCTGGGTGCGGAAGCGGAGCCGTACGCCGAGGGCCTGGCAGCGCTCGTGGAGGATGCGCAGCAGTCGGCGGCGGCCGAGGGCGGCGAAGCCGTGGCCGCCGGAGGTGAGCACATGGCCCCGGTGGGCCACGTCGATGTCGTCCCAGCGGACGAACGCGTCGCGGAGGGCGGCGTAGACGGCCGGATCGGCGTGTTCGATGCCGCCGAGGGTCTCGTCGGAGAGGACGACACCGAAGCCGAAGGTCTCGTCGGGGCCGCCCCGCTCCCAGACGGTGATCTCGCGCCGCGGGTCGAGGCGGGCGAGCAGGGCCGCGGCGTAGAGGCCGCCGGGGCCTCCGCCGATGACGGCGATGCGCAGGGGGCGGCCGGGAGAGGGGGCGGTCATCGGCCCTGCCACCGGGGGGTGCGGCCGGCGGTGAACGCGGCGTGGAACTCGGCGTAGTCCGCGCCGGTCATCAGCAGCGCCTGGGTCGACGCGTCCATCTCGATCGCGGCGGACAGCGGCATGTCGAGTTCGGCGGTGAGCAGCGCCTTGGTCTGGGCGAGGGCGAGGGAGGGGCCGTCGGCCAGCCGCCGGGCGAGCGCCGCCGCCTCGGCCCCGGCCTGTCCCTCGTCGGACAGCACGCTGATCAGTCCGATGCGCTCGGCCTCGGGGGCGCGGACCGGTTCGCCGAGCATCAGCAGCCGGGTGGCGTGGCCGAGTCCGACCACGCGGGGCAGCAGATAGGCCGCGCCCATGTCGCCGCCGGAGAGCCCGACCTTGGTGAAGAGGAAGGAGAAGCGGGCCGACGGGTCGGCGACCCGGAAGTCGGCGGCGAGCGCGAGGACGGCGCCCGCGCCCGCGGCGGCGCCGTGCACGGCGGCCACCACGGGGAAGGGGCACTCCCTCAAGCCGCGGACCACCTGCCCGGTCATCCGGTTGAAGTCGAGCAGCCGGCGGGTGTCCATGGCGAGGGTGGCGCCGATGATCTCGTCGACGTCGCCGCCGGAGCAGAAGCCGCGGCCCTCGCCGCCGAGCACCAGGGCGCGCACGGAGCCGTCGCGGGCCAGCTCGGCGAGGAGGTCGCGCAGATCGGCGTAGGCGCCGAAGGTGAGCGCGTTGAGCTTCTCGGGGCGGGCGAGGGTGACGGTGGCGACGCCTTGGTCGAGGGTGAGGCGCAGATGCCGCCAGTCCTCGGTGCGGGGCGCGGAACCGGTGAATGGACTCATGGGGGCCATGGCCTCCTTCAGCCGGACGGCTGGGTCTGCCGGGTGCCTGCCCTTCGAAGTTATCACCGGTACGTGACTGTCGTCACGAGCGCGCGATAGGGCGGATGCATGATCGGGGAGGACATAAGTCCTCCCAAGAGTGGTCCATGGCCCCTTCCGGCACTATCGTCCGCTTCATACCGTCAAGGGCTGCGGTGCCCCTCCTCCCCACCGACCGACTGGACCAGTACGTTGCCCGATCCCACCCGCGCCGCCACCTGGCGCTTCGCACTGCCGCACACCACGGCCGCGGTGCCGCTGGCCCGTGCGCTGATCCGCAACACGCTGGCGGACATCGGCGCGCCCGTGGACGGTGACACGGCGGAGCTGCTGACGGCCGAGCTGGTCGCCAACGCCGTGCAGCACACGGTCGGGGACGAGCCGATAGAGCTGGTGGTGGAGCTGGTGCCGACCGGCGGCTGGCAGGTCGAGGTGCACGACATGGACCCCACCCCGCCCGGCGGGTTCGGCGGACCGGACGGCCACGGTCCGGGCGGCACACGGGAGGCCGTACGGGACGGCGTGCGCGATGACGTGCGCGATGACGTGCGCGATGACGTGCGCGAGTCCGACGGCCCGGGCCGCCCCGAGGGCCCGAAGAGACCCGACGCCCTCGCCGAACGGGGACGCGGGCTGCTGCTCATCCGCGCCCTCAGCGCGGACACCGGCTACCGCCCCACGCCCTACGGCAAGGCCGTCTGGTTCACACTGCCCCCGGCGGAAGCCTCGGAGGCCACGGAGAGGTGACGGCTTCGGCTACGCGCCGAGCGTCGCGACCAGCACCGCCTTGATGGTGTGCATCCGGTTCTCCGCCTCGTCGAAGACGACCGAGTGCTCCGACTCGAAGACCTCCTCGGTGACCTCCAGCTCGGTCAGCCCGTGCCGCTCGTGGATCTCCCGGCCCACGTCGGTGCCCAGGTCGTGGAAGGCCGGGAGGCAGTGCAGGAACTTCACGGCGTCGTTGCCGGTGGCGCGCAGCACGTCCATCGTCACCGCGTACGGCCCCAGCAGAGCTATCCGCTCGTCCCACACCTCCTTGGGCTCACCCATGGACACCCAGACGTCGGTGGCGATGAAGTCCGCGCCGCGCACGCCCTCGGAGACGTCCTCGGTGAGCGTGATCCGGGCGCCGGAGGCCTTGGCCATCTGACGCGCCAGCTCCACGATGGTGTTGTCCGGCCACAGCAGCTTGGGCGCGACGATCCGGACGTCCATGCCCAGCAGGGCGCCGGTGACGAGGTAGGAGTTGCCCATGTTGTACCGGGCGTCGCCGAGGTAGGCGTAGGCGATCCGGTCCAGCGGCTTGGTGCTGTGCTCGGTCATGGTGAGGATGTCGGCGAGCATCTGGGTGGGGTGCCACTCGTCGGTGAGGCCGTTGTAGACCGGCACCCCGGCGTGGGCGGCCAGCTCCTCGACGACGCCCTGGCCGTGTCCGCGGTACTCGATCGCGTCGTACATCCGCCCGAGCACCCGCGCCGTGTCCTTGACCGATTCCTTGTGCCCGATCTGCGAGCCGGTCGGGTCGAGGTACGTGGTGGAGGCGCCCTGGTCGGCGGCGGCGACCTCGAAGGCGCAGCGGGTGCGGGTGGAGGTCTTCTCGAAGATCAGGGCGATGTTCCTGCCCTGGAGCCGACGCACCTCCGCGCCCGCGCGCTTGGCCGCCTTCAGCTCGGCCGACAGGTCGACCAGGCGCCGGAACTCCTCCGCGGTGAAGTCCAGCTCCTTGAGGAAGTGACGGCCGGTGAGGTCAATCGCCATGGGTGGGCTCCTATGTCGCGGCGGTCGAGCGGGTCGGGCGGGCGGACGTGGTCGCAGCGCACATCACTCCGACCGGAACCATGGAAGCATATACGAGCAGCTGTATATATACGGAGGCCCGGGGGGTGACCCCTCCATTACGGCTCCACGGCTACGACTCCACGGCGTCCCGCTCGACCGGGCAGCTCATGCAGCGCGGCCCGCCCCGGCCGCGGCCCAGCTCGCTGCCCGGGATGTCGATGACCTCGATACCGCGCTTGCGCAGGAAGGTGTTGGTCGTCGCGTTCCGCTCGTAGGCGACGACCACGCCCGGCTCGACCGCGAGCACGTTACAGCCGTCGTCCCACTGCTCGCGCTCCGCCGCGTGCACGTCCTGGGTGGCGGTGAGCACCCGGATGGCGTCCAGGCCGAGGGCCGCGGCTATGGCCCGGTGCATGTGCTCCGGCGGATGGTCGGTGACCTTCAGTTCCTGGCCGCCCGCGCCCGGCTCGATGGTGTACGAGCGGAGCATCCCGAGCCCCGCGTACTGGGTGAAGGTGTCCCCGTCGACCATCGTCATCACCGTGTCGAGGTGCATGAAGGCGCGCCCCTTGGGCATGTCGAGCGCCACGATCGTACGGGCGGAACCGGCCTCGAAGAGCCGGTGGGCCAGCATCTCCACCGCCTGCGGGGTGGTCCGCTCGCTCATGCCGATCAGCACCGCGCCCTTGCCGAGCACCAGCACGTCGCCGCCCTCGATCGTCGAGGGGTACGCGGCCTGGCCCTCCGACCAGACGTGGAAGTCCTCGTCCGCGAACAGGGGGTGGTGGCGGTAGACGGCCTCGTAGTGCACCGTCTCGTGCCAGCGGGCGGGCCAGCGCATCGCGTTGATGGCCACCCCGTCGTACACCCAGGCGGAGGCGTCCCGGGTGAAGAGGTGGTTGGGCAGCGGGTTCACCAGGAAGTCGTCGGGCTCCATGGCGTGGAAGCGGATGGAGACCGGCTCCGGGAACCGCGCCAGATACTCCCGCTTCGTCATGCCGCCGATCAGCGCCTCGGTCAGCTCCGGGGCGGTCAGCTCGTCGAACGCCGCGCGCAGCCGGTCGGTGGCCAGCGGGCCGTACTCCTTCTCGTCGAAGACCCGGTCCAGCACCAGGGTCCGCGCCTCGGCGAGGGCCAGGCTCTCGGCCAGCAGGTCACCGAACAGATGGACCTCGACGCCCCGGTCGCGCAGCACGTCCGCGAAGCCGTCGTGCTCCTGACGGGCCCGGCGCACCCACAGGACGTCGTCGAAGAGGAGCGCGTCCCGGTTGGAGGGGGTGAGCCGCTTCAGCTCCAGGTCGGGACGGTGCAGAATGACGCGGCGCAGCCGCCCGGCCTCCGAGTCCACATGGAATCCCATGATTCCATCTTCGCCGTTCCGGGCCCGCCGCGGATGTCCCGCGACACAAGTCGTGACCGAGGCCCCGGGCCTGACCGCCCCGGTCAGACCGCGGCCAGGATGACGATCAGGACCAGGGCCACGGCCAGGAAGCCCAGCAGGGCCGAGACCCACAGCTGACCGGGCTGCAGATCGATGCGGCCACCGCTCTCCTTGGCGGGTCGGCGGGCGGGCCGGCGGGCCCCACGGGGGCCGGCCTCCGCGCGCTCCCGGCACCCCTCATGCTCCCGGCACTCCTCCGCCAGCCCGCCGAACAGCGCCTTCCAGCCCTTCTCCCCGAAGCCGGTGACCTGCCGGGCGGCGACGATACGGCGCACCACCTCGCGCCCCGCGCCGTCGCCCGCCGCCCACAGCCCGGGCAGGACGCACGCCATCAGCTCGGGCACGGCGCCCCGGTCGGCGTACGGGCGCACCAGGCCCTCGTACAGCATCAGCGCGTTGCGCACCCGAAGCCGGTCGCCGCCGCCCGGCTGATCGAGGTAGAGGTGGGCGATCAACACCTTCTCGCAGACCGCGTCGGCGAGCCGTGGCCCGCGCTCGGGGGCGCGGCGCACCAGCTCGACGACGATGCGGGTGGCCCGGTCGGCGGGCAGCCCCGCGTCGAGCGCGCTCAGCAGCAGCCCGTCGTCGGCCTCGCGCAGCGCCGCGGGGAGGGCGTCGCCGCCATGGCGCAGCGCCTCGCGCAGGCCGCGCTGGGTGCGTACGCCGCCCACCGGCGTCCGGGACGGGCCGCCGCCCGTGTCCTGTACGTGCTCCGTGTTCCGTATGTGCCCCGTGTCCTGGGTGTACTCCGTGTCCTGGGTGTACTCCGTGTCCTTCACCATCGACGTCCCTCTCCTCACAGCGCTTCCAGCACCTCCCGGATCCGGGTGGCCGCCCGTACGTCGAGCGGTTCGTCACCGTCATGCGCCAGCCGGGGCAGGAAGCCGTACAACACCGCCAGCTGGCGGTCGTCGCGGGCGGCCCGCCGGATCCAGCCGACCAGCGCGTCTTCGGCCGCGGCCGCCGACCGGGCCCAGGTCAGGGCGGCCCGCAGCAGTTCGGCGAGCTGCGGTGCGCTGCCCGGGCGGGCCGCCAGCAGCGCGGTGGCCAGCGGCCAGGCGGCGTACGGCTCCAGCTCCGGCACCTCGCCCAGGCCCCACAGGTGGGAGGTCCGGGTGGTGACGGCGCGCAGCACCGTCAGCAGCGCCAGGTCCCGGCGCGGCCGCCGGGTGTCGTGCAGCCAGTGGGTGAGCCCGGCGAGCACGGCCTCCGGTTCCGTCCCGGCCAGCAGCCGCAGCACGCTGTACGAGGTGATCCGGCCGTCGTCCTCGTACGCCAGCCGGGCCAGCTCCTCCAGGGACGCCCGGACCGAGCCCGCCGCGAGGCCGTAGCCGTGGGCGAGGACCGCCGTCTCGCGCTCGCGCTCGTCGTCGCCGAGCGCCCAGCCGCGCAGCAGGCCGTCCACGGCGGGCCGTACGCCCTCGTCACGGGCCGCCTCGGCGAGCGCGGTGGCCGCCGCCATCCGCTGCACCGGGCTGTCGGCGCGGGCCAGCGGCAGCAGCAGTTCGACGAAGCCGTACAGATAGTCGCGGGCGCAGAGCACTCCCGCGGCGACCGCCGCGCGCACCCACACCTGGGGGCGCGGATCGTCGCACAGGGCGCGCAGCCAGCGGGCCATCGGGCCGCGGACGTTGTGGTGGCCGTCCCACGCCTCGCACAGCACCGCGGACGCCAGCCGCCGCCCCTGGAACCGGACGGCGCGGACCGGGACCGACGCGTCGCCCAGGTCCTCCACGCCGTCGCCGCACACCGCGCGCGCCGCGGCGAGCCCCGCGCCGGGGCGGGCGGCGAACAGCTGGCGCCCGGGCGCGTACTGCGGGTCGAGGGTGACGGCCAGCTCCCAGGTCAGCAGCTCGGCGGCCTCGGCGGTGAGGCTGTGCGCCGAGCCGTTGAAGACGGCGAGCGCGATCCGCAGCGCCGCCGTACGCAGGGCGGGCAGCGCGGCGGGCAGCGTCCCGGGGCGGCCCGCGCCGTCGAACCACGCGCGGGCCTGGTCCGGGGCGAAGGCCCGGCAGCGCTCCCGCAGCCCCTCGTCGGACAGCCGGCCCTCGGCGTGGGCGGCGAGGTGCCGGGCGAGCCGGGCGGCCTCGCCGGGGCGCGGCTCGTCCAGGCCGAGCGCGTCGGCCACGTCGGGGCGGGCGGCGGTGGCGCGGGCGAGGTCCAGCAGTTCGGCGGGTTTGTCCGCGAGCAGGTCGGCCAGCTGGTGGTCCAGCACCTCGGCGGCGGCCGGGGGTTCGTACGGTACGGCGTGCCGGCGGACGCTCAGCAGCCGGTCGGCGGCCGGGCCGTCCGCGACCAGGACGACGGCGAACGCCTCGCGCTCGGCGAAGTGGGCGCGCAGCCGGTCCAGGAGGGGGCCGGGGTCGGTGTCGTCGGCGGGGAGTTCGAGGAGGTAGCCGTGGCCGCGCTCGGTCCGCTGCGCGGTGGGGGCGGCGCCGGGCCCGAGCCGGATCACGTCACCGCCCGCCGCCTCGGTCTCTCCCTCGGTCGGGCCGTCTCCCTCGGTCAGGTCGTCTCCTTCGGTCAGGTCCGCCAGGAGCGCGAGTCCGGTCCAGGCGCGGCCGGTGCCGGGTTCGCCGCACAGGGCGAGGAGGTGAGTGTGGCGCAGCCGCTCCCGCATCGCGGCGTAGCCGGGGACGGGCCGGTAGACCCGGCGCAGATGCGCCAGCTCCTCGCGGGCGACCGGCCCCTCGGGCAGCGGACGGTGCTCGTCCCCGCCCGGCGGGCGCGGCGGGCAGTCGGCGAGGCGCAGGTGCGCGCGCGCCTCGCGCGCCGTGCGGGCGCCGCCCGCCTCCCCCGCGCCGTCCAGCGGGCCGCCCCTCGGGATGTCCAGCCGCCGCGGGCCCGGTTCCGCCGGGATGCCGATGTCGTCCGGTCCGCTCATCGCCCGCCGTCCTTCATGCCGTGGTCCCCGTGGGTCCTCGTACGTTCCTCGGGGGCGGCGTCCTTGGAGGCAGGCCCGGAAGCGGGCGGCGAAGCCTCTCCCCCGATCCGCCCCGCCGCCCTTCTCCGGTGCCAGGCACTGGGCCGTGTGCACCCCCGTCGCACACGGTCCCGTTCGCCTGTGCCACCACCAGAGTGGGCCGGGCGCGGGGCGGGGGCTGTAGCCGTTTACACAGTCGCGCGCATTCGCGGGGCGTGCGCGCCCGCGCTCATTCGCAGGGGCGCGCCGGGATGTGCTCCCCCGTCGCACGCCCCTCGGCCAGCAGCCGCAGCAGCCCGATGTCCCGCACCTCGAAGCGGCGCGAGGCGGTCCGTACGACACCCTGGTCGCGCAGCAGCCGCAACGCCTTGGCGACGGCTTCCCGGGTCGAGCCCACGGCGGCGGCGATGTCGTGCTGCGGCAGCGGCAGATCGACGGCGATGGCCCCGCCGGGACCGGTGTGCCCGGTGCGTTCGGCGATCTCGACCAGCCGGGCGGCCAGCCGCTGGAGCACCTTCTCGGAGGCGAGGGAGCGCCGTTCACCGTCGGAGCTGCGCAGCCGGGAGCTGAACTGGCGCATGATCAATACGGTGGCGACCGGCCGCGCGGCCAGATAGGCGCGGAACCGGTCGCCGGAGACCACGACCGCCTCCATCCGGCCGAGCGCGGTGACGGTGGCGCTGCGCGAGCCGTGGTCCACCGCGGCCTGGTCCCCCACCACCTCGCCCGCGCCGCGCAGCGCCAGGATCAGCCGCACCCCGCGCTCGGTCTCCACCGAGACGGTGGCCCAGCCGGAGACGATCGCGACGACGAAGGTGGTGCGGTCGTGCTCGCGCAGGACGACCTCGGAGGGTTCGTACGTCCGCGGGCTGCCGAGCGCGAGCAGCGCGCGCCGGTCGTCGGCGGGAAGCGCGTGCAGAAAGGGCCGGCCGTCCTCGAAGAGACTCATCCGCCCTCCCGCTTCGCTGGTGGCTCGTCAGGTTGCGGAGAACCGATGGGATGACGAGCACGCTAGGCAGGTGGCACGGGCACGTCAATGGGGCGGCCGGAACCGGTGTCCACGGACGGACCTGCGGCGGAATCCGTTCGAACACCCCTGCAGTCCCCCGCCCGTCCGTCGGAGCCGGCACCGGCCCGCCCGAGCCGAGGGACAGCCGCCGCCCTCCGCTACAGCCGGGGGTCCACCGGCTCCGACTCCAGGGCCAGCACCGCGAACACCGCCTCGTGTACCCGCCACAGCGGCTCGCCGTCCGCCAGCCGGTCCAGCGCCTCCAGCCCCAGGGCGTACTCCCGCAGGGCGAGCGAGCGCTTGTGGCCGAGGTGGCGCCGGCGCAGCCGGTCCAGGTTCTCCGGGCGGGTGTACTCCGGGCCGTAGACGATCCGCAGATACTCCCGGCCCCGGCATTTGACGCCCGGCTGGACCAGCCGGCCGTCGCCCTTGCGGACGAAGCCCTGGAGGGGTTTGACGACCATGCCCTCGCCGCCCGCCTCCGTCAGCTCCAGCCACCAGGCGACGCCCTCGGCCACCGACGCGTCGTCCTCGGTGTCGACGACCAGGCGGCGGGTGGGGGCCAGCAGGGGGCCGCCGTCCGGGCCCGGCTTCTCCGCCTCGATCATGCGGTCGATCAGGGCGAGCTGCCGGTCGTGCGGGAGCGCGGTGAGACTGCGGCCCTGGGCGGCCAGGATCTGGAACGGCGCCATCCGTATGCCGTCGAGCCCGTCGACCGGCCAGCAGTAGCGCCGGTACGCCTCCGTGAACGCGGCCGCGTCCACGGCCCGCCCGCGCTGCTTGTCCAGGAGCGCGGTCACCTCGACGCCACGCGCCGCCGCGCCCTCCAGCGCCGAGAGCACCCCCGGGAAGACGGCGCCCGAGGCCGCGCCCACCGCCGCGTACTGGTTGCGCAGCAGCCCCGCCGCCTTGAGGGACCACGGCATCAACTCGGCGTCCAGCAGCAGCCAGTCGGTCTCCAGCTCCTGCCACAGACCGGCGCCCCCGATGCCGCCGCGCACCCCGCCGAGGACGGACTCGGTCAGCCGCGGGTCGTCGAAGAACGGCCGCCCGGTGCGGGTGTACACCATGCCGGATACGCCCTCGGGTGCCCCGAAGCGCTCCTTCGCCACCTCCTCGTCGCGGCAGACCAGCGCCACCGCCCGGGAGCCCATGTGCTTCTCCTCGCAGATCACCTGGCGCACCCCGTCGGCCCGGTAGGCGGCGAACGCCTCGGCCGGGTGCTCCAGGTAGTGTCCATCAGCGGCTCCGCCGCGGGCCTCCTCGGCGGAGGTGGCGGCGGGCGCCATGGTGGGCGGGAGGTAGGCGAGCAGCCGCGGGTCGACGGCGAAGCGGCTCATGACCTCCAGCGCCGCCGCCGCGTTCTCCTCCTCGACCGCGATCCGGCCCATGTGCCGGGTCTCGACGACGCGGCGGCCGCGCACATCGGCCAGGTCGAGCGGACGGCCGTCGGTGCCGCCCGGGGCCTCGTTGCCCAGGGGCTTGACCGGCTCGTACCAGACGCGCTCGGCCGGGACGTCCACGATCTCGCGCTCCGGCCAGCGCAGCGCGGTCATCCGGCCGCCGAAGACGCAACCGGTGTCCAGGCAGAGGGTGTTGTTCAGCCAGGACGCCCTTGGGGTGGGGGTGTGGCCGTAGACGACGGCGGCGCGGCCCCGGTAGTCCTCGGCCCATGGATAGCGCACCGGCAGCCCGAACTCATCGGTCTCACCGGTCGTCTCCCCGTACAGCGCGTGCGACCGCACCCGGCCCGAGGTGCGGCCGTGGTACTTCTCGGGCAGCCCGGCGTGACAGACCACCAGCGCCCCGCCGTCCAGCACGTAGTGGCTGACCAGCGACTCGATGAACTCCCGCGCCCGGTCGGCGAACTCCGGGTCCGCGGCGTGCTCACGGTCCAGCTGCTCGACGGTCTCGGCGAGGCCGTGGGCGATCCGGACCTTGCGGCCCTTGAGGTAGCGGACGAGCTTGTTCTCGTGGTTGCCGGGCACGCACAGGGCCGCCCCGGAGGCGACCATGCCCATCGCCAGGCGCAGCACCCCGGGGCTGTCCGGACCGCGGTCGACGAGGTCGCCGACGAAGACGGCGGTGCGCCCCTCGGGGTGGACGGCGTCGACCGGGCGGCCCCGCTCGTCGCGGCGCAGCGCGTATCCGAGCTTGCCCAGCAGCGTCTCCAGCTCGGAGCGGCAGCCGTGGATGTCGCCGATGATGTCGAACGGGCCGGTGAGGTGGCGCAGATCGTTGTAGCGGCGCTCGGTGACGACCTCGGCGGCCTCGACCTGCTCGGCACCGCGCAGGATGTGCACCTTGCGGAACCCCTCGCGCTCCAGGGACCTCAGGGAGCGGCGCAGCTCGCGGCGCTGGCGCGGGATGACGTGGGAGGGCATGCCGGCCCGGTCGGGGCGGGCCGCGTTGCGCCGCGCGCATTCGCCCTCGGGGATGTCGAGGACGATCGCGACCGGGAGGACGTCGTGCTCGCGCGCCAGCTGGATCAGGGCGCGGCGGGCCTCGGGCTGGACGTTGGTCGCGTCGACCACGGTCAGCCGCCCGGCCGCCAGCCGCTTGCCCGCGATGTAGTGGAGCAGGTCGAAGGCGTCCGAGGTGGCGCTCTGGTCGTTCTCGTCGTCGGAGACCAGGCCCCGGCAGACGTCGGAGGAGACGATCTGGGTGGGCAGGAAGTGGCGCCGGGCGAAGGTGGACTTGCCCGAGCCGGTGGTGCCGACGAGGACCACGAGGGACAGGTCGGGCACGCCGAGGCTGCGCCGGTCGAGCGTCGTGGTGTCGGTCATGCGGCGGCCTCCTTCGATGGGGTCGTCGTGTTGGTCGTCGTGGTCGTCGTCCGGGTTTCGCCGCCGTCCTGCCGGAAGAGCGCGAGCTGGGTCGGCGGGCCGACCTCGGGGTCCTCAGGGCCGACGGGGCGGAACTCCACGGCATAGCCGTGCCGTTCGGCGACCCCCCGGGCCCAGTGGCCGAACTCCTCGCGCGTCCACTCGAAGCGGTGGTCGGGGTGGCGGACCTGCCCGGCGGGCAGGGACTCCCAGCGCACGTTGTACTCGACGTTGGGCGTGGTCACCACGACGGCCGTGGGCCGGGCGGCGCCGAACACCGCGTACTCCAGGGCGGGCAGCCGGGACGGATCCACATGCTCGATCACCTCGCTGAGCACCGCCGCGTCATAGCCGGTCAGCCGGGAGTCGGTGTACGCGAGCGAGCCCTGCGTCAGCTTGAGCCGCGCCGACTGCCGCTCGGGCATCCGGTCCAGGCGCAGCCGCCGCGCCGCCTCGTTCAGCGCGCGTATCGACACATCGATACCGACGATCTCGGTGAACCGCGCGTCCTTGAGCAGCTCGCCCAGCAACTGACCCTGGCCGCAGCCGAGGTCCAGCACCCGGGACGCCCCGGCGCCCCGCAGGGCTTCGAGGATCGCCGCGCGCCGCCGCACGGCCAGCGACACCGGCCGCGGTGCGCTCTCCTCCTCCGGCTCCACTCCCCCTCGCTCCCCTCGCTCCACCTGCTCCGGCTGCCCTCCCTGCTCCGGCTGCTCCGGCTGTCCTTCCTGCTCGGCGGGGTCGGCCGCGTACTCGGCGGCGGGCTCCTCCACCGCGTTGTCGATCTCCTCCACCTCGGCGTCGTCCGTCTCCGCGAGCCGCGCCAGCTCCAGCCGCTCCATCGCGCTGCGGGTCAGCGACCAGCGGCGGGCCAGATAGCGGTTGGTGATCAGCCGCTGCTCGGGATGGTGCTCAAGCCAGCCCTCGCCGGACCGCAGCAGCTTGTCCACCTCGTCCGGGGTGACCCAGTAGTGCTTGGCGTCGTCCAGGACCGGCAGCAGTACATACAGATGGCGCAGGGCGTCGGCGAGCCGCAGCTCGCCCTCCAGCACCAGCCGTACGTACCGCGAGTCGCCCCACTGCGGGAACCGCTCGTCCAGCGGCACCGGCTCGGCCGTCACCGCCCAGCCCAGCGGCGCGAAGAGCCGCTCGACCAGGGCGGCGCCGCCGCGCGCGGGCAGGGCGGGCACCTCGATCCGCAGGGGCAGCGGCCGCTCCGGCAGCTCGGGCCGCGCCTTGCACTGTCCCCTCAGGGCGCTGGAGAAGACGGTGCTCAGCGCGACGGCCAGCAGCGAGGAGGCCGCGTACGGACGGTCGTTGACGTACTGGGCGAGCGCGGAGTCGGGCGCGCCGCCCCGCCCCTTGCCCCGGCCTCGCCGCACCAGCGCGACGGGGTCGACCTCCAGCAGCAGCGCCGCCGTGCAGCGCTCGGCGTCCGCCTCGGGGTAGAGGAGATGCGCCGTGCCGTGGGAGGTCGAGAACCGCTGCGCCTTGTCGGGGTGTTTGTGCAGCAGAAATCCCAGGTCGGTCGCGGGGCGCTCGCTGGTGCCGGTGGTGGTTATCGTCAAGAACACCCGTCCGAGTATCGCCGGGTGAGCGCCCCCTCACCTAATGGTTTCCCACGACGCCCGCCAGTTCGGCGATCCGGTCCGGCCCCACCCGGCAGCAGCCGCCGATGAGCCGCGCACCGGCATCCCGCCACGCCTTCACCCGCGCCGGGTCGAAGGTCGACCGCCCGCGCCAGCTCCGGGCCGCCGCGTCCCACTCCTCTCCGCTGTTCGGATACACCACCACCGGCTTTCCGGTGGCCTCGGCCGCTATCTCCACGGCCCGGTCCGCGTCGCCCGGCTCGCAGCAGTTGACGCCGACGGCGATCACCTGCTCGTTCCCGGCGGCGAGGGCGAACGCCTCCCGGAGCGGCTGCCCGGCCCGGGTGGTCTCCCCCGCGATGCTGTACGACAGCCAGACGGGCACCCCGCAGCCCTCGACGGCCCGCAGCATGGCCGCCGCCTCGTCGGCGTCCGGCACCGTCTCCAGCGCGAGCACATCGGGCCCGGCCGCCACCAGGGCCTCGATCCGCGGCCGGTGGAACCGCTCCAGCTCGGCCACGCTCAGCCCGTACCGCCCCCGGTACTCGCTGCCGTCGGCCAGCATCGCCCCGTAGGGCCCCACGGAGGCCGCCACCCACACCGGGGCGGCCTGGCCGGCAGCCTGCCCGGCCGCGCCGCGCGCCAGCTCGACGCTGCGGCCCAGCAGCGCCGTGGCGTCCTCGCGCGCCACGCCCCGGTGGGCGAAGCCCTCGTAGGTGGCCTGGTAGCTGCTGGTGATGAGCACCCGTGCGCCCGCCCGCACATACGCGGCGTGCGCCGCCTCGATCTGCCCCGGGTCGTCGGCGAGCAGCCGGGCCGACCACAGCTCGTCGGACAGGTCGCAGCCCTGTGCCTCCAGTTGGTTGGACAGCCCGCCGTCGAGGACGAGCGGCGCGCCTTCCAGAGCGGTGGCCAGTGGCGTGGGCGGGACGGACATCACGGGTACTCCTGGTGGTTCGGTGAGCCATGGGGCTCCGTCGGCCCGGCGGCCGGGGCGGGCCGACGGGTCGGTCGGACCGGTGGCCGATGGGACCTGCCGGCCGGCGGTCAGCCCAGCTGGGCCTGGACCTGGGATGAAATCAGCTCGAGGTGATCGAGGTCGTCGAGGTCCAGAATCTGGAGGTAGACCCGGGACGCCCCGGCCTCCGCATAGCGGCCGATCTTCTCGACGACCTCGGCCGGGGAGCCCGCCAGCCCGTTCTCCTTCAGCTCCGGGACCTCGCGGCCGATCTTCGCGGCCCGCCGGGCGACCTCGGCGTCGTCCTTGCCCACACAGGCCACCAGCGCGTTGGAGTACACCAGGTCGTCGCCCTTGCGCCCGGCCTCCTCGGCGGCCGCCCGCACCCGGCCGAACTGGGCCTGGCTGTCCTCGACCGAAGCGAACGGCATGTTGAACTCGTCCGCGAACCGCGCGGCCAGCCGCGGGGTGCGGGTCGGCCCCTGGCCGCCGACCAGCACCGGCACCCGGTCCTGGGCGGGCTTGGGCAGCGCGGGCGAGTCGGTGAGCTGGTAGTGCGCACCGTCATGGCTGAAGGTCTCGCCGGCCGGCGTCTTCCACAGGCCGGTGACGATGGCCAGCTGCTCCTCCAGCCGCGCGAACTTCTGCTTCGGGAAGGGGATGCCGTACGCGGTGTGCTCCTCCTCGTACCAGCCGGCGCCGAGGCCCAGCTCGACCCGTCCACCCGACATCTGGTCGACCTGCGCGACCTGGATCGCGAGGACGCCCGGCAGCCGGAAGGTGGCGGCGGTCATCAGGGTGCCCAGCCGGATCCGCTTGGTCTCGCGGGCCAGCCCGGCCAGGGTGAGCCACGCGTCGGTCGGGCCCGGCAGCCCGTCGACATCCCCCATGTGCAGATAGTGGTCCGAACGGAAGAAGGCGTCGAAGCCGAGGTCTTCGGTGGCCTTCGCGACGGACAGCAGAGTGTCGTAGGTCGCCCCCTGCTGGGGCTCGGTGAAAATGCGGAGATCCATGGCCCCCATCCTGCCTTCTCACGCCGCACCACCCCACTCCCCACCCCACTCCAGCTCCGTGAGGTGCCTCAGCATCCCGTGGACCCGGTCCCTGGCCTCGTCCGCCGCGTCGATCGCCTCCACGCACTGCCAGTACAGCGCCTCCTCCTCCGTGCTGGAGGCGACGCCCACCAGCGCGAATCCCGCCTCCGCGAGCAGATCCCCCAGCGCCAGCAGCACGCCCCTGGGGTCCCGCACCTCCGACATCTGAGCCGCCCGTAACCCCGCGCCGCGCAGCGCGGGATGGTGCAGCGCCGGGTGGAACAGCGCCCCGCGCGCCCTGCCACCCGCCTCGCACAGGCCGCGCGCCTCCGCTCGCGCCGCCGCCGGGCCGCTCACCATGAAGTATCCGCCGACCGCTTCCGCCAGCGCCTGGACCTGCCAGGCCTCGGCCACGATGTCGTGCACACCCCCGGCCTTCGCCAGGGCGTGCCGGGTGACACCGATCAGCCGCATCGCGTCCATGCCCCGAACCCCTCTCAACGGACTTTCCGCACCCGTCACTCCTCCACTACCCAGAGTGATGACTAACAGGCCGAAAAGCTAGGGGAATTCAGGAATCTGTTGACAACAGTTGCGTTATGGATAACTTCATCACTACTGAGAGTGACGAACGGGGCCTCCAGGGCCCGCGACCGGGAACCGGCCCTCGTTGCGGTCGATCTTCGCGGCCAGCGCCGCGAGCGCGTCGATCCCCAGTACCTCGCAGAACTGGAGCAGATACGCCAGCACGTCGGCGACCTCGTCCTCGACCCGGGCCGCCTTCCCCGGCTCCTCCATCACCCGCGCCGACTCCTCCGGCGTCAGCCACTGGAAGATCTCCACCAGCTCCGACGCCTCGACGCTCAGCGCCGCCGCCAGGTTCTTCGGGGTGTGGTACCGCTGCCAGTCGCGCACCGCAGCGAAGGCCGCCAGCCTGCGCTGCAGGCCCGCCACATCGAGGTCGTCGGACCGTCGCTCCCCAGCGGCGGGACACGCGGCGGAAGGCACACCGGACTCGGGTTCACAAGACTCGCTCACGCTCCAGGTTTACCACCGTGACGGGGGCGTCCCCGACCGCCCCCGTCACGTCCCCCACCGTCCCCACCAGCCGGATGTGCCCCCGTGCGCACATCCGGGCCGCCACCCCCAGCAGCTCCCGCGCCTGCCGCCGGTCCAGGCACCGGTCGAAACCGTCCGCCAGCACCGTCAGCACCTGCCGGGCCGGCAGGACGTCCGCGGCCGGGTCCATCGCCAGCACCCCCGGCCCGGTCAGCAGCACCAGCGCGAGCGCCAGATAGCGCAACTCCCCGTCGCCCAGCCGCTCCACGGGCATCGCGCCCAGCTCCCCCTGCTCCACCAGGGCCCGCACCCCGCCGCCCCCGGCGCCCTCGGTCACCAGGCCCTCCACCGGCCCCGCGCACCCCGCCCGCACCGCCGCGACCAGCGCCGCGTGCCGGGAGCCGCACTCCCGGCTGGTGCGCCGCAGCACCGCCGCCAGGTTCTCGCAGCCCCCGCGCAGCCGCCCGTCGCGCGGCGCGGCCGGCGCCCGCATCCGATCCGGCCGCGGATCGCACGGGAACACCGAGCGCAGCGCGATCACCACCTGCTCGGCGGCGGCCAGCGCCAGCCGCTGCCCCTCGGTGATGCCCGCCACCCGCAGGGGCAGCACCGAGGTCGCCAGCCGGTCGTCGGGCAGCGGAGCCCGGGTGACCGCGACCGCCCCCGCCGTGTGCCAGGCGGCCTGCACGCAGCGCCGCCCCGGGTCGCGCAGTGCCGTCTCCAACAGGGTCTCCCCCGCCCCCGTCAACCGCTCGCCCACGATGCGCAGTTCGGGTTCGGCCTGTACGGCGACATCGAGCCGCACCGGCCCGACCGGGCCGTCCACGGTGCACCCGATGCGAAAGCCGCGCCGCCCCTGCCGGTCCGGCCGCGCCCGGCGCGGGATGTACGACGCCGGCTCGCGGAACACCTCCGCGAGCCGGGCGCCGCCCGCCAGGCGCGCGAGCGCCCCGTACGCCTCCAGCACGCCCGACTTACCGCTTCCGCTCGGCCCGGCGAACAGCGTCAGCGGCCCCAGGGAAAAGACCGCACGTCGATGGGACTTGAAGGCGGACAGCCTCAACTCGGTCACGGCGGGCCGCAGCCCGGATGCGCTCATGCCCGGAACATATCTGTGGCGCATACCGCCGAACCGTTACTCCTTCCGTATCTTCCTACCATCGGGGGATGGTGACCGTGGCCGAAGATGACCGATGGGGAAGCGGGGGCGACATGAACGGGGCAGCGGTGAGGGGTGGTCGTGTTGGCTGACAGCACCTTCTGGATCGCGGCGCTCACCGGCGGCACCGCCGTCCTGGCCAGCTGGGTCACCAGCCGCGGCAACACCCGCGCCGCCCAGATCCAGGCCGACACCGCGGCCCGCGCCCAGCAGAAGGAGCGGCTGCGCGACAGCAGGCGCACCGCGTACCTCGAACTGATCGAGCAGGTTCACCGCATGGGCGACTTCTACTGGGAGATCTCCGCGGCCCAGCGGAGCGGCGAATTCCGGACCCGTCCCGCCCTGCTCGACGAAACGCTGGAGCGCGAGCGCGACCACTACGGGAAGCTGCGGCACTGTGCGCGGGTGGTCGAACTGGAGGGCCCCGCCGCCGCGGGCGAGGCGGCCCACAAGCTCCAGAAGTCGACCGGCCGGTTCCACCGCTCGCTGGAGGCCATGGCCGCCGACGACGCCGAGGCGGTACGGCGCTTCAACGACGCCTACAGCCCGTTCTGGGCCGCCCTCGCGGACTTCGTGGACGCCGCGAAGACGTCCCTCCAGGAGCCGTAGACGACGGCCGCCGACCGCGGGCCCCAACAGCACAACCTTCAACTTGACTTGACCGTCTATTTACGGTGAGCTGCGGCGTCTACTTGATGAGATCCGGGGGGATCCCGCATGAATCGCACCATACGTACCGCCGCCGTGTCCGTGGCCCTCACCGGCCTCGTGCTCGGCCTCGCCGCCTGCACGGAGGAGAAGGCCGTCGACACCGTGGACAAAGTGGTGGACCAGACGTACGAGGTCACCTACGAGGTGACGGGGAAGAACGTGGACTCGATCGAGTTCAACGGGGGCGGCGGCAAGGCCATGAACCCCAAGACGGCGACGGTGAAGAAGCCCACGCTGCCCTGGAAGAAGACGGTGACGCTGCGGGGCATCATGCCGTCGTCGGTGATGCCGGTCTCCACCGACTCCACGGTGAGCTGCAAGATCCTGCACAAGGGCAAGGTCATCGCCGAGGAGAAGGGCGAAAGCCTGATCAACGCCGGCGGCTGCGTCGCGGAGTCGCCGATCGGCGAGTGACGCCGGGCGGCTCGCCCGGGGTCGCGCATCACCACCCGCTCAGTGGTGCCGGGGATGCGCTTCGAGTGCGCCGAGGCTGATGGTTGCGCGCTGCAGTTTCGCGTCGTGGGGTGCGTTCAATCCGGCGTTGGCGATGTACAGCTGGTTGCCGTGTACGGCGGTGGTGGTGGGTGAGGCGAGGCCGTCGGCTGCGGTCGGTGCGGTCTGGGCGGTTCCGTTCGGGGGCACGACGCTGATCCGGTCGGTCGGGTCGTTCTGCGCGGCGAAGACGGTGTCGGAGCGGCTGTCGAGGAAGGAGAAGTCGTCGACGTCGGGCAGCTTGTCGGCGACAGTATGGATGGCGCCGGGCGTTCCGTGGACGGTGACCGGGATCCTCAGCAGCGTTCCCTGGTTGAAGTTGCTCACCCATACGGCGCCCTTGTGGAAGCGGACGCCGTTCACACCCAGCTTCAGGGATGCCTTGGGGTCGGGTGCGAGCGCCGGGCCGGTCAGCCAGACCCTCGCCGGCCCGCCGGAGGCGGGCATGGCCCACACCGTGCCGCTCCGGCTGTCGGCGGCATAGAGGGCACGGCCGGTCGGATCGATGGCCAGGCCGTTGAGCAGGCCGTCGACGGGCAGGGCGGCCAGGCGCTCGGGGCGGCCGTGCGGGGGCAGTTTCCAGGTACCGTTCCGGGAGGCATCGTCGGAGGCCACGTTGTAGGAGACGGTGCCGTCGCTGCCGCGGGTGTTGCCGGTGATCTGATCGCCCAGGTGCCCGCTGACGAGGGTGGTCCGGTGCCCGGACGAGGTGATCCGTATCAGCTTCGGCGGCTTGCGCGCGGGCGCGCCCAGCAGGGATACGGTCAGGGAGCCGTCCGGGTCGACGGTGATGTTCTCGGGAGAGTCGCCGGAGGCGAAGTCGCACGCGGCCATGGTCTTCACGTTGGTGACGACGGGCTGCGTACGGTCTGCTCCGGCGGACGCGGACGGGGGCAAGACGAGAACAGCCGCCGCAGCGGGGATTGCCGCGACGCGAGCCGAGCGAGTGCGCATGATGGCCATGACTGAAGCCTTTCTTTCTCTCGCCGTGGGGTCGTCGCCGCCGTCCGGTCAGCGCGCTTGACGCCGTCCGGGCGGCAGGTAGGGGTCCCTTGCGGGGTCAGCTCTGTGCTGATTCCGCCCTGCGGTGGGAGGCGGCCAGCAGGCCAAGAGGCAGCAGGGCCGCCAGGGCGAAGGCGAAGCCGGTCAGCGACGGGCCTCGCAGGCCCAGGCTGGAGGTCAGGGCAAGGCCGCCGAGCCAGGAGCCCGTGGCGATGCCGATCTGGAACGCGGACGTGGCCAGGGCCATGGGCAGGGAGCGGCCGGCTCCGGCGATGCGGACGACCTCGCCGACCACGATGGGGTTGTTGGCGAAGCCGGCGGTGCCGAGCAGCACGACCAGGACCACGGCCACGACACTGTTGGTCGCCCACAGGGTGATGGCGCCCAGAAGCGCGGTCGTGAGGGCGGTGGCCGGGAAGAGCGTGGCGTAGGGGCGTCGGTCGCCGAGGCGTCCGCCGACCGTGGTGCCGGCCAGGGCGCCGACGCCGTAGCCGAGCAGCGCCAGCGGCACCAGGGCGGTCGCGAGGTGGGCGCGGTCGGTCAGCAGCGGGGCGACATAGCTGTAGGCGGCCATGAGGCCGGCCTGGATGAGGGCGATGGCCAGGTAGACCAGCCACAGGCGCGGGTGCCTGAGCGCGGTGGCCTCGGCGCGCAGGGAGGTGCTGGCGCGGGTGGTGTCGGCCGGGATTCGGCGGGCGATCACGGCGGCGGCGGCCACGGCGAGAGCGGCGAGCAACCAGAAGGGGACCTGCCAGCCGCCCAACTGGCCGGCTGCCGTACCGAGCGGGACGCCGACGATGTTGGCGAGGGTGATGCCGCCGACCATCACACCCATGGCGCGGGTGCTGGCGGCCGGTCCCGCGGCGGCGGTCGCCACCACCGCGCCCACGGCCCAGAAGGTGCCGTTGCCCAGCGCGGCAGCGAACCGGCCGACGAGCGCGAGGGGCAGGTTCGAGCTGAACGCACCGACGACGTGCCCCGCGGCGAAGACCAGCAGCGCGGCGACCAGGGCCGAGCGGCGCGGCAGGCGCTGGGTCGCAACGGACATCACCGGTGCGCCGATCATCATGCCGACGGCGAAGGCGGTGATCAGCGTCCCGGCGCCGGAGACGCTGACGTCGAGGGCGCCGGAGATCTGCGGCAGCAGGCCGGAGACGATGAACTCGCTGGTGCCCATGATGAAGGCGACGGCACCCAGCAGCCACACCACCGGTGGCAGCTTGACCTTTCCCGCGGGTACGGTGCCGCCGCCGTCGCCCGTGAGCGGGGCGGCGGCCGAGGTGTCCGGCTTCGTGGACGAGGGGGAACTCACTGTCGGTCCTTTCAAGACAGGTGGCGCGGGCCCGGTCATCCGGGGCGTGCCGGCGAAGCGGCACGCGCGCCGAGGGTTGTGCGGGCGGAGCCCATCGGCCCGCCGCGATCCACGAAACCAGGAGCCGAGCCCGGCAGGCAGTCATGCTTGTGAGGGGTAACAGCGGGGACCCCCTCATACCGGAGGCGTGAGCGTGTGCACGGCGGTCGGGGCAAACGGCCGCGGCACCGGATGGGGCGGCGCCGATGGCCGGAGCCGACGGGACGCCGCGTGTGACGGGCGTGAGGTGCGGCGGGCCGACCGGCACGGAGGCGTCGGGTGACCGAGGGAAAGGAGGGGCCGGCCGGCGTCAGCGCTCGGTGTCGACCTGCGAGGCGGCGGCGTCCCGCTCCTGGCTCGCAGCCCAGCTGGCGAGGAGCTTCAGTGCGTCCGCGGCCGGAGTGCCGGGATCGGCGCTGTAGACGGTGATGGAGAGCCCCGGATCGCCGGACAGGTCCAGACTTTCGTGAACCAGCTCCATCTCGCCCACCGCCGGGTGGTGGAACCGCTTGGTGCCCTCGGTGAAAACGTGCACGTCGTGCGCGCCCCACAGGGTGCGGAAGGCGTCGCTGCGGGTGGACAGCTCACCGATCATGTTCGACAGCTCACGGTCGAACGGGTTCTTGGCGGCCTCGACCCGCAGTGCCCCGACTCCGTTGCGGGCCACCCGTTCCCAGTCGGGGTAGAGCCGGGTGGCGCGGGGGTCGAGGAAGACGAACCGGCAGGTGTTGGCCGGCGTCTGCTCGAACACCTCGTAGTGCAGGGCGCGGGCGAGCGGATTGGCCGCCAGGACGTCCATGCGGTTGTTGCGCACGTAGGCCGGCTGGTCGTGCAGTCCCTCGATGATGCGCAGCACGCTGGGCCGCACGGTTGCCTTCCTCGGGCGGCGCCGGACCCGGGCCGGGGTCGTGCTCGCCGCTCGGGCCAGGGCGTAGAGGTGGTCCCGCTCGGTGTCATCCAGCCGCAGGGCCTGAGCGAGGGCGTCCAGAACGCTGTCGGAGACCCCGCTCAGGTCGCCGCGCTCCAGCCGCGTGTAGTACTCCACGCTCACCCCGGCGAGCATCGCGACCTCGCCCCGGCGCAGCCCGGGCACCCGACGGTGCCCGTACACCGGCAACCCCGCCTGCTCCGGCGTGATCCTGCCGCGGCGGGACTTGAGGAATGCGCTGACTTCGGCCCGATTGTCCATACATCCCAGCGTAGGAAGGCGAGGCGATCAGTGGGGGTCCCTGTCAGTACCCCTCACAGCACAGACATCACCCCGCGCCGACGTACTCGCTGAGGGCTGTACGAGCGCCCGTTGACGGATCACGACGCTAAGGACGCCAATGGTGTCCGCGCGCAGTTCAGCGGCTGCTGGTGCGGTCGGGGTCTGCGGTGGTGGAGGCGTCCGTGGTGGCGGCCCAGGCGGCCAGCAGTTGCAGTGCTTCATGCGCCGGAGTGTCCGGGTCGGCGCTGTACGCGGTCAGGGTCAGGCCTGGCTGTGCGGGCAGCTCCATGGCGTCGAAGTCAAGGGCGATCTGGCCGACGACCGGGTGGCGGAAGGCTTTGCGGCCGGTGTGGTGCAGGCGCACGTTGTGCTGGGCCCACGCGGTGCGGAACTCCTCGCTGCGGGTGACGAGCTCGCCGATCAGCCCGGTCAGGTCCCTGTCGCCGGGAGCCCGCCCGGCCTCCGTGCGCAGCAGGGAGACGGTCGTGTTCACGGACTGCTCCCAGTCGGGGAAGAAGTCCCGGCCGTGCGGGTCCAGGAACTGGAAGCGGGCGACGTTGACCGGGCGCGGCGCGTCCTCGGTGTACAGCGGCGCGTACAGGGCGCGGCCGAGGCGGTTGACGGCGAGGATGTCGAGGCGGCCGTTGCGGATGAAGGCCGGTGAGTCGGTCATGGAGTCAAGGACGCGCAGGACGCTGTCCGGAAGCGGGCCGCGGCTGCGTGTGGGGCGGCGGGCGGGGCGCCTGGCGACGGCGCGGGCCAGATCGTAGAGGTGGGCGCGTTCGGCCTCGTCGAGCTGCAGGGCTCCCGCGACCGCGTCGAGGACTTCCTCGGACGCTCCGGCGAGGTGGCCGCGCTCCAGGCGGACGTAGTAGTCCACGCTGACGCCGGCGAGCATCGCGACTTCCTCGCGGCGCAGCCCGGGCACGCGCCGGTTGCCGCCGTAGGCGGGCAGTCCCGCCTGCCGCGGGGTGACCTTGGCGCGCCGGGAGGCCAAAAACTCGCGAATGTCACTCTCGGTACTCACGCACTCCAGGCTAGGCGGGCAGGCGCAGACGAGGGGGGTTCTGTCAGTACCTGGTACAGCCATACCTTCCACACGCGCGTGGCCTGCGGTTACCTCGGTAATGACCTGCCGCCCCGGCGTCCGCGCGGGCGAGGACCGTTCCTGCGGGCGGCCCCGGCACGGCCCGGCCGTTGAGGCCGCCGTAGCGCGCACTGGGCGCTGCGCCGACCCCCGGACCAGAGCCCCTACCGGATGGGAGGAACCACGCATGACGATGACCTACAACCACCTCGGCCGGACGGGCCTGAAGGTCAGCAAGCTCGGCCTGGGAACCATGAACTTCGGCTGGGTCACCGACGGGCCCACCGGCTTCGCCATCCTCGACCGGGCCGTCGAGGAAGGCGTCAACTTCATCGACACCGCCGACGTGTACGGCGGACCGCAGTCACCCGGCATGGCACAGGGCTACGGCCTCTCCGAAGAGATCATCGGCCGCTGGCTGGCGAAGGACGGCGGCCGACGCGACCGGATCGTGCTGGCCACCAAGCTCTACCAGCCCATGGGCACCGGCGCGAACGACAAGTACCTGTCGGCCTACAAGATCCGCAGGGCCGCCGAGGCCAGCCTCCGACGCTTGCAAACCGATCACATCGACCTGTACCAGATGCACCACATCGACCGCTCGACCCCGTGGGACGAGATCTGGCAGGCCATGGAGCAACTCGTCCGCGAGGGCAAGGTCACCTATGTCGGCACCCGAAGCGTACGCCTGGTAGCCCGCGGAGCAGGACGACAAGCACGTGACCCGGCACGCGTCACCGAGAACGACGTCCGACGCTCCGGCGGCAGCCCCACCGCCCCCGCCACCGCAACGGCTACCACCAAGGAGGACACGATGCACCAGCGCACACTGGGGCGCGACCTGCACGGCTTTGCCATCGGCCTCGCCGTCGCCCTCTTCGGCACCGCGGAGGGACGCGACGTGACCGTGGAGGCCGGCGCGTGAACGACCAGGCGACACTTCCCACTGGTCACCACTCGGCCACAAGCCCCACGCGACACGTCGGGCCGGCCCTGTCCACGCTGCTGATGCTGCTCACCGTGTTCGGCCCCATATCGATGGACCTCTACCTGCCGGTCCTGCCCTCGCTGACGAGCGATCTCGGCGCGGCCACCCCCGCGGCGCAGTTCACCCTGACCGCCTGCCTGATCGGACTCGCTGTCGGGCAGATCATCGCCGGGCCGCTGTCGGACCGGTTCGGACGCCGCCCGCCGCTGCTCATCGGCATCGCCGCCTACATCGCCGCGTCCGTGCTGTGCGCGATCAGTCCCAGCCTCGTGACCCTGGTGATCGCCCGGCTCGTGCAGGGGCTGGCGGGCGCGGTGGGGATCGTCATCGCGCAGGCGGCCGGCCGGGACGTCTATGAAGGCGGTGCCCTGATCCGCTACTTCGGGCGACTGACCGTCCTCGGCGGTCTCGCCGCGATCGCCGGTCCCGTCCTGGGAGGGCAACTCGCCCGCATCACCGACTGGCGCGGCACCTTCCTCTTCCTCGCCGTGATCGGGGTGCTGTTGCTGGTCGCCACCCTGATCATCTTCGGCGAGACGCTTCCCGTCGACCAGCGCACCAGCGGCGGCATGAAACAGACAGGCCGCGACTTCCGCCGCCTGTTCTCCGACCGCCTCTTCATCGGATCAGTGCTCATCACCGGTCTGACCTACGCCGCGCTGTTCGCCTACCTCTCCGGGGCGACCTACATCCTCCAAGGCGCCTACGGGCTCTCCCCGCAGGCTTACTCCGTCGCATTCGGTGCGAACTCCTTCGGTTTCATGGTCCTCGGCTACATCGGCGGCCGCACTGCCGAGCGGTGGTCCGAACGCGGCGCACTCGTCATCGGCCTTGCCATGACCGCCACCGGCTCCCTCGGGCTCCTCACGACCGGACTGTGGAACCTGCCCCTGCCCGTCGTGCTCGTCTCCCTGTTCGTCCTCGCCTCCGGCGTCGCGTTCGCCGCGCCCCCGACCACGTCGCTCGCCCTGGCCGACTACCCGGAACTCGCCGGCACCGCGTCCTCGGCACTTGGCTGCGCCCGCTTCGGGCTCGGAGGGGTCGCCGCACCGCTCGTCGGCCTCGGCGGCGCCCAAGCCGTCCTCCCTCTGGGCATCGTCACCGTCGCGTCCATCGCACTCGGCGTCGTCGCCCATGCCATGTTCGTCAGGCAGTCGGGTCAAGACGCCACGGCCCGAGGGCGCCGCGGGCACGAGGGGGCGCGGCGACGCGGTCGATGAGAAACAAAGACCACAAGGGGAGCACTCGCAAAACCACCCACATCCATCAACCGGAGTATTCGATACCGCTATGAAGTACACACGACTTGGAACCTCAGGGCTCGTTGTCAGTCGTCTCGCGTTCGGCTGCATGACGTTCGGGGAGGGAGCGAACAGTTTGAAATGGGCGCTCAGCGAGGAGGAATCGGAGCCGATTTTCCGGCAGGCCGCCGAACTGGGCATCACCTTCTGGGACACCGCCAATGTCTACAGTTTCGGCAGCTCGGAAGAGATCGTCGGGCGCGCGATCAAAAAGTATGCGCGCCGCGAGGACATCGTGCTCGCCACCAAGCTCTTCTACCCGATGCACTCCGGCCCAGGGGGATCCGGAACGTCCCGCAAGGCGGTCATGGAGCAGATCGACGCGTCGCTGACCCGGCTCGGCACGGACTACGTGGATCTCTACCAGATCCACCGCCTCGACCATGAGACGCCCGCCGAGGAGACGATGGAGGCCCTCCATGACGTCGTCAAGGCGGGCAAGGTGCGCTACATCGGCGCGTCGTCGATGCTGGCCTGGGAGTTCGCCAAGCTGCAGTACACCGCTGATCTGCACGGGTGGACGCGGTTCGTGTCCATGCAGGACCAGTACAGCCTCCTCATGCGTGAAGAGGAACGGGAGATGTTCGGCCTGCTCGCAGATCAGGGCGTCGGAAGCATCCCGTGGAGCCCGCTGGCGCGCGGCCGGCTCACCCGGCCCTGGGGTGAGCAGACCCGGCGTTCGGAGGCCGACCCCGCCTACGGGCGCCTCTTCGTCGAAGAAGAGTCGAACCGGAAGATCATCGAGGCAGTGCGGTCGGTGGCCCAGGCACGCGATGTGTCCATGGCCACGGTCGCACTCGCGTGGGTCCTGGCGAATCCCGTGGTCACCGCCCCGATCATCGGGGCGTCCAAGCCACATCACCTGGCGGACGCCGCCGCGGCTCTCGATATCAGCCTGACGGACGAAGAGATCACCACGCTCGAGGAGCACTACACGCCTCGATTTGCCACCGGCATGAGCGCCGCAGACCGTCCGCCGGGGCGCTGACAGCAGCCGACGGGTCCGCAAAGCGAAGCAATTCACAGGAACGTGAGGAAACTCCCGGATGAAAGTCATCGGACTGAGCGAATGCGGCGGCCCGGAAGTGCTGCGGCCGTTCGAACTCCCCGACCCGCACCCCGGAACACAGGAGGTGCTGGTGCGGGTGCACGCCGCCGGTGTGAACCCCGTCGACGCGATGCTCCGCTCCGGGCAGCTGCAGCAGCTGTACCAGGGGCAGACGCCCCCGTTCGTTCCCGGGATGGAGTCGCCGGCACGATCGAGGAGGTCTTGACGTCTTCCGCCTGTCCCCGGGCGCCACCCTCCTGATCACCGGCGCCGCCGGCTCGGTCGGCGGCCACCTGGCCGAACTCGGCGCCGCGGAGGACCTGCACGTCGTCGCCGTCGCAGCCGAGGACGACGCGGCAGCCGCGCACATACGACTCGAACAGGGCGCCCTGCGTGAACGCATCGTCCTGACCTTCGACCACGACAGGTGACCATCCCACTCGGCAGGACAGACCCACTCGGCTCATCGAGCGGGCTGGCCGGCAAGGAGGAGAACGATGCACACACGAACGCTCGGACGGGACCTGCGCGTCTCCGCGATCGGGCTCGGCGCCATGGGCATGTCCCAGAGCTACGGCCCCAATCCCGGTGACCGCAAGGACATGATCGCCGTACTCCGCGGGGCCGTCGAACGCGGCGTCACGTTCGTCGACACCGCGGAGGTGTACGGCCCGTACGTCAACGAGGAACTCGTCGGAGAAGCTCTCGCACCGCTGCGCGACCAGGTGGTGATCGCCACCAAGTTCGGCTTCCGCATCGAGGACGGCGCGCCCGCCGGGCTCAACAGCCGTCCCGAGCAGATCCGCGCCGTGGCCGACGCTTCCCTCAGGCGCCTCGGAGTGGACACGATCGACCTGTTCTACCAGCACCGCGTCGACCCGGACGTACCGATCGAGGACGTTGCCGGCACGGTGGGTGAACTGGTCCAGGAGGGCAAGGTGCGCTGCTTCGGGCTCTCGGAGGCCCGTGCGCGGACCATCCGCCGTGCCCACGCGGTGCATCCGGTGACGGCGGTGCAGAGCGAGTACTCGCTGTGGACCCGGGACCCCGAGCCGGAGGTGCTGCCCACGTGTGTGGCCCTCGGCGTCGGCTTCGTGCCGTTCAGCCCGCTCGGCAAGGGATTCCTGACCGGGACGGTCGACGCGTCCACGCCGTTCACGGACGGCGACGTCCGCGCCACCATCCCCCGGTTCTCCGCGGGGAACCGCGCGGCGAACCAGGCTCTGGTGGACCATGTCGCGGCACTCGCGCAGACCAAGGGCGCCACTCCCGGCCAGGTCGCCCTCGCCTGGCTCCTCGCCCAGCACCCGTCGATCGTCCCGATCCCCGGAACGCGACGCCTGTCCCGCGTAGAAGAAAACATCGGCGCCACTCACCTGCCGCTCTCCGCCGACGAACTGGCCGACTTGAACGAACTGGCCGGCCGGATCGGCGTGCGGGGCGACCGCTACAACGAGCACCACATGTCCCTGGTCGACAAGTAGGCGTCAGGGCCGCCCTGCGCGGCCCCGTCGACGCACGGAGGCACCACGCGCCTGCCGTCCCGGCAAGGCTCGGAACCAAGAAAGCCGCAGGTCAGAGCCCCTTGGGTGCAGGCTCCAGCACCGCCACGCACTCCACGTGGTGCGTCACCGGAAAGATTTCGGCCTGGACATAGACAGGAAAGCAGCAGGCCAGAGATGCTTTGGGGGCCCGGATGAGGGTCGCCGGGCGCCCGGAGCGTCAAATGAGCGTCACGGCCCTACGTCGGTTGAACTCTGGCGCGTCATGGCTCCCCGTAGTACGCAGCGCTTCCACCGGAACGGAGCCTCACGCCGGTGGAGTCGCGTCGGTGCGCCCAGTGCGCACGAGAGGCCCGCCGTCAAAGGGGCAGTGTGATCGAAATTCGCTGACGAGGCCGCTCCGGGCCTGGGAGGCTTGTCCCGCTTGTTGCACGCCGCCCGGGGACAGAGCCACCTACTTTGATCATCCTGGACACGAACATGTTGTGGGGTGTCTCCCCTGACAACGCGAACGTCGACCTGCTCAAGACCATCCGGGCGACGGGGGTGCAAGGCGTCGCCGTCCCGTGGACGGTCATGGAGGAGTTGGCCGCGCAACGGGCGCTGCCTAGATCATTCTCGACGACGAGGAGCCTCGCGTGTGGCTTCATTTAGACCGGGATCATGCCTCGTTCGCCGGGATGGAGATCTGCGGATTCGACCTGGGGCCAGCCCCGGTGCTCGACCTTGACCGGCCTTCCGAGATGAGCTGATTCCTGCGGTCGTGCCGTCCCGACCATGCGACCGTCGGTCGGGGCGTGCCGTTGACTGACGCGCAGTGGGTGCACCTGACCCCCGAATACGACTCACAGAGTCATGGCGAGCAGGCCGAGGACGAGGAAGAGGAGCTTTTCGGTGGGTACCACTACTATCCAGGATGCCTCGCGGGACGACGAACGGAGTCAGGGAATGGGCTACGTGAACGAAGCAGCGGTCAAGCGGAAGTTGGGTATCCCGAACTGGCGAAACCTGTCCAAGGACAAGGTGCTCAAGTTCGCGGCAGCGATGCCCGAAATGGCCACCGAGGTGCGGCTCAAGCTCATCGAGCAGTTCCCCGCCTTCAAGGACCTGGGCAAGGCCGACATCGATGCGGTCACAGAGGCCCACAAGTCCACTCTTGCAGCCAACGAGAACAGTCAGAATCGCTTCTACCAGGCTTCGCAGGACCAGCGGGACGCCCTGCGGGCCGGCCTCGGTCGGGACGACCTCAGCTGGGCACAGCGGGAGGCCCTCGACGACCGCCTCGACCGAAACGTGCGGCAGGTACACGAGAAGGACAGCGAGAGCAAGCAGTTCCTGGCGGCGGGGATGAAGGTGGTGGCAGCCGCCAGTGCAGCCGCCCTCGGGCTGGGCGTGGTATTCGTCGGCGGCAAGATCGTTGGAGCGAGCGAAGACGGTTCCGAGGAACCCGCTTGGCCGCCCCAGGCATCCGGAAGGGAGCTTACGCATCTTCACGGGATTGTAGACGGGCTCGTATCTCCTCTTTTTGGTCTTTCTCTAGATTCATTTTCAGTGCTTCGCGCCAGCATGCGTGGGCTCTATCGATCTGTCCCAGCTTCTCCAATGCCAGCCCCAGCAGGTTCAATATCGTGCCACGACGCAGCTTGTCGCCGAGGGAACGCATGGACAGGGCCTGTTCGGCATGTGCGGCTGCTTCGGTTGGACGGTCCGACGCAAGGTACACTTCGGCCAGTCGAGCATGCGTGGAACCTTCCCAGAGCCGTTGCCGATTATCGCGGAATATGGCGAGGGCCTCCAGAAACTCATGCAGAGCCTCAGCGTGACGTTCTGCTTGATGCAGGGCAATCCCTAAGGCGAACCGGGCATTGCCGACTCGCCACACAGAACCCAGGCTGCTCCATAGGTTAAACCCGCGTGTGGCCAGCTCGATCGCGCTCTCAGCGTGCCCCGTGGCGGCGCGTACACGAGAGAGGTTGCATAGCGCGCTGGCGACTCCGGAGAGGTTGCCGTCGGTTTGGAACCCATGAAGTGCGTCACGGAAATATCCTTCAGCATCTTCGAATCGCCGCTGATAGATCGCGATGACGCCGCGCATATTCGAAGCGTGACAGGCGGCGGTCAGGTCTCCGATCGTGGTTGCGAGATCGCTGGCCAGGCTGGCTTCGTTGTCGGCTTGTTCCTGCCCCATGGCGTGGGGGAACAAAAGTGCGAGCGTCAGGTGCGCTCGGCTTTTCGCTCTCGTGTCTCCGGCGATGTGGGCGGCTTTCTGTACCGACTGGGCTGCTGTCACATATTGAGAGGAACGCGCGCCGGACTCGGCCAGATCTCTCGTGACCAGGAGGAGATCTGCGGCGCGGCATACGGCGCTTTTGTCGGAGGACTCGGCAGCTTGCTGGGCACAGGCGAGCAGGCAGTCGGCCTCCGTGAAGAGCCAGTCCAGTGCGGTGCCGACGTCTGGGAAGTGTTGCCCGAGGTGGTGGGTGGGTGCCAGGTGGTCGACGAGCCGGTCTTTTGGCCGTCCCATGGCGTAGGCGTGTGCAGCCGAGGCCAAATAGAAGTCCAGCAGACGTGATCTGGCTGCTGTTCGACTTTCTTTCAGTTCGTCCCGGTCGGCGCAGGCGCGGCCGTAGAGTCGTACGAGGTCGTGGTACCGGTAGCGGCCGGGTACGGTCGAATTCAGCAGGCTGGTGTCGACGAGTGCTTCGAGTAGGTGTTCGGTCTCTCTGGTGTCCATGTCGAGTGTGGCCGCTGCTGCGGCCAAGGAGATGTCCGGCCCGTATGTGAGTGCCAGGAGCCGGAATGCACGTGCCTGGGCTGGTTCCAGCTGTGCGTATCCGAATTCGAAACTAGTCTGGACTTCGAGGTCTCCGGCCCGGAGTTCTTGCAGGCGGTGCTGGGTGTCGGCCAGGCGGCTGGTGAGCATGGTGACGGACCAGTTGGGGCGGCTTGCCAGGCGGGCGGCGGCGATGCGGATGGCCAAGGGAAGGTAGCCGCAGGCAGCAACGGCTTCGCGGCAGGAATCCGGCTCAGTCGCGGCCCGCTCTTCGCCGATGATGCGGGTGAACAGGGCCAGGGCCTCTGACGGGTCCATGGTGTCCAGGTCGATCAGGTGGACGCCGTCGAGTCCGACCATGGAGGTACGGCTGGTGATCAGGGTGGCACAGCCGGGGGCGCCGGGCAGCAGCGGGCGTACCTGTCTCGTGTCGTGGGCGTTGTCGAGCACGACCAGGACACGGCGGTTGGCCAAGGTGGAGCGGTACAGCGCCGCCCGCTCGTGCAGCCCCTCCGGGAGGTCGGAGGAGGGGATGCCCAAGGCGCGCAGGAACACGCCGAGTACGGCTGTGGGATCGGCCGTACGGGAGCTTTGTCCGAGGAGATCCACGAACAACTGCCCGTCTGGGAAGTGCTCCCGGACGACATGGGCAACGTGTACGGCCAAGGCGGTCTTGCCCACCCCGCCCAAGCCTCGTACCGCGAAGACTGCCATCACCGTCCCCTGAGCGTTCAGCAGTCGCGCTCGCAGAGTGTTCACGGCGGAGGCGCGGCCGGTGAAGTCAGCCGGTCCGGCTGGGAGCTGAGCCGGACGCGGTATGGATAGGTGCGCCGCCTCCACATCCGATGGATGCTCCTGGAGTATGAGGGTGGGGTCGGCGTGCAGGATGCGTTGGTGCAACTGGGCGAGCTCCGGGTCTGGGTCCACGCCGAGTTCGTCGGCGAGCAGACGGCGGGTATCGGTGTAGACACCCAGCGCTTCTGCCTGCCGGCCGCTGCGGTAGAGCGCCAGCATCAACATGCTGCGCAGCCGCTCCCGCAGCGGGTGCTCGGCCGTGAGCGCGGTCAGCTCCGAGACCATCTCCGTGTGCAGGCCCAATTCCAAGTCGAGCTCGAGGCGGGCCTCCAGCAGAGCCAGGCGCCATTCCTCCAGACGGCTGCGCTGGGCCTGCGCGTACGGGCCGGGAACCCCGGCCAGCGGCTGCCCATCCCACAACCCGAGCGCCATGCACAGCAATCTCCGCGCCTCAGACAGAGCCCCTCCTGCCCGGGCATGCTTCGCTTGCGCCTGGCGTTCCTCGCAGACCTCGAGGTCCAGCGCCTTCGGCCCCGCTCGGAGCGCGTACCCTCCGGCTTCCGAGACCAGTACGCCAGGCCCCAGCTTCCGACGCAGCCGGAAGGCATAGGTACGCAATCCCGCGATCACTTCAGGCGGCGGCGTTTCCCCCCACACCGCGTCAACCAACTCCTCCGCGGTGGCTGTACGTCCCTGCCGGAGGAGCAGCACACACATCAGTGCCTGCTCCTGCGGGCTGAGGGCCGCACGTGCTCGTTCACCACGCCAGATACGAACCGGCCCCAGCACGGCGAACCGTAACCTCGTGCCCGCGTCATCGGGCAGCTTGTCCGGTCTTCCGGTGACACCGGCCTTCTCCGACGGCAACCGCGCATCGACGGTGGAATCAGATGTGGTGGGTGAGCCCGCCGTCGATCGGCGGCGCGAGGGCAGAGTAAAGCCAAGCTGCTCCAAGGGCATTTCGAACATCTCTTCCAGCACCCGCTGCCGAGACGGTCCCGGGCACGGCGGATCAGGCTGACGCCACCGGTGAAACTGCCGCGCTGTCACCTGCTCGGGCTCTCCCAGGCTGGCCGCGGCCCTGGCGTACGCCCTGAGAAACGCCTCCGGCCGACCCCACTGACGCTCCTCACACAGCCGCCTGAAGACTGCTTGATCCACTCGTGTCTCGCCTCCGTGCCCCATGTCCACCGGATGCCCGGTCACCGTAGCCCCCTGACAGAAGCGCCCCCAGAGCGCAACCAGCCACAAGTCCGGAAGTCCGATTACGTAAGACTTCCTGTTCCGTCGGGAAGCTCACAAGAACACCGCTGACCAGGACCAACACCTTCGAGACGGAACATTAGTTCGGTGATGTCTGAATTCACTGAGTTTTTATGCGCGAACGGTTGTCTGTTGCTGTGCTTGAAATTCGGCACTGGCACCACGACCCCGTAGAAGAGGGCAGGGGGCTTGGGAAATCCTTCACATGCTGATTCTGTTCTCGTCCTCGACCGAAGGAGGCTCAAGGTGAGTTCGAGGTTACGTACGTCCATAGCGGCGACAGCTCTGGCGACGGTCCTGGGCATGATGGCCGCACCCGCTGCCGTGGCATCTCCCGGTTCCAGCGCCTTCGCGACGCAGAGTCGGCAGGCTGGGCTGACCGCCACGCAAAGCGCGCGATTGCAGCGGGATGTCGACGCAGTCATCGCTGAGTCCGGTGGCCGGCAGGTGGCGGCAAACATCGTCGACCTCGGCGACGACGCCTCGGTACGGCTCGTCGTGCCCGGCGAGAAGTACGTGCGCGACCTCGCGACCACCCGCGGCCCTGTGACCGCTCCGATTCAGGCAGTGTGCCCTTACAAGGACTTCTGCGCCTATCAGGGCACCAACTACACCGGGCACGAACAGAGGTTTGGCGAGTGTCGAGAGGAGAACCTGAAGGGAAGGGGCTGGAGCGGGTCGGGTTCCTGGTACAACAACCAGTCAAAGCCGTCCATGCGCGCGAAAATGTACGGCAAGGCCGGCAATCTGGTTTACAAGGACGGCGGGCCAGGATCCCACGACCTGAACGCGAACTGGCGCCCCGTTTGGTCGATCAAACCCTGCTGATCTCGTCAGCGGTGGCGCTGAAGGTGCACTCGCGTCTGGCCTGATGCCAGGAGTGCCGAAACGGATGAAGGATCTCCGGTCGACAGTCCGGGGGTCCTTCATCCGTTAAAGGCCCTCCCCTTCGCGAGGGACTGAACATGTCGGGAGGGCCGATCGGCCACCTCCTCACTCTGGGTGCCGGTGGATGTGGTCAGCTCTTCCATGTACGCGTCCTGCTGCTCGGTGCTCATGCCGCTCCTCCCTTGCCTTTCGGGTGCCAGTTGGTTGCCCAGTGCGGGTCGCGCTCGGGCACGTCGACCGGCTCGGGGGCCGGCCGGTGGGCAAGCCGCCAGCTGGCGCGCGGCGCGGTGACGAAGTGGGCCAGGACGAGGGCGGCCTGTCAACGTGGGGCGGTAGAGGTACCTCCCGGCGGCTCTTGGAGCTCTTCGGGTACTCCTTGATTCCGCTCTTGGTGTTGACCTCCACGACGAACAGGCGCGAGCGGCGCTGGTCGACGCGATGGCGATGCAGGCCGGAGAGCTCGCCCCACCGCAGCCTGGTGTAGAAGCCGAGCAGGCACATCGTCCGCCACACGGTGGGGAATTCATCCAGAATGCTCTGCGCCTGGTCAAGGGTGAACCACTGCGGTGGCTTGACCGCGATCTGGGGCAAGTCGATGCTGCGGCATGGGGACACGGCCAGGACATCGTCGTCGACTGCCGCGCGCATGATGGAGGACGTCAGGTTGTAGGCCCGCTTGATCGCAGCGGCCCCCGCTCCCTTCTCGACCAGGGTCCGGATCCAGCTCTGGATGTCCATGCGGGTGATCGCCCGCATTTCCCAGTCCGCCCAGTAAGGAATGACGTGGTTCTTGATGCTGGAGGCATCGCCGCGCAGCGTGTGGGGCTCAACAATGCGAGCGTTCCACCACCGGTCGTGCCACTCGCGGAACGACATCTCGCCGGCACGTGGGTCACGCATGCCTCCGCGAGCGAGCTGTGTCTCCATCTCGATGCCCCAGGCGCGGGCCTGCGCCTTGAGGGGGAACGACTCGCTGAACCGGTCTCCTGTCCGGTTGCGTACCGTCGCTTGCCACTTGCCTGACTTCAACCTGCGGAGGTACGAGGTTCTACTCCTTGTTCAACGGTGACGGGGCCGGAACGGCCTCGGTCAGCGGCGGCCTGGCAGCGGCACTACGGCCCGGCGGCTGATGAACTCGTCGAGCCCGGCCGCGGGCACCCGTACGCGGGACCGGCCTGGTCCGGTACGGAGGTCGACCACAGGAAGGTCGCCAGCAGCGATGAAGCGGTAGACGGTGCGCCGATCGACGTCCAGAGCGGCGGCGACGGCGGGGATGGACAGCAAGCGTGCAGGCATAGCGGAGACCTTGAGGTGATGGGAGAGTGATGAGCTGGCCGCTCGGGGCAGCCAGCGATCAGAGCTCAGCCGGTCAGAGCGGCCGACCAGTCTTATCCGGGGTGTGGGAACCCTTTACGGAGAGCTTCGGCAAAAAGGAGGCCCGCCCAGCCGACGGCTTCGCCGGAGTAAAGATCACCGTACGAAGAGGGTGAATTGTGCCCTGTGGCCCGCGCTCTGGACGTCAGCCAGAGCGCGGGACGAGATTCACGACTTGAGCGGCTCTGGAGCGGCCATGGCATCGGCAAGCTGATCCCGGTCGATCGCGGCGTTCTCCGCGCGGAAGCAGTGCGGATAGCGCAGCGCCAGCCAACTCGGGGTCACGCCGGCAAGCTCAGCAACCGCGAAGCATGAGATGCCCATCTGGAGCCACTTCACCAGGCAGGACTCGCGGAGGAGATCGGCTCCCCCAGGCGCCATGAGTACCGCTCGTCCCGTGGCAGGACAGCTTCTTGGGCCTGCTCCCACACCCGCTGGTATTCGGGAGTCGAGAGCGGTCGGCCGCCCCTGCTGGGGAACAGCAGATCGCCCTCCCGTAGACCGGCCTCGCTGATCCATTCCCGCAGGAACTCGACCAACCGCGGCTTGAGGGGAATTTCACTCGCGGTCCTCCTGGAGCGAACGTTCAACTTCCCCCAGCCATGCACCGGGAGGTCTACGTCACTGACACGCAGTGCCTGGGCTTCGCTCGGGCGCAGGGCCTGCTCGGCCACGATGCACATGAAGGGATAGACCGAGCGTTCGGCGCCCGCCCGTCCACGCACCCACTCGAGCAACGCTCGAACCTGCCCCTCGGAATACAACCACTCTTCTTCCATGACCTCGACCGACATAGCTCTGAACTCCTCACAAGAAAAGACGGAACACGTCACGCAGATCAGCGGGGCAGGTTCAATGGTCTGCAGAATTGCCGGTTTGGCCAACCGGCGATCGTCGGCTATGTTGCGCCTGGCTCGACGCTCGTGACGTCTCGACAGACACACGAATGCAACGCGTAGTCGCGCTACTGCGGACTGTTCTAGGTTTGCTTGCTTCGCCGCGTCATTCCAGTCCGTTGCGCCCTCAATGTGTCTGCCGTCGGCGAATCAGCACAACCAAGCATCACAACGGGGCGCTGCCGCCGGCACCGCCGCCAAGCGGCGAGGAGCCGAGAACAGAGCAGGTGCCTTCTAAGCGCTTACTCTATCCACCAGAAGCATACCCAGCCTCCTGCTTGCATTCGCCTAGACACAGACCTCGACTGACCACATTCGCTGAGCGGCCTACCCGAATAGTGCAGTTCATGGCTGACCGGGCCGGTCGATGCAGACGAGGTGAACGTGCAGCGCTCCATCAAGCCGCCACGCACTTTCCGCTCCGGAGAACAAGGGCCGCTTGGAGTCGCTCAACGGTGACGTCGGCCTATTCGACGTCGTTGATGCCCTCGCCCTCTTCCTGCTCTTCGTCCTCTTCCTCGCGATCCGCAACCTGAGGATGAACAAGGATTTCACCGGCCAGCTTGCGTACTTCGTTGATGATGCGGTCCAGTTCGTCGGGCGACCCGAAGGGGTGCACGGTAGTGGCTCGTGCCTCGGGAGTATCGGCAAGACTCATCAACTTTCTCACCGCTTGCCTTGCATCGGCTACGGCCTGGCGTAGGGTGCGCCGCTCGGCGGCCAGCTGATCGGACACCGGCAGTTCGGAGGCGTCGTTCTCGTTCTGTTGGTTTCGATCGTTTTCCGCGTCGCGCGCTTTGTCTGGGTTGGAAACAGTCACGACACGCCACTGGTCGAGAGGTTCGGGGGCGACACCGCCCGCGTCCTTGCGGATCTTGTCCTCGGCGGTGATGTCGACTGCGGGGATCGAGTACATCGTGGCCGTGTTGCGTGCCAGGAGCTGCGTATTGGTGAAGGAGTTGAGGCATTCCCGCTCGGCGTCGAAGGCCCTGGCAGCGAAGGCGAGAGTCCACAGCCCCTCCTCGGAGTCTGCGAGCCCGGCGATGATCTGATCCGTGTTGGCGCGGAAGGGTACCGTCTTGCCCACTGCAGACCCGACGTTCCTCGTGATGAGCTTGTCCGTGATAAGAGCGACTCCCCCTGCGACGGTGAGTGTCTGCCGCGCGCTGTTGTTACCGTTCAACGCCTGCTTGACGAGTTCGGTGAAATCCGCCGTGGGGACGGGCCGCCAGTCGCTGAGAACGCCCTTGGTCAGCGCTCCACCGTTCGCCCATGCGTTCCGCGCTTGTTGGAGCGTTCCCGCCTTGTAGCCCCGCCAGGGAAGGTCGATGACCGGCCCGAGGAGTTCCGCGTATCCGGAGGTCTTCATCTTGCTCGTGCCCTTGATGTCCTTGGCGAACCCCTTGACCTGCTCGAAGACGTCAGGCCGGGTGAGGAAGTGCACCAGGTAGACGGCCCGCCACAGAGGCGTTCCGGGAACGCTGTCGTCATGGAAAACGTCCGGCAGTTCCACGGGCTTCCGACGTCCGAGCGCAAGGCCGATAATGCCGTCGAGGAGATTGTTCTGCGGCAGTCCGGGGATACGGACACGGCTGATCGCCCGCGTACCGACCTCCACGTTCTGCGCTGCCGCCTCCCAGTGCCGAAATTCGACGTGAATCGAGGCAAGGATGGAGCGGACCGCGTCATCAAAGACCTCTTTGGCAGAGAGTCCGGCCGAGCCGTGCCGGTGAACTCCGACCGTGACCTGGGCGGGCACTACGAGGGTCTGACCGAGGCGCACTGAGCGATCCGTCGGTTGCGCCTCGTTCACTCCGCGCTGGAATTCGGCGAGGAAGCCGTTGAGTGCCTCCTGCCGGCCGAGTGCCATCCGCTGGCTGAGTGCCTTCTCCGCAGCGCCACGTCGCTGCGGCCTCTCTGCGGACAGGACTTCGAGGGCGGTCACGGCGATGTCGTCGGCATACGGTGCCTCTCCCTCAGTAAGGAGAGCCCAGGCGCTGGTCAGGCGAGTGATGCCGTCGCGAACGGCGAGTACGTCGATACACTCGCTGCCGTCGGCGAATTCGAGCCGGCACGGGTGGGCAATGACGGCACGAGTGATACGACGGGCCAGGATCGACCGGTCGTAGGGGGTCGGGTTGGCGTGCCGGGTCTGCTCGATGGTCTGCGCCAGGTGTGCGTGCAAATGCTTGCGGTCACGATAGCGGTAGATAACTCGAGCGTACGGTCGTCCGTGCTCATCCACGTCGCCGTGGACCTCCGGGTCCTCCTCGGGGAGCGCTCCCTGGCTGGTCCGCGGCTGGTGCCCCGGAAACAGTTCGGTCAGCCATACTCTGGTGTGAAGCGAGCGGAGCGTTGCTCCCTCCACGTGCTCCTCGATCAGCGCGGACGCCTGCCCCTTAGAAGAGCGCAGTTGGGCTGCTGCCGCTTCGGGCGCAATGATGGCGCGCGCCACGGCATGCCACGCGTCCTCGTCGAGTGAAGCGCCGTCCGCCGCCAAACCCGCTTTCACTAGTTGGGAACGTTCAGCGGCATTTGAGGGAGTCGGGAGGGTCCGCTCGAATCCCGAGACCGTGAACTCCTCTCCCGAGAAGCGGAACGAGATCGTTTCGGGGCCGCTCGGCGGGGCCATGAGGCAGGCTGATTGAGTGGCACCCTCTGCCTCCTCCGCGACCTGAACCTGGGATTCGTTGGCATCAGACATATTTTTCCTTCCAATAGCCTGCCGGGACTCACCGAGATCGGTCGATGGCACTACTGGCTGGCTACCGTCCCGGCCATTAGACTGGAGAACGCAGTCAGGGCCGCGCGGAGCGCGTGCCAGGTCTGCTTTCACGAGCCCCGGCGTCTGGCCGGGGCTCGTCATACAGCCCGTCTGGTTAGCACCGTTCCGGGGCGGGGGCTTTCGACAGGTGTCGGCTGTACCAACCCCACATAAACCTCCTGGAGTGCTGCCGCGCAATGGCCTGGCAAGCGCTGTGGGCCACCACGTCGGCCATCTGGATCCAGGGCGAGGCGTGTGCCGGAACCTCAACGGCCGGGAACGGGATATGTCGAGGGCTAACCTGACGATGCACCTGCCCGTAAAGATGTTCGGAGCCATCCCCGTCAACGACCAGCGCAGCGCGTTCACCGGTCTCGTCTAGCCGTCGGTCGAGGCGACGGAGCAATCCCTCGTACGCCTGCCGCTTCGCCCTGCCCCAATGCGCCGGCTCCTCGGTGTAGACGGTCACGATACTGAGCGACGCCTGCGCGCCGATGAGATCGAGGGCCGCCTGAGCCATGCGGTATCGATCGATCTTGGTGGGGTTGAGGCCACCCGGGCGCCCTCGGCCTGAGAGGAAGTTGGTCGCGTGCAGTTCGAAGTCGGTCGGTACCCCGTACTCGCTATGCCACTGGTTGCGTAGTTCTCGCCAGGCACGAAGGACTTCGGGAGCTTGCTCTGCGGGAACGCCGAGGGCAGCGTAGAGCGCCAAGCCGGTACCAGGGATGCCGGATTCGTCGACGTAGTAGGTTTGGCCGACCGACTGATGAGTGGTGATGACTGTGCCCGGCCTTTCGCTCGAATCCGAACGCGATCAGGACAATATGCGGCTGCACCGCTTCGAACTGATCGCTCTAGCCGAGTTGGGACACGGCCGGGCATGTGGATTCGGGCGATACGCGCTGCGTCTCTCCGCCACCACGCTCCCCAGGTTCTTTCTCGGTGGCCTGCTGAGACTCAACGAGTCTGTGAGGTCTGCCAGTCAGAGTGCCCGGGTGGCATTCGGCCGTCCGCCGCCTGCTTTTTCGCGAGGTAATGAAGGGCTCGTACACACTCAGATTAGCCGTACGCCTTTCACGACGTCAACTTTTCTACATAAAAGGCACTTGAGTTCCCTTGTGCGGTATTAGCAAGGAATCCGACAGCAGTTCGAGCGTCCGCACGTGCAAGGCTCGACTTTTTCCTCTAGTTGGCCGGAACACCAGACACCGGAATTGGATCATCGCGCCCAGATACAGGCAACGAGCCTGGACGCCGTACATGGCGGAAGGCCCAGCGACCGACAGTGTCGGCGATGACGGGATTACGGTGGACGGCTACGACCACCGCGCCTGGAAGAAGCGGAACTTAATCACGCGTAGCAGGTCGACCTGTTCCGGCCTTCAGAAGCTCTGGGCGGCAACGGCGAAGAGCAGTTGGAGAGGTTAGCGCCCCTCTTGGTCAGTGGCCGACGGGTCGACCATCAATTCGGCGACGACCGCGGTCTCGTCACTTACACCGGGGACGGCGAGCAGCGCCAGAACCCGCCAGCACGACTCAGGCCGCCAGGCACCGCACCGTCGCCGAGCCAGGTGGCAATGACGTCGGAAGAGCCACCACCGAGTGGGCGGGTACACGCTCGAGACCTACACATCAACACACCTGACGCCCCGCCAGAACGAGCGTCAGGTGAGCGTCACGAGCGTCATTTCAGCGTCAAGATATCGCCCGTAACGCCCACACCGCACATAATGCGCGGCATCAAAACCGCAGGTCAGGAACCCTTCGCGGCCGGTTCGAGGATGGCGACGCACTCCACGTGGTGCGTCACCGGGAACAGGTCGAACGCGCGCAGGCGGCGCGGTACGTAGCCCGCTTCGCGGAAGTAGGCGAGGTCGCGGGCGAGGGCCGCCGGGTCGCAGGCCACGTAGGCGATGCGGCGGGCGCCCAGGGTCGCGAGGTGGGCGACCGTGTCCTTGCCCGCGCCGGAGCGGGGCGGGTCGAGGACGATCAGGTCGGCCTCGGAGATGCCGGTGCGGGGCAGCACCTGCTCCACCTTGCCGTGCTCGATCCGGACCCGGTCCAGGTCCTGGAGGTTGTGCCGGGCGTCCTCGGCCGCGCGCTTGCTCGACTCGATGCCCAGCACCGCGCCGCGCTCGCCGACCCGCTCGCCGAGAGCGCCCGCGAAGAGGCCGACGCCGCAGTAGAGGTCGAGCGCGGTGTCGCCCTTGCGCGGCATGAGGCCCTGCATGACGGCCTCGACCAGCAGGTCCGCGGCCTTGGGATGGACCTGCCAGAAACCGCCCTCGCCGACCCGCCAGGTGCGGTCCGCGGCGCGCTCGCGGACGAAGGGGCGGCCGTGGACGCGGTGCACGAGACGCTGCCGCTCGCGGCCGCGGGACTCGCCGACGCGCAGGACGGAGACCGGGCGGTCGAGTTCGACGATGGGCAGCCGGCCACCGGGGCGGGGGGTGAGGACGACCTGACGGTCGGAGGAGCCGGTGGCGGCGATGGCCTCGATGGTTTCGATCTGCGGCCATTCCCGCTTCTCGATGCCGAGTTCGGTGACCCCGGGCGCGGCGATCAGGCAGTGGTCGACGGGCTCGACCTCGTGCGAGCGGTGGCGGCGCAGCCCCGGGCGGCCCTGTGCGTCCACCGCGTACTGCAGCCGGGTGCGCCAGGCCGGGACCTCGCCGCGGGACACCTTGTCGCCGGGGGCGGGTTCGACGGTGCCGTCCCAGCGGGCGTCCTCGGGGGTGAGTCCGGCCAGCCGCCGCAGCTGCTCGGTGATCACCTCCGCCTTGAGCCTGCGCTGGGCGCCGGGGGCGACGTGCTGCCAGTCGCAGCCGCCGCACCGGCCGGGGCCGGAGAACGGGCAGGGCGCCTCGACCCGGTCCTTGGCGGCGTCCAGAATCCGGACCGCGTCGGCGCGCAGGAAGCGCGCGCCCTCCTCGCCCTCGGTGACCTTGGCGACGACCCGCTCGCCGGGCAGGGTGTGGCGTACGAACAGCACCTGGCCCTCGGCGGTCCGGGCGATGCAGTGGCCGCCGTGGGCCACCGGGCCGACCTCGACCTCGTACTCCTCGCCGACCAGCGACGCCTTGGGTTCACTTTGCATGGCGGGTTCGGCTCCGTAAGGGGGTGAGGGTGCGGATGGGACACAGCGGCCCGGGCGGGACGACAGCAGCCCACCAGTCTACGTCCCCGCGCCCCCGGCTCCCCACGAAGGGGGCGGCGGCTACCGCCCCGGCGTCCGGACGGCCGCCTTCTCGGCCTTGCGCTCGCCCTTCGGCCGCGGCGGTGCCACGGGCCCGCGCCGCACCGCGCCCGGAGCGTTCCACTCGGCGCGCTTGCGGGCGCGCTTGCGGGCCAGCTCCGAGGAGTCCAGCTGCCAGGGCACGGAGGTCACCATCACGCCGGGGGTGAACAGCAGCCGGCCCTTGAGGCGCAGCGCGCTCTGGTTGTGCAGCAGGTGCTCGTACCAGTGGCCGACCACGTACTCGGGGATGTAGACGGAGACCACATCGCGCGGGCTCTCCCGGCGCAGCCCCTTGACGTAGTCGATGACCGGCCGGGTGATCTCCCGGTACGGCGAGTCGAGGATCTTCAGCGGGACGTCGATGCCGCGCTCGCTCCACGCCGACTGCAGCGCCTTGGTCTCGGCGGGATCGACGTTGATGCTCAGCGCCTCCAGCCGGTGGGAGCGCATCAGCTTGGCGTAGGCCAGGGCCCGCAGCGTCGGCTTGTGGATCTTGGAGACGAGGACGATGGAGTGCACCCGGGAGGGCCGGACCTCCTCCTCGTCCTGCTGCTCGTCGGCCGCGGCCAGCTCCTCGGAGACGCCGTCGTAGTGGCGCCGGATCGCGGTCATGGTGACGTAGAAGACGGCCATGCCGAGCAGCGCCACCCAGGCGCCGTGGGTGAACTTGGTGAGCAGCACGACGACCAGGACCAGCCCGGTGAAGAAGGCGCCGAAGGTGTTGATCGCGCGGGAGCGGATCATGCGGCGGCGGGTGGCCGGGTCGCGCTCGGTGGCCAGGTGGCGGTTCCAGTGCCGCACCATGCCGGTCTGGCTGAGGGTGAAGGAGACGAAGACGCCGACGATGTAGAGCTGGATCAGCCGGGTCGAGTCCGCGCCGTAGAGGTAGACGAGGACGGCGGCCGCGGAGGCGAGCAGCACGATGCCGTTGGAGAAGGCGAGCCGGTCGCCGCGGGTGTGCAGCTGGCGCGGCAGGTAGCGGTCCTGGGCGAGGATCGCCCCGAGCAGCGGGAAGCCGTTGTACGCGGTGTTGGCGGCCAGGAACAGGACCAGCGCGGTGGCCGCGGCGAGCACCACGAACAGGAACGAGCCGTCGCCGAAGACGGCGGCCGCGACCTGCGAGATCACCGGGTTCTGGGTGTATCCGGAGCCGAGCGCGACGCCGTTCTTGAACAGGTCGTTGGCCGGGTCCTCGGCCATCTTGACGTTGGTGACCAGCGCGAGGGTGATGATGCCGACGAACATCGCGACGGCGAGCCCGCCCATCAGCGCCAGCGTCGTCGCCGCGTTCCGGCTCTTGGGCTTGCGGAAGGCGGGCACCCCGTTGCTGATGGCCTCGACGCCGGTGAGCGCGGCGCAGCCGTCCGAGAAGGCGCGCAGCAGCAGGAAGACCAGCGCGAAGCCGGCCAGCCCGGTCTGCTCGGCGTGGACCTCGAAACCGGCGGTGGGGGCCTTCATGTCGTCGCCGAGGACGAGCCCGCGGTAGGCGCCCCAGAGGATCATCACGAAGACGCCGCCGACGAAGACGTACGTGGGGATCGCGAAGAGCTTGCCCGATTCGCGGACCCCGCGCAGGTTCATCAGGGTCAGCAGCAGGATGATCGCGACCGCGACGAGCGTCTTGTGCTCGACGATGAAGGGGACGGCGGAACCGAGGTTCTCCACACCGGAGGAGATCGACACGGCCACCGTCAGCACGTAGTCGACCAGCAGGGCGCTGGCGACCGTGAGGCCCGCCTTGGGGCCGAGGTTGGTGGTGGCGACCTCGTAGTCACCGCCTCCGCTGGGATACGCGTGCACGTTCTGGCGGTACGAGGCGACCACCGTGAACATGAGCACGATGATCGCGATCGTGATCCACGGAGAGTAGTGGTAGGCCGACGCACCCGCCACGGAAAGGACGATCATCACCTGCCCGGGCGCGTACGCGACGGAGGACAGGGGGTCGGAGGCGAAGACGGGGAGCGCGATGCGCTTGGGGAGAAGGGTTTCTCCCAACTTGTCGCTGCGCAGCGCCCGCCCGATCAGGATCCGTTTCGGGAGGTCGGTCAGTTTGGACACGCAGAGGATCGTAAAGGGTGGGCGGGGCGCCCGCCCACCCGCCCGTCCCCGCGGGGACGGGCGGGCGGCGGGGCGGCCGCCACGGCGGTCAGGACAACCGGACCGGCAGGGTGCGGTGGCCGTTGGAAATGAAGGATTCCACCGGCTCCAGCGCGTCCTGCCCGGCCGCGAGCGAGAGTCGAGGGAAGCGCTCGAACAGCGCCGGGAGCGCGATCATGGCCTCCAGCCGGGCCAGCGGCGCGCCGACGCACAGATGGACGCCGTGGCCGAAGGCGAGGTGGTTCTTGAGGTTCCGGGTCACGTCGAACCGGTCCGCGTCCTCGCCGTGCACCTCCGGGTCACGCCCGGCGGCCGCGTAGGCGGCGACGATCGCGTCGCCCTTGCGCAGCACGACACCGCTGTCCAGCTCGATGTCCTCGACGGCGTAGCGCAGCGGCAGGTTGGCGACCGGGGCGGAGTGCCGCAGCGTCTCCTCGATCACGTCCTCCCAGGTGGCCCGCCCCGCCCGGACGTGCTCGAGCTGCTCGGGCCGGGTGAGCAGCGCGTGGATGGCGTTGTCCAGCAGGTTGACGGTGGTCTCGTGACCTGCCGAGAGGAACAGGGCGAGGGTGTCGGTCAGCTCCTTCTCGCTGAGCTTGGCGTCGTCCCCCTCCCCCCGCACCGCCAGCAGCCCGCTGGTCAGGTCGTCGCCCGGGTTCTCGCGCTTGGTGGCCACCAGCTCGCCGAGGACGGAGTACAGCTCGGTGTAGGTGGCGGTGACCTCCTCCGGGGTGGCGGAGGTGTGGAAGATGCTGTCGACGACCCGGCGCATCCGCGCCACCAGGTGCTCGTCGTCCATCCCGAACAGCTCGGAGATCACCTGGATGGGCACCGGGTAGGCGTACGCGTCGCGCAGGTCGACCACCTCGCCCGGTTCGGTGGCGGCCAGCGCGTCCAGCAGGTCGGCGCACATCTCCTCGATGCGCGGCCGCAGGGCGGCGGTGCGCCGCGCGGTGAACGCCTTGGAGATCAGGGTGCGCAGCCGCCGGTGGTCGGTGCCGTAGGAGGTGAACATGTTCTCCACGGCGACCCAGGTGATCAGCGGCCACTCCTGCGAAATCTCACCGTTGATCCACGCCGGCCAGTGCTGGCGGGGGTCCTTGGAGACGCGGGGGTCGGTCAGCAGCCGCTTGAGCGTGCTCTGGGTGCTTATTGCCCACGCCACCACGCCGTGAGGAAGCTCAACAAGCGTCGCTTCGCCGCCTGCGGCGACTCGGGCTGCCTCTCCGACGATGTCTCGGCCGGTGGGATCGAGGACGATGGGACGGGTTTCCATGGGGTGTCTCCAGGGTTCTCGTCGAATCGGGCTGACTCGGGTGCGGACGCTGCGAACGGTTCGGCGTGAGTCGCCAATTGGGCGGGGAAGCGCACCGGCAGGGACGCCAGGGCGCGGTGGAAGGGCCCGGTCCGCCACGTCAGCTGTTCGACGGGGACGGCCAGCTCCATGTCCGGGAGACGGTCCAGGAGTCGCTCGATGGCGACGGTGGCGATCACGCGGGCGGGCCGCTCCGCGGGGCAGCGGTGGGCACCGGCGCTCCACGCCAGATGGGCCCGGTTGCCGGATCGCCGGTCGGAGGCGATGGCGGCCTCGTGGTTGGCGGCGGCGTAGCTGATGAGCACCGGCTCGCCCTTGCGCAGCCGTACGCCCGCGACATCGCAGTCGTAGCGGGGGAATCGGGTGCCGTAGTTGGCCATCGGCGGGTCGTTCCACAGGACCTCGTCGATGGCGTCCTCCACGGGCATGCTGCCGCCGGACAGCTCACCGGCGAAGCGGTCGTCCGACAGCAGCAGGCGCAGCGCGTTGGCGATCAGGTTCTGCTGGGGGTCGGTACCGGCCGCCATCAACAGGATGATCTGCTGCATCAGCTCGTCGTCGGCCAGCTGCGAGGGGTGCGCGATCAGCCAGGAGGTGACGTCGGCCGAGGGCTGCTGGCGCTTGCTCGCGACCAGGCCCGAGATCCAGCGGAGCAGGTCCTCGTTGGCCTGGGCGGCTTCCTCGCCGCTGTCGAAGAGCTTCATCATGGTCTCGACCAGCTTCGGGCCGTCCGCGGCGAGCGCGCCGAAGAGCTGGTTGAAGACGAGCAGCGGGAGCACCGACGCGTACTCGATGAGCAGATCGGCCTCGCCCCGGGAGGCGAAGGCGTCGATCAGGGTCTCCGCGCTGCGCTCGACGTACTCGCTGAGCGCGTGCGGGTCGACCCGGTCCAGGCTGTCGGTGATCGCCCCGCGCAGCCGGGCGTGTGCCTCGCCGTCGCAGAACAGGGCGTTCGGCCGGTACATCATCATGGGGGCGACCGGGCTGTCCTGCTGGACGGTCCCGTCGTGCACCGCCCGCCAGCCGCGCGGGTCCTTGGCGAACCGCTCGGTGTCGCGCAGGACCTCGAGCCCGAGCTGGTAGCTGGTGACGAGCGAGCCGTAGACCCCGGGCGACAGCTCCACCGGCGCGATCGGCCCATGGACGGTGCGCATCCGCTCGTAGGCGGCGTGCGGGTCGGCGGCGAAGTCGGGCCCGTACATCGGCACCGTGCCGCGGCTGCCCACGACTCCGGTGGCGCCCGTGCGTACGGGGCAGACCGGTGGTGGAACGGGTCCGGCGGCGGCGATACGGTCGGTCACACATTCTCCTGAGCGCTACGGGTGTGGCGGGCCTGCAGATACTGGACGAGGGCGATCAGCGCGTGGGTGGAGGAGATCCGGTCCCTGGCGTCACAGGTGACCAGCGGGGTCTCGGGCAGCAGGTCGAGCGCCTCCCGGACCTCCGTCTCGGCGAAGCGGGGCGCTCCCTCGAAGTGGTTGACGGCGACGGCGTACGGCAGCCCCTGCTCCTCCAGGACGGCCATCACCGGGAAGGACTGCTCCAGCCGCCGGGTGTCGGCGAGCACCAGCGCGCCCAGCGCGCCGCGCGTCATGTCCTTCCACATCCGGGTGAAGCGCTGCTGCCCGGGCGCGCCGAAGAGGTACAGGACCAGGGACTCGCTGAGAGTGAGCCGGCCGAAGTCCATGGCGACGGTGGTGGTCGTCTTCTCCTCGATGCCCGCGAGGTCGTCGATGAGCGCGCCCGCCTGAGTCATCGTCTCTTCGGTGCGCAGCGGGCGGATTTCGGACAGTGAGCCCACGAAGGTCGTCTTGCCGACCGCGAAGTGTCCGACGACCAGCAGCTTGGCCGCGGTCCGTACGGTCTGGGGCAGATAGACCGCACCCCGGTCAGAGGCGAGCGCGGAGTCCATCGAGCACCTCCTGGAGCAGCTGGGTCTCGGGGAGTTCGGCGGGCGGGATGGGGGCGCGGGTGCTGATGTGGCCGCTGTCGACCAGATCGCCCAGCAGGACCTTGGTGACGCTCACCGGCAGCTCCAGATAGCCGGAGACCTCGGCGACCGACAGCGCGCCGCCGAGGCAGAGTTCCATGACCGCCCGTTTCTCCGGGCTGAGACCGGCGAGCGGCCGGTCGGGGTGGGCCATGACCAGGGTCACCAGGTCGAAGGTGTTGCGGGTCGGGTAGGCACGGCCGTCGGTCACGACATACGGCCGTACCAATCCTCGTTCGCGCCTGCCCGGGCTCATGCGGGGCTGCCGATCCCCTGCCAGGCCGCGCCCTGCCGCGGCGGGCTGGTCAGTTCCTTGCCCAGCCGGTCGACCAGCTTCTGCATCCGGTAGCTGACCGCCTCCATGTCCACGTCCTCGGTGGCCGAGACGGCCAGGTACGCGCCGGGGCCGGCGGCGATCAGGAAGACGTAGCCGCCGACGAACTCGACCAGCGTCTGCTGCCAGGGCGTCTCGTCACGGTCGCAGAACTCGGAGGTGCTGCGGCTGATCGACTGCAGTCCGGAGAGCGCGGCGGCCTGGCGCTCGGCCTCGTCGCGCGCGATGCCCTTGGAGTGCGCCCGCAGCATCCCGTCGGCGGAGAGCAGGATCGCGTGCCGTGCCTCCGGCATCTTGACCACCTCGTCGAGCATCCAGCCCAGCTCGTTGTTCATGTGGTCGTTCATGCCTGGCGATTCCCTTCTTCGGTGTGAGGGGCGGCATCCGGTGTGACGCCACGGCCGGAGCGCGTACCGCGCGCGAACGCGCCCATGCGCTTGGCGGTCTCTTCGGCCGAGCGGACGCGGTGCGGACCCGTGTCGGTTTCGGGGGCGCCGGACCCCGGTCCGGGCGCGGTGGGCCAATCGTCCACCGGTGGGGCGGCGGTGGGCCTGCGGCGGCGGCGCTTGGGCAGCCCGCCCTCGGTCTCCCCGTACACGCGCGTCGCCTCGTCGTCCACGGACGGCTGCCCGGGTCCCGCGGAGGGCGCCGGCGCGGGAGCCGCCGCCGGGGCCGGGGCGGGCGCCTGGGGCGCGGCGGGGGCCTGCGCCGCGGCCCTGCGGCGGTTCGCGCGGGACGGGAGGGTACGCAGCGGGGCGGCGGCCTCGGCCTCGTACGCGTCCTGGGCCGCGGGCGCGGCGGCGGGCGCTTCCGCGTCGATGTGGGTGAGCAGCGCGCTGGGGAGGAACAGGACGGCGCGCACACCGCCGTACGGGGACCGGGTGTCCACCGAGACGCTGAAGCCGTACCGGGCGGCGAGCAGGCCCACCACGGCGAAGCCGAACTGCGGCGGGTCGCCCAGCCGCGAGACGTCCACGGCGCGCTGGCCGGACAGCAGCCCGGCGGCCCGCTGGACCTCCAGGCCGTCCATGCCGACCCCGGCGTCGTCGATCACGATGCAGGCGCCGTTGTGCACCGGCTGCAGGCTGACCTCGACGTTGGTGTTGGGCTGGGAGTGCCGGGCGGCGTTGTCCAGCAGCTCGGCGACCGCGAGCACCACGGGCTCCACCGCGCGGCTCGCCACACCGATGTCGATCAGGGCGTGCACCTGGACCCGCCGGTAGTCGCGGATGCGCGACTTGGCGCCCCGGACCACATCGGTCATCGGGGAGGCGGTGCGCTGGCGGCCGGGCCAGGAGCCGCACAGCACGGCGATGGCCTGGGCGCGGCGGCCGAACTGCGCGTTGGCGTGGTCGATCTCCAGCAGGTCGCGCAGCACGTCGGGGTTGTCGTGCCGGTCCTGCATCTCCGAGATCGCCACCTGCTGTTCATTGGCGAGGCCCTGGAGGGCGCGCATCGACGCCTTCAGCGCGGCCTTGGCGGAGGCGTCGGCCCGCGACTGTGCCTTGTCCACCGCGCGCGCGAAGTGCTCCATGACCGCGTGCAGGCTCTGCGCGTAGGCGGTCCCGGCCAGCTTCTCGTCCCGCAGCCCGGGCAGCGGGGCGGGCTGGCTCAGCACGTCCGCGATCGCCGGGAGCCGGACGTCGACCAGATGCCGCACTTCCTCGTCGCGGGAGCGCAGGTTGTCCTCGAGCGTGGCGTTACGCCTGCGCACTCCGGCGGTGATCCGCCGCTGGCGCATCAGAAGCACCAGAACGACAAGGAGGACGCCGGCCAGGCACCAGGTCACCGCCTCCGGTATGTGATCTGTCATCAGGAACCTCGTGCAGAGAACGCGGGCGTGGAGGGAACGATTCAGTGCCCTGATGTCCCGTCCGGGAACGGAATACGGCGATCATCTTAGCCACGCCGTGACCAAGTGTCCGACGGGCGCAACAAAGTTCGAACTCCTCGGACCCTATTGCCCATTCTCGTAAGAGTTCAGTGAAGGTCCTGGATATCGGGCAAAGATGAGGGAGCCCCCCTGCCGCGGCCGCCGGCGCCCGCCCCCTCTCACGGTAGCCGCCGGACCGTCCGCGCGCCGTGGTTTCCTCCCGGCCGGGTGCACTCGGGCAGGGAATCGCCCCATGGGTATGGATACGGTGGGAACAGACGCCGTGGCGGACGACCTGTCGTCGCCGTGCGGCACCGGCATCGGGGCCTCTTGCCCCGCTGTCACCCCGTAGGTCCTGGAAGGAAGATGTGAGCAGGGTGTTTGCGCAGGTCAGCACGGTCATCAGGAGTGCGGGGTAAGACGCATGCATATCGTGATCATGGGCTGTGGCCGGGTGGGCGCGGCGCTCGCCCAGACCCTGGAGCAGCAGGGACACACGGTCGCGGTCGTCGACCAGGACCCCACCGCCTTCCGCCGCCTCGGCGCGGGCTTCGGTGGCCGCCGGGTGACCGGCGTCGGATTCGACCAGGACACGCTCCGCGAGGCGGGCATCGAGGAGGCCGGGGCCTTCGCGGCGGTCAGCAGCGGCGACAACTCCAACATCATCGCGGCCCGGGTGGCCCGCGAGATGTTCGGCGTGGAGAACGTCGCGGCCCGGATCTACGACCCGCGCCGCGCCGAGGTCTACCAGCGCCTGGGCATCCCGACCGTGGCCACCGTGCGGTGGACCGCGGACCAGATGCTGCGGCGGCTGCTGCCGTCCGGCGCGGAGCCGCTGTGGCGGGATCCGAGCGGCGGGGTGCAGCTCGCCGAGGTGCACACCTCCCCCGCGTGGGTGGGGCACAAGGTCAGCAAGCTGCAGGAGGAGACCGGAGTGCGGGTCGCGTTCCTGACCCGGCTCGGCGAGGCGATGCTGCCCACCTCGCAGACGGTGCTCCAGGAGGGCGACCTGGTGCATGTGATGATGCGCACCGATGAGGTCGAGAAGGTCGAGGCGGCCTTCGACGAGGGACCTGAGGAAGGTGGGGCCCGATGAGGGTTGCCATTGCCGGAGCGGGCGCCGTGGGGCGCTCCATCGCGGGCGAGCTGCTGGAGAACGGGCACGAGGTCCTCCTCATCGACAAGGCGCCGACCGCCATCTCGGTGGAGCGGGTGCCGCAGGCCGAATGGCTGCTGGCCGACGCGTGCGAGATCACCTCGCTGGACGAGGCGGCGCTGCAGCGGTGCAACGTGGTCATCGCGGCCACCGGGGACGACAAGGTCAACCTGGTGGTGTCCCTGCTGGCGAAGACCGAGTACGCGGTGCCGCGGGTGGTCGCCCGGGTCAACAACCCCAAGAACGAGTGGCTGTTCAACGAGGCGTGGGGCGTCGATGTCGCCGTCTCCACGCCGCGGCTGATGTCGGCGCTGGTCGAGGAGGCGGTGAGCGTCGGCGATCTGGTGCGGCTGCTGCGTTTCAGCCACGGCGACGCGAACCTGGTGGAGCTGACGCTGCCGCCGGAGGCGGCTCTGGTCGGCACCCGGGTCGGCGACGTGGAGTGGCCGGAGGACACCACGCTGGTCACGATCATCCGGGGTACCCGGGTGCTGACGCCGAACAAGGACGACGTCCTGGAGGCGGGCGACGAGCTGCTGTTCGTCGCGGCCCAGGCGCGCGAGGAGCAGCTGGAGGCGCTGCTGTCCGTCCAGCGCCAGGACGCGCCGGGCTAGTGCCGCGTAAGAAGGCCATGAGGAAGGGCCCCTGGCTCCCGCGCGGGAGCCAGGGGCCCTTCCTCATGGTCAGTGCCGGTCCACTCCGTCAGCAGCGGGTCGACGATCCGGCCGGCCGTCCCGCTCCGCCTTCTCCTCGGCCTCCATCTCGGCGATGACGTCGATCGGCGGCGGGGCCTTGGCGAGGAAGATCCACGTCAGATAGACGCACAGCAGGAACGGCGGAATGCCGAGCGCCACCTTCACCCAGCCGAGCTGGGTGACGTCCCCCCACCAGTAGAGCGGGAAGAGGATCGCCGACTTGGCGAGCAGGATCAGCCCCCACGCCCAGGTGGCCCGGGTGTACGCGCGGAACCGGCCGGGGTTGCGGGTGCGCCAGGAGAGGTTCTCCTTGAGCATCGGCCCGAGCAGCACGCCGATCAGCGGATAGCGGAAGATGGCCGAGAGGACGTACGCGATCGCCAGGCCGAGCGTGTAGAGCATGCCCGGCAGGTAGAAGTTCTTGGCGTCGCCGGACATCATCGCGAAGATCGCGCCGAACGCGACCCCGAAGACCCCGCTGAAGGCGTGTTTCAGCGTCTCCTTGCGCGCCAGCCGGGTCAGCCCCAGCAGCACGGTCAGCCCGAGCGCGGCGATCGCGGCCAGGTGGATGTCGCGCTTGATGGTGTACAGCAGGACGAACACCAGCCCGGGGACGGTGGTGTCCACCATGCCCCGCACCCCGCCGAACGCCTCCAGGAGCGCGGTGTCCGCCGCCGCCCTGCTCTGCGCGTCGGCGGCGTCCTGGTGATCGGTCGGGGTCGTCTTGTCGTCAGACGTCACCGGCTACTCCTGTCCGAGCGGTCGGAGTTCGTACTTCGGATTGAACAGCACCCGGCGCCCGTGGCTCATGGAGATCCGGCCGGTGGCGATCAGCTTGCGGCCCGGTTCTATGCCGATGATGGAGCGGCGGCCCAGCCACACGACGTCGAGGGCGGCAGTGCCGTCGAACAGCTCTGCCTCCAGCGCGGGCACTCCGGCCCGCGGCCGCAGCGTGACCGTGCGCAGTGTACCCGTCACCTTGACGATCTGTCGGTCGCCACAGTCGCCGATCTTCGTGCAGCCCGCGTTCTCCGCGTCCTGCTGCAGCTCGGCGGAGTGCAGCTCCTCCTGGGAGCTGGACAGCCGGTCGATCATCCGCCGGAAGCGGCCGACCGGCTTGTCACGCTTCCCGGGGGGCTGGGGTACGGAACTCATACCGTCAGCGTACCGGTGAGCCCCCGCCTCACCGCTCGAAGCGGTACCCCATCCCGGGCTCGGTGATGAAGTGCCGCGGATGCGCGGGGTCGTTCTCCAGCTTGCGGCGCAACTGCGCCATATAGACGCGCAGGTAGTTGGTCTCGGTGCCGTACGACGGCCCCCAGACCTCCTGGAGCAGCTGCTTCTGGCTGACCAGGCGGCCCTGGTTGCGCACCAGCACCTCCAGCAGATGCCACTCGGTGGGCGTCAGCCGCACGTCGCGGCCGTCCCGGTGCGCCTTCTTGGCGGCCAGGTCGACGCTGAACCCCTCGGTCTCGACGATCACGGCCGCGTCCGACGGCCCCGACGGCTCGGCGCGCCGCACGGCGGCGCGCAGCCGGGCCAGCAGTTCGTCCATGCCGAAGGGCTTGGTGACGTAGTCATCCGCCCCCGCGTCCAGGGCCTCGACCTTCTCGTCGGAGGTCTGGCGGGCCGAGAGGACGAGGATCGGGACGCGGGTCCAGCCCCGCAGCCCCTTGATCACCTCCACGCCGTCCATGTCGGGCAGGCCCAGGTCGAGCACGACCACGTCGGGGTGGCGGGTGGCGGCGAGCTTCAGGGCGGTCGCGCCGTCCCCGGCGGCGTCGACCTCGTACTTGCGCGCCTTCAGGTTGATCACGAGGGCGCGTACGATCTGCGGCTCGTCGTCCACCACGAGCACCCGGTTCATCTGACGGCCTGCCTTTCCGTTGTGCCGTGTGGGTCGTGCGCCGGGCTGCCGGGGGCGGCCCGCAGGGTCAGCACCATGGTCATCCCGCCCCCCGGCGTGTCCTCGGCGGCCAGCGATCCGCCCATCGCCTCCACGAAGCCGCGGGCGACGGCGAGTCCGAGGCCGACCCCGGAGCCGCGCGGGGCGTCCCCGTAGCGCTGGAAGGGTTCGAAGATACGGTCCTTCGCGGCGTCCGGCACACCGGGGCCCCGGTCGGCGACGCGCAGCTCGACCCGCTCGCCGAGGGCGCTGGCGGAGACCAGCACGGGCCGGTCCCGCGGGCTGTACTTCACCGCGTTCTCGACGATGTTGGCGACGCTGCGCTCCAGCAGCCCCGGGTCGACCCCGACCATCGGCAGGTCCTCGGGGATCTCCAGGGTGACGCCGCTCTCGGGCACGCCGACGAGCGCCATCGGCACCACCTCGTCCAGGTCGATCTCCCGGATGAGGGGGGCGACGGTGCCGGTCTGCAGCCGGGACATGTCGAGCAGGTTGCCGACCAGGTGGTCGAGGCGGTCGGCGCCGTCCTCGATGCCCGCCAGCAGCTCGGCCTCGTCCTCCGCCGACCAGGCCACGTCGTCCGCGCGCAGGGACGACACGGCCGCCTTGATGGCCGCGAGCGGGGTGCGCAGATCGTGGCTGACGGCGGCGAGCAGGGCGGTGCGGATGCGGTTGCCCTCGGCCAGCTCGCGGGCCCGCTCCGCCTCCCCCACCAGCCGCTGCCGGTCCAGCACGACGGCGGCCTGGGCGGCGAAGGCGGCCAGCACCCGGCGGTCCTCGGCGGGCAGCACCCGGCCGGACAGCGCGAGCGCCATGTGGTCGCCGACCGGCATGTCCACATCCGCGTCCTCGGGCCGCTCCGGCGGCGGTACCCCCGCGGTGCCGCCGACACTGCCCGCGCACGTCCAGGGCGCGACATCGCCCTCCCGCTCCAGCAGGGCCACCGTGTCCATGCCGAACGTCTCGCGGACCCGCTCCAGCAGCGCCTCCAGGCTGGTCTCCCCGCGCAGCACACTGCCCGCGAGGAAGGACAGCACCTCGGACTCGGCGCGCAATCGCGCGGCCTGGTGGGTGCGGCGCGCGGCCAGGTCGACGACGGAGGCCACGCTGACCGCCACCGCCACGAAGATCACTATGGCGACGATGTTCTCGGGGTCGGCGATGGTCCAGGTATGGGTGGGCGGGGTGAAGTAGTAGTTGAGCAGCAACGATCCGACGGCCGCCGAGGCGAGGGCGGGCAGCATTCCGCCCAGCAGGGCCGCCAGCACGTTGAGGAAGAGGAACAGCAGCACCTCGTTGGCGAAGCCGGGACCGGCGTCCGCGGTGAGCGTGGCGCCCGTGCCGGTGAGCCCCAGGGTGAGCAGGGCGGGCCCGCCGATCCCCACCAGCCAGCCCGCGATCAGCCGGGAGCGGCCGAGCCGGGCCCCGCGCGCGACGGGCAGTCCGCGCCCCTTGGCGACCTCCTCGTGGGTGACGATGTGCACGTCCAGGTCGGGCCCGGAGTCCCGGGCGACGGTCGCGCCCACCCCCGGCCCGAAGACGTACTGCCACGCCTTGCGGCGGCTGGAGCCGAGCACGATCTGGGTGGCGTTGACGCCGCGCGCGAACTCCAGCAGCGCTCCGGGGATGTCCTCCCCGATGACGTGGTGGAAGGTGCCGCCCAGGTCCTCGACCAGGGTGCGCTGGACCGCCAGCTCCTTCGGGGAGGCCGAGGTGAGGCCGTCGCTGCGGGCGATGTAGACGGCCAGGATCTCGCTGCCGGAGCCCTTGGCCGCCATCCGGGAGGCGCGCCGGATGAGCGTGCGCCCCTCGGGGCCGCCGGTGAGCCCGACGACGATGCGCTCGCGCGCCTGCCAGGTGGAGCGGATGCTGTGCTCGTCGCGGTACTGCTGGAGGTATTCGTCGACCCGGTCGGCGGTCCACAGCAGGGCCAGCTCGCGCAGCGCGGTGAGGTTCCCGGGCCGGAAGTAGTTGGACAGCGCGGCGTCGACCTTGTCGGGCGCGTAGATGTTGCCGTGCGCCATCCGGCGGCGCAGCGCCTGGGGCGACATGTCGACCAGCTCGATCTGGTCGGCGCGGCGCACCACCTCGTCGGGCACGGTCTCCCGCTGCCGTACGCCCGTTATCGACTCGACGACGTCCCCCAGCGACTCCAGGTGCTGGATGTTGACGGTGGAGACGACGTCGATGCCGGCCTTCAGCAGCTCCTCGACGTCCTGCCAGCGCTTGGCGTTGCGGGAGCCGGGGACGTTGGTGTGGGCCAGCTCGTCGACGAGCGCGACGCCGGGGCGGCGGGCGAGCACCGCGTCCACGTCCATCTCGGTGAACGTGCCGCCCCGGTACTCCAGCTCCCGGCGCGGCACCTCCTCCAGGCCGGCCATCATCACCTCGGTGCGCCGGCGGCCGTGGTGCTCCACGAAGCCGACCACGAGGTCCGTGCCCCGCTCGGCCCGCCGGTGCCCCTCGGACAGCATCGCGTAGGTCTTGCCGACGCCCGGCGCCGCGCCGAGGTAGATCCGAAGCTTGCCGCGTCCCATGCCCCTATTTTCCCCGTTCGCTCATTTTTCCAGCTGGTGGAGCGCGATGTTCAGCTCCAGCACGTTCACGCGCGGCTCGCCGAGGAAGCCGAGGGCGCGGCCGTCGGTGTGGTCCTCGACCAGCCGTGCGACCTCGGCGCGCGGCAGCCCGCCCGCCCGGGCCACGCGGGTCACCTGGAGGGCGGCGTACGCGGGCGAGATGTCCGGGTCGACGCCGGAGGCGGAGGCGGTGACCGCGTCGGGGGGTACGGCGCCGGGCGCGACCCCGTTGAAGGCGGCGATGCGGGCGCGGCGCTCCTTGATCTGCTGGAGCAGCACCGTGCTGTCGGCGGCGAGGTTGGACCCGCCCGAGACGGTGATCTTGTACTGGGTGTTGACGGTGTTGGTGCCCGCGGCCGAGGGGCGGGGCTGGAAGTACTTCGGGTCCGGCAGCGGGTTCCCGGCCTTGTCCTTGCGGTCCAGGGTGTACGTCTGGCCGATGAGCGCGGAGCCCGCGGTCCTGCCGTCCGCCCGGACCTCGGAGCCGTTCGCCCGGTGCGGGAAGGCGGCCTGCGCGATCCCGGTGACGGCGAGCGGATAGAGCACCCCGCAGAGCACCGTGAGGGCGAGCAGGGCGCGCAGGGCGGCGCCCGCCAGCCGGGCGGTGGAGCGTGCCGTGCCGTGAGGAAGGGTCATGGTCTCGATTCACCCGATGCCCGGTATGAGGGAGATGAGCAGGTCGATCAGTTTGATGCCGAGGAACGGGGCGATGAGCCCGCCCAGGCCGTAGAGGGCGAGGTTGCGGCGGAGCATCCGGTCGGCGCTCATCGGGCGGTAGCGCACGCCCTTGAGGGCGAGCGGCACCAGCGCGACGATGATCAGCGCGTTGAAGATGACGGCCGACAGGATCGCGGACTGGGCCGAGGCCAGACGCATGATGTTGAGCGCGTCCAGCCCCGTGTAGCCCGCCACGCCCGCGAACATCGCCGGGATGATCGCGAAGTACTTCGCGACGTCGTTGGCGATCGAGAAGGTGGTCAGCGCGCCACGGGTGATCAGCAGCTGTTTGCCGATCTCCACGATCTCGATGAGCTTGGTCGGGTTGGAGTCCAGGTCGACCATGTTCCCGGCCTCCTTGGCGGCCGAGGTGCCGGTGTTCATGGCCACGCCGACGTCGGCCTGGGCGAGCGCCGGGGCGTCGTTCGTGCCGTCGCCGGTCATCGCCACCAGCTTGCCGCCCGCCTGCTCGCGCCTGATGAGCGCCATCTTGTCCTCGGGAGTGGCCTCCGCCAGGAAGTCGTCCACGCCCGCCTCGTCCGCGATGGCCCGGGCGGTGAGCGGGTTGTCACCCGTGATCATCACGGTCTTGATGCCCATCCGGCGCAGCTCGTCGAACCGCTCCCGCATGCCCTCCTTGACGACGTCCTTGAGGTGGATCACGCCGAGGACGCGCGCGCCCCGGTCATCCTCGACGGCCACCAGCAGCGGGGTGCCGCCCGCCGCCGAGATCGCGTCGGCCTTCTCCCGGGCGTCGTCCGAGACCCGTCCGCCGCGCTCGGCGACCCAGCCGGTGACCGCGGCGGCCGCGCCCTTGCGGACCCTGGTGCCGTCCAGGTCGACGCCGGACATCCGGGTCTGGGCGGTGAACGGGACGAACGCGGCGTGGCCCAGTTCGCCCTGGTGGCGGGCCCGCAGGCCGTACGCCTCCTTGGCGAGGACGACGACCGAGCGGCCCTCCGGCGTCTCGTCGGCGAGCGAGGACAGCTGGGCCGCGTCCGCCAGCTCCTCCTCGGTGGCCCCGCCGACGGGGACGAACTCGGCGGCCTGCCGGTTGCCGAGCGTGATCGTGCCGGTCTTGTCGAGCAGCAGCGTCGACACGTCGCCCGCCGCCTCGACCGCGCGGCCGGACATGGCCAGGACGTTGCGCTGCACCAGCCGGTCCATGCCCGCGATGCCGATGGCGGAGAGCAGGGCGCCGATGGTGGTGGGGATGAGGCAGACCAGCAGCGCGGTGAGCACGACCATCGTCTGCTCGGCGCCCGCGTGGATCGCGAACGGCTGGAGGGTGACGACGGCGAGCAGGAAGACGATGGTGAGCGAGGCGAGCAGGATGTTGAGCGCGATCTCGTTGGGGGTCTTCTGCCGGGCCGCGCCCTCGACCAGCTTGATCATCCGGTCGATGAAGGTCTCCCCGGGCTTCGTCGTGATCTTGATGACGATGCGGTCGGAGAGCACCTTGGTGCCGCCGGTGACCGCCGACCGGTCGCCGCCGGACTCGCGGATGACCGGCGCCGACTCCCCGGTGATGGCCGACTCGTCGACGGACGCCACGCCCTCGACGACATCGCCGTCGCCCGGGATCACATCCCCCGCCTCGCAGACCACGAGGTCGCCGACGCACAGCGCGGTGCCGGGCACCCGCTCCTCGCCGGCGTCCGCGAGCCGCCGGGCCTCGGTGTCGGTCTTGGCCTTGCGCAGGGTGTCGGCCTGGGCCTTGCCCCGGCCCTCGGCGACGGCCTCGGCGAGGTTGGCGAAGACCACGGTCAGCCAGAGCCAGACCGTGATCGCCCAGCCGAACCAGTCGCCCGGGTTCAGCGCGGCCAGCACGGTGGTGAGCACCGAGCCGATCTCCACGACGAACATCACCGGGGACTTCGCCATCACGCGCGGGTCGAGCTTCCGGAGGGCGTCCGGCAGCGAGGTGAGGAGCCGGTGGGGGTCGAAGAGGCCACCGGAGACCCGGCCGCCGCCCGCGTCGTGCTGGTGCGGGCGCTCGCCGCCGGGGGCGGGGCGTAGGGGGGTGGTCGTGCTCATGAGAGTCCCTCCGCCATCGGGCCAAGGGCCAGGGCCGGGAAGTAGGTGAGGCCGGTGATGATCAGGATGGCGCCGACCAGCAGCCCCGCGAAGAGCGGCTTCTCGGTGCGCAGGGTGCCCGCCGTCTCGGGGACGGGCTTCTGCTCGGCGAGCGAACCGGCCAGCGCCAGGATGAAGACCATCGGCAGGAAGCGGCCGAGCAGCATCGCCAGGCCCAGCGTGGTGTTGTACCAGTCGGTGTTGGCGTTCAGGCCGGCGAAGGCGGAGCCGTTGTTGTTGGCGCCGGAGGTGAAGGCGTACAGCACCTCGGAGAAGCCGTGCGCCCCGCTGTGGCCCGCCGCGTTCCCCGCGGTGTTGAGGATCGAGTGCTGCGGGGTGGACAGCACCACGGACAGGGCGGTGAAGGAGAGCGCCAGCGCCGGGGTGACCAGGATGTAGCAGGCGGCGAGCTTGATCTCGCGGGAGCCGATCTTCTTGCCCAGGTACTCGGGCGTACGGCCGACCATGAGCCCCGCGATGAAGACCGCGATCACGGCCATGACGAGCATGCCGTAGAGGCCGGAGCCCACCCCTCCGGGGGCGATCTCGCCGAGCATCATGCCCAGCAGCGCGATGCCGCCGCCGAAGCCGGTGAGGGAGGAGTGCATCGCGTCCACCGCGCCGGTGGAGGTCAGCGTCGTACTCGTCGCGAAGATCGACGACGCGCCGATGCCGAACCGCTGCTCCTTGCCCTCCATCGCGCCGCCCGCGGCCCGGAGCGCCGGACCGCCGTGGTGGAACTCGCTCCACATCATCAGCGCCGTGAAGCCGAGCCAGATCAGGCCCATGGCGGCGAGGATCGCGTACCCCTGCCGGACGTTCCCGACGAGCACGCCGAAGGTGCGGGTCAGCGAGAACGGGATGACCAGGATCAGGAAGATCTCGAAGAGGTTGGTGAAGGGGTTCGGATTCTCGAACGGGTAGGCGGAGTTGGCGTTGAAGAAGCCGCCGCCGTTGGTGCCGATCTCCTTGATGGCCTCCTGCGAGGCGACCGCGCCACCGTTCATCTGCCGGGTGCCGCCGGTGAGCTGCCCGACCTCGTGGATGCCCGCGAAGTTCTGGATCGCGCCGCACGCGACCAGCACGATCGCGGCGATCACCGCCATCGGGATCAGGACGCGGACGGTCGTGCGCACCAGATCGGCCCAGAAGTTGCCCAGCTCGCCGGTGCGGGAGCGGGCGAAACCCCGGACGAGCGCGATGGCCACCGCGATGCCGACGGCGGCGGACAGGAAGTTCTGCACCGCGAGCCCGGCCGTCTGCACCACATGGCCCATGGACTGCTCGCCCGCGTAGGACTGCCAGTTGGTGTTGGAGACGAAGGACGCGGCGGTGTTGAACGCCTGCGCCGGGCTGATCGAGGAGAAGCCGAGCGACAGCGGCAGGGCGCCCTGGAGGCGCTGCAGCAAGTACAGGAAGAGGACGCTGACGCCGGAGAAGGCGAGCACTCCGCGCAGATACGCGGGCCAGCGCATCCGGGTGTCCGGATCGGCGCCGACGCAAGCGTAGATCCACCGCTCGGCGCGCAGATGCTTCCCGGAGCGGTAGACGGCCGCCATGTAGTCGCCGAGCGGCCGGTACGCCAGGGCGAGCGCGCCGATGAGCGCGGCGAGCTGGAGCACCGCGGCGAGTTCGGAACTCATGAGGCCCTCAGAACCTCTCGGGGAAGAGGAGGGCGAGGACCAGATAGCCCAGCAGCGCGACGGCCACGACCAGGCCGACGACGTTCTCGGCGGTCACAGCTTCGTCACCCCTTTGGCGACGAGGGCCACCAGCGCGAACACCGCGAGCGTGGCGACGACGAAGGCCAGATCGGCCATCGTGGGCTCCTAGAGGATCGGTGGAGAGCTGACCTCTAGAGCAAAACCCGTGTTCGGGGCCCGGGAGCCGCCGTTGACGGCTCCCTTACGGCGGCGAGCACCCTCTTGACGCCTCCCTGACGCCCAGGGGTGCCCGCACGACGCGACATAGCCGGTGGGCCGTACTCCGCAGAGAAAAGTACGGCCCACCGGTAGAACGCTCACATCAGCCGAGCCTTACGCCGGGGACTCAGCCGGATGCGAGCGAGCAGCCCGCCAGAGCGTCAAGACCGGAGGGGGCGGTCGAGCCCTGACGGGAGAATGAGATCTTGATGCGGTCGATCGTGGACTTCCGCTTGTCCGCCAGCGGGCCCAGGATCGCGTTCTTCACGAAGTTCGGGCCGCCCTCGCCCGCGGAGGTCGCGAGTCTCTTGTTGGCCTCGCTGAGCTGCGTGTCCAGAAGCGCGAGGTTGCGGTCCACCTCCGCCTGGGCGGCGGCCGGTACGTTGCCGATCTGACCGGCGACGTCCGGGCAGCTGATCGTCTGGCCGGAACCGGCGCCCGCGTCCGCGCCGGTGTCCGCACCGGCGCCCGTGCCGGCGCCGGACTCCGCCGCGGGGTCGGCCGAGGCCGCGCCGCTCACGGCGGCCGTCGGGCTCGCCCCGGTCCCCGCCCCGGCGCCCGCACCACCGGCGTCGCCGCCGGACAGCGTGCACTCCGCGAGCGCGTCGAGGCCGGTCGGCTTCTCGGCCCGGCGCCCGATGGAGATCGCGATGCGATCGAGGGTGGACTTCCGCTTGTCCGCCAGCGGACCGAGGATCGCGTTCTGCACGAAGTTCGGGCCGCCCTCGCCCTGGCTGGTGCTCAGCCGCTTGTTCGCCTCGGCGAGCTGGGTGTCCAGAAGGGCGAGGTTGCGGTCCACCTCCGCCTTGGCCTCCGCGGGAATCTCCGGCAGGGAACCCTCCACGGCGGGGCAGCTGATGGAGGACGCGGCCTTGACCGACGCCTTCCCCGTGTCGCTGCTGTCGTCCTGCCCCGCCATGGCGGCTCCCACCGCGACGGACGCACAGGTAATACCGCCGATCACACCGGCGACAACAATCCGCCGACGGTGAAGTAACGGAAGGCCTCGGGACATTGATCACTCACCTCGTTGAGGTCGGACAGGGGGGTGTCCCCATCGCGCCCGCTCTCCCACTGCCGCGGGCGCGCCGGGGGTCTCTCGCCCATCAATACGCCCCGGGCGGCACGCGTGTTCAACGCGGTGCGAAAAAAAGTCGAAGGGGCCCGGGAAGACTCCCCGGACCCCTTCGGACCTGGCCTTACGTACGCGGTGTGGCCTCCGGTCAGCGCACCTCGGTGATCTCCGGACCGCGCTGGAGCTGGTCGGCGCCGCCCGCGAACCGCGAGCCCTGCGCCTCGTCCTGCTGCACCCCGTCGGGCACCATCTGCGCGTCGTTCGGCAGCTTGAGCACGATCGGGTCACGCGGGGCCATCGGGCCCTCGCCGCGCACCACGACCGTGTCCTGGAAGATCGCCTCCAGCAGGCTGCCGGTCTCGGGCTGCACGGCGCCCTGCCCGGAGATCACTCCGCGCAGGAACCAGCGCGGCCCGTCGACCCCGATGAAGCGCACCACCTGGACGCCGTTCTTGCCGTCCGGCAGCTGCACCGGCACCTGGGCCCGCAGCTCCCAGCCGAGCGGGCCCTCGACCTCGTCCACCACACCGCCCTGCTGGGTGATGCCGGTGGCGATCTCGTCCCGCACCTCGGTCCAGATGCCTTCCTTCTTCGGCGCGGCGAACGCCTGCAGCTGCACGGCGCTGTCCCGCAGCACCACGGTCGCGGCCACGATCGCGTCCCCCGCGACCTCCACCCGCAGCTCCATGCCCTCGACACCGGGCACGAACATGCCGCCGAGGTCCACCCGGCCCTCGCCGGGCTCCCGCACCTCGGACACGTCCCACGGGCCGTCGGGGCGCGGCGCGGGGGGCAGGCTCACCCTGGGAGCCTCCGCGTCGCCCTCGTCGTCGACGAGGCCCGCCGCGTCCTCCGCGTCCTCGGCCAACTCCTCGGAGGTCACGTCGAGCGACTCGACGTCCTCCTCGCTGCGCTTGCGGCGACGTCCGAACACGTCATCGTCCTTCCCGGTCGGAACCGACCGAAGCGTATCCATTCCCACCCGTTGTGCCGTCCACGGCGGCATGACCGCCGGTGGACCCGAAGCCCCCTTCGGCCCGCGCCGACCCGGGAAGCTCCGCCACCTCCTGGAAGCGCACCTTCTCGACCTGCTGGACGACCATCTGGGCGATCCGGTCGTAGCGCTCGAACCGCACGCTCTCGCGCGGGTCCAGGTTGACCACGATCACCTTGATCTCTCCACGGTACCCGGCATCGATGGTCCCCGGGGCATTCACCATGGCGACCCCGCAGCGGGCGGCGAGTCCGGACCTCGGATGCACGAAGGCGGCATACCCCTCCGGGAGCGCGATAGACACTCCGGTGGGCAGAACCGCGCGCTCCCCCGGGGCCAGCTCCGCCGCCTCGGTCGTGACGAGATCGGCGCCGGCGTCCCCCGGGTGGGCATACCCCGGGATCGGCACCTGGGGGTCCACCCTGCGGATCAACACGTCCACCGGTACGGGAGTCACGGATTCACCTCGAATGCGCGCGCGACCTTCACCTGATCCGGGTCGGAGAGCGCCGCGTTGATCTCCTCCGGCCGGCCGTTCTTGATGAAGTGGTCGACCCGCACCTCTATGAAGAGGGCCTCCGCGCGCACCGCGACGGGCCCCTCGGGACCCCCGATGCGTCCCGTGGCCGCACAGTAGATCTTGCGGCCGTGCACGGCGGTCACCCGTGCCTCCAGGTGCAGCACGGTGCCGACGGGCACCGGCCGGACGAAGTCCGTCTCCAGCCGCCCGGTCACCGCGATCACGCGCTGCAGCCAGTTCAGCGCCCCCAGCGCCTCGTCCAGCGCGGCGGTCAGCACCCCGCCGTGCGCCAGGCCGGGCGCGCCCTGGTGGGCGGCGTCCACGGTGAACTCGGCGGTGAGGCCGACGCCCTCGCCCGCCCGCGCCCGCAGGCGCAGGCCGCCGCTCTGCTCGCCGCAGCCGAAGCACTGCTCGTAGTGCGCGCCGAGGGGCTCCCCGGGCGCGGGCGCGTCGGGGTGGCGCACGGGTGCCGTGGCGCCGTCCGGCGGCTTCAGCACTGTCGTTCTTCCACTCACAACGGCTGACCTTACCCGCGAGAGATGCCTGGGCAGGCGGCCATGCCAAGCTGATACGCATGCAGCCTTACGACGAACGTCTCACCGCGCCCCGTTCATGGTGGTTCATCGCGATTCTGATCGGGATCGGCACGGCGCTGGCCCTGCTGCCGCTCGGCACGCTGCCAATGCTCGGCGGCCTGATCGGCGGCGCGGCGCTGGCCTGCGTGGTGGTGAGTTCGTACGGCTCGGCCCGGGTGCGGGTGGTGGCGGGCTCGCTGGTGGCGGGAGAGGCCAGGATCCCGGTGTCGGCCCTCGGGACCGCCGAGGTGCTGGACGCCGACGAGGCGGCCGCCTGGCGGACGTACAAGGCCGATCCACGGGCCTACATGCTGCTGCGGAGCTACATCCCGACCGCGCTGCGGGTCGAGGTCACCGATCCGCAGGATCCGACGCCGTACGTGTACGTCTCGACCCGGGACCCCGAGGGCCTGGCCGCGGCCCTGACGGCCGTACGCGCCTGAGGAGGCGTTCCTAGAGGGTGTCCCGCGGGCCGGGCCACGGGGGCGGCAGCTCGCCGGGGGTGGCGGGCGGTTCGCCGGGGGCGTCCGGGGACGGGGGGAGGGCGTCCCAGGGCACCTGGCGGTCGCGCAGGTCCTTGCGGACCTTGCGCGCGAGTCTCTTGGTGTCGCGCCGGTTCATCGAGGCGCCGACGGCCGCGCCGACCATGAAGGGCGCGAGGACCGGCAGGTTCCGGAAGCTCCGTCTCAGCACCCGCTGGCGCAGCTCGCGCTTCATCTGGACGTTCAGCGCGGCGTTGACGCTGGCCGGGACGGTGGGGTCGATGCCCCGCTCCTCGGACCACGCGCCGAGGTAGATGGCGGCCCGCTGCCGCACGGACCCGGGCGCCCGCACCCCGTAGACCTCGTGCAGCTCGGCGATGAGCTTGAACTCTATGGACGCCACGCCGACGATCTCGGCGGCCAGCTCGGTGGGCATCGCCGGCGGGGTCGGCAGCATCGCCGCGGCACCGACGCCCGCGCCCACGGTGGAGGTGGCGTTCGCCGCACCGGCCACCAGCTTGTCCGCGATCTCCTCCGGGCCGAGCCCGGGGAACTGCTTGCGCAGGGCCGCGAGGTCGCGGACCGGAATGCGCGGCGCGTTCGCCGCGATCCGGTCGGCGACCGCGTACACCCCCGCCCTGGCACGGCCACCGCTGCGCCGGACGCCGCGGCCGAGGGCGGCCGCGAGCGAGGCCGCCCGGCCTCGCTCGACATGCGTCGCCTCGTCCCCGTCACCGGACTCCGCGTCCACGCCTGGCCTGCGGCTCAGGCCGCGCAGTCGCGGCAGATCGGCTGGCCGTTCTTGGTCTCGGCGGCCAGCTGGCTGCGGTGGTGCACGAGGAAGCAGCTCATGCACGTGAACTCGTCGGCCTGGCGGGGCAGCACCCGCACGGACAGCTCCTCGTTGGAGAGGTCCGCGCCGGGCAGCTCCAGGCCCTCGGCCTGCTCGAACTCATCGACGTCGACAGTGGACGCCGACTTGTCGTTCCGGCGGGCCTTGAGTTCCTCGATGCTGTCCTCGTTGACGTCATCGTCGGTCTTGCGTGGGGTGTCGTAATCCGTTGCCATGTCGCTCTCCCCCTCTGGGTGTCTGCGGTGTCTCAGCGCTCGTAACGCGTGAGAGGCCGGACTTGTGCCCGACCTGAGGCGGAGATTTTGCCTCACATCAAGGTCTGTTACTCAATCGACACCCAACCGCACCCCTGAAGAGGTGATCGGGTTGGATGGCCATCGGGACCGTACACGGTCCGAATGTCGCACTCTCATGCGCCATGACGTGTACTTCCCGTGATCACGGTGCCTGAAAACCCGGATTTTTACGGCTTTCCGGCAACCGGCACGATCACGCAGAGTGTATGGCTTGAAAATCGCCCATGTGATCGATCACACACGATACGGGCGGTGGGCGGATCACGAAAATTCCGCCCAAAGCGAACACCCCACGAGGGTACTCCCCCTTTGACCATTCCGCCGATTCGCCGTTTCGCCGTTCCGCGCTCAGACCGGGAGCACCACCCGCATGACCAGGCCGCCGCCCTCCCGCGGCTCGGCCGCGATGCGGCCGCCGTGGGCGCGCGCCACGGAGCGGGCGATCGACAGCCCCAGGCCCACGCCCTTGTCGCTGCCCGTGCGCTCGGTGCGCAGCCTGCGGAAGGGCTCGAAGATGTTGTCCATCTCGTACGCCGGGATCACCGGCCCGGTGTTCGCGACCACCAGCAGCGCCTGGCCCTGCCGCACCTCGGTGGTCACCTCCACCCAGCCGTGGTCCTCGACGTTGTAGCGCACCGCGTTCTGCACGAGGTTCAGCGCGATCCGCTCCAGCAGCACCCCGTTGCCCTGGACCACCGCGGCCGCGCGCTCGCCCCGGATCTCCACGCCCTTGGCCTGGGCCTCGGAACGGACCTGTTCCAGGGCCTGGGAGGCGACCTCGGCGAGATCCACCGGCTTGCGGTCCACGATCTCGTTGTCGCTGCGGGCCAGCAGCAGCAGACCCTCCACCAGCTGCTCGCTGCGCTCGTTGGTGGCCAGCAGCGTCTTGCCGAGCTGGACCAGCTCCGGGGACGCCTGTGGATCGGACAACTGCACCTCCAGCAGGGTGCGGTTGATCGCCAGCGGGGTGCGCAGCTCGTGCGAGGCGTTGGCGACGAACCGCTGCTGCGCGGTGAACGCCCGGTCCAGTCGCTCCAGCATCTCGTCGAAGGTGTCCGCCAGCTCCTTCAGCTCGTCGTCCGGGCCGTCCAGCTCGATCCGCCGGGACAGGTCCGAGCCCGCCACCTGACGCGCCGTACGGGTGATGCGGCCCAGCGGCGAGAGCACCCGCCCGGCCATGGCGTAGCCGAACGCGAACGCGACCACGGCCAGCCCCAGCAGCGCCAGCAGCGAGCGGCGCAGCAGCCCGTCCAGGGCAAAGTCGCGCTGCTGGGACATGCACTGGGCCACCGCCCGGTTGAACGCGTCGTTGTTGCCCTGGCTGGGCAGGTGGCACGTGTCGGAGGGCTTGTAGTCGATCCGGACGATCTGCAGCGGGAACTCGCTGCCCCGGCGGATGGCGTCCGCCGCCAGCAGATAGATGATGGTCAGCAGCACCACACCGGCGATCAGGAACATCCCGCCGTACAGCAGGGTGAGCCGTATCCGGATGGTGGGGCGCAGCCAGGGGTTGGGCGGCGAGGTGTGCTGCGGGTCCCAGCTGGGCTTGGGCGGGGCCGCCGGCGGGAGCGGAGTCGTGGCCATGCCCGGTCAGATCCGGTAACCCGAGCCGGGGACCGTGACGATCACCGCGGGCTCGCCGAGCTTGCGGCGCAGCGTCATGACGGTCACCCGGACGACGTTGGTGAACGGGTCGGTGTTCTCGTCCCAGGCCTTCTCCAGCAGCTGCTCGGCGGAGACCACGGCGCCCTCGCTGCGCATCAGGACCTCCAGCACCGCGAACTCCTTCGGGGCCAGCTGGATCTCCTTGCCGTCCCGGAACACCTCGCGGCGGTTCGGGTCCAGCTTGATCCCGGCCCGCTCCAGGACCGGCGGCAGGGCGACGGTGGTACGGCGGCCGAGCGCCCGCACCCGGGCGATCAGCTCGCTGAAGGCGAACGGCTTGGGGAGGTAGTCGTCGGCGCCGATCTCCAGCCCCTCGACGCGGTCGCTGACGTCGCCGGAGGCGGTGAGCATCAGGACGCGGGTGGGCATGCCCAGTTCGACGATCTTGCGGCACACGTCGTCACCGTGGACGAGCGGCAGGTCACGGTCGAGGACCACGACGTCGTAGTCGTTGACGGCGATGCGCTCCTGGGCGGCGGCACCGTCATACACGACGTCGACGGCCATGGCCTCCCGGCGCAGTCCGGTGGCCACCGCGTCGGCGAGCAGTTGCTCGTCCTCGACGACGAGTACACGCACGTCGTTCGTCCTTCCCTCGTGGCCGCGGCGGGCTTGGTGGGCCGCGACGGGCTCTCATGCGCCGCAGCGGGCGTGATCTCGCCGAACTCGATGAGCGTTCGGCGCCTCCATCCTGCCTCGAAGTCTCATAAACCGGCGGTAAGAGGTCCCGGCGGTCCCGGGGCCCACTTCACGATCGCTTCAACGTCATTCCAAGATCGTTGAGAAACTTTTGGTGCCGGAGGTTTCCGCTCCGAGTGGGGTGGGGAGGACGACTGCACACCCCGCGATCACGCCCTGTATGTGGCTATCCATTGATGCCGCTGCCACCCTCAGGGATTCACGTACGTGATCGCTCCCGCCGTCGGCACACCCCCGTGCCACCGACCCACGACGAGGGGGCGCACCATGGACGCGTTCACCGCAGGCATTCTGCAGCGTATAGAGACCACCAAGACCGACCTCACCCGCGCCCGTGAGACGGGTGACGACTTCCTCGCCGACGTGGAGCTGGCGGAGCTGGAAGACCTCCGCCGGCTCGCCGCCGAGCATGGCGTGGAAGTAAGCGCCGCTTGATCCGCTTGTTCGATCACCCGGTGTGACGGAGACCGATCCAGCTCCGGTACACCGATTCCTGAGCACGACCGGCACAATCCACGCCGAAGCGCCCCGGTGCCCTCCTGGCACCGGGGCGCTTCGCGTGCGCGGGGTCCCGGCTCAGTCGTGCCAGGCGCCCAGCTCCTCCAGCAGGTCCCGCAGCGGCTCGAAGAGCCCCGGGGCCGCGGCGATGGTCAGCTCCGTCGAGGCCGGTACGCCCGGCCGTCCGCCGGTGAGCGCGCCCGCCTCGCGGGCTATGAGGGCGCCGGCCGCGTAGTCCCACGGGTTGAGCCCGCGCTCGTAGTACGCGTTGAGCCGCCCGCAGGCCACGTCGCACAGGTCGATGGCGGCCGATCCGCCGCGCCGGATGTCGCGCACCTGGGGCACCAGCTCGTTGAGGACCCTGGCCTGCCCGATGCGGCGCTCGCGCACATAGCCGAAGCCGGTGCCGATCAGCGCCTGCTCGAAGGGGGGCGCGGGGCGCACCCGCACGCGCTCCCCGTTCGCGTACGCGCCCTGGCCGAGCACCGCGTGGTACGTCTCGCCGCGCATCGGCGCCGCCACCACGCCGACGACCGGCTCGCCGTCCCGCTCGACGGCGATGCTGACCGCCCAGGACGGGAGGCCGTAGAGGTAGTTCACCGTGCCGTCGATCGGGTCGATCACCCAGCGGACGCCGCTGCTGCCCTCGCTGCTCGCGCCCTCCTCGCCCAGCACCCCGTCCTGCGGGCGGTGCGTGGCGAGGAAGTCGGTGATCAGCTTCTCGGAGGCGACGTCCATCTCGGTGACGACGTCGATCGGGCTGGACTTGGTGGCGGCCACGCCGAGGTCGGCCGGGCGGCCGTCCCGCAGCAGGTCCCCGGCCCTGCGGGCGACCTCCAGGGCCAGATCGAGCAGTTCGGCGTTGAGCGAGTCGGTCATCGTGCTCCTTAGCGGATTGCCCCGTGCGTACTGCGTCTGCGCGTATGACTAGTCGGCCCCGGCGGCGGCGGGTCGCGGCGAGCGGGCCGGGCAGCAGCCCACCGGGCACAGGTCGTGGCTGGGGCCCAGCGCGCCCAGCGCACAGCGCTCGGGGGCCACCGGGCCGTCCCCGGCGGCGAACCGCTCGGCGGCCGCGCGCTCCAGCAGCAGATCGCGCACCGCCGCCGCGAACCGCGGATCGGCGCCCACGGTCGAGGCCCGGGCGACCGGCAGGCCCAGCTCGGCCGCCTTGGCGGCCGCCTCGGTGTCCAGGTCGTACTTGACCTCCATGTGGTCCGAGACGAAACCGATCGGGACCATCACCGCGGCGGGCACCCCCTCGCCGTGCAGGTCCTGAAGGTGGTCGCAGATGTCCGGCTCCAGCCAGGGGATGTGCGGGGAGCCGCTGCGGGACTGGTAGACCAGCCGCCACGGATGCACCGCGCCGGTCTCCTCGCGCACCGCTTCGGCGATCAGCCGGGCGACATCGAGGTGCTGGGCGACGTACGCACCGCCCTCGCCGTGCTCCGCGACCGGGCCCGAGGTGTCCGCGGCGGCGGTCGGGATGGAGTGGGTGGTGAAGGCCAGGTGCGCGCCCGCCCGCACCCCCTCGGGCAGCTCGGCGAGCGCGGCGAGCGTCGCGTCCACCATGGGCCGGACGAAGCCGGGATGGTTGAAGTAGTGCCGCAGCTTGTCCACGCGCGGCAGCGGCAGCCCCTCGCCCTCCAGGGCGGCGAGCGCGTCCGCGAGGTTCTCGCGGTACTGGCGGCAGCCCGAGTACGAGGCGTACGCGCTGGTGGCGAGCACCGCGATGCGGCGGTGGCCGTCGGCGACCATCTCCCGCAGGGTGTCGGTCAGATACGGGGCCCAGTTGCGGTTGCCCCAGTAGACCGGCAGGTCGAGGCCGTGCTCGGCGAAGTCCTCGCGCAGCGCGCGCAACAGCTCGCGGTTCTGCGCGTTGATCGGGCTGACGCCGCCGAACAGGAAGTAGTGCTGCCCGACTTCCTCGAGCCGCTCCCGGGGGATGCCCCGGCCCCGCGTGACGTTCTCCAGGAACGGCACGACGTCCTCCGGGCCCTCGGGCCCGCCGAAGGAGAGCAACAGCAGGGCGTCGTACGGGGCGGGGGATGTCTGCGCTGGCTGTTCCGGCATGGTCCCGATCCTGCCACCAGCCCCGGACCGGCGGGAAATGCCCCTGCGCTGGCCCCACGGTGACCGTAAGCTGTATCAGCTTCGACGTTCCTTACTCCGGCTCCGCCGACCGCGTTCCCCCCTCTTCCGCCGCCCTGCCCGCCCGCGGAGGCCCCCGCCATGCCCGGACCCAGTCCCTACCGTGTGATCTTCGCCGCCCCCGGCGCCAAGGCGTTCTCCGTGGCCGGGTTCATCGCGCGGATGACCGTGGCCATGACGAGCATCGGCGTGGTCACGATGGTCTCCCAACTCACCGGCCGGTACGGGCTGGCAGGCGCGCTGGCGGCCACCCTCGCGCTCTCCGTCGCCGTCCTCGGCCCGCAGACCTCCCGGCTGGTCGACCGGTACGGCCAGCGCCGGGTGCTGCGTCCGGCGACCCTCGTCACGCTGGCCTCGCTGGCCGGGCTGCTGCTGGCGGCCCACCGGGGGTGGCCGGACTGGACGCTGTTCGTGTTCGCCGCCACGGCGGGCTGTGTGCCGAGCGTCGGGTCCATGGTGCGAGCCCGCTGGGCTGCGATCCACCAGGACGCGCCGCGTGAGCTGCACGCGGCGTACTCCTGGGAGGCCATCGTCGACGAGACCTGCTTCATCCTCGGACCGATGATCTCGATCGGGCTGTCCACCGCGTGGTTCCCGGAGGCGGGCCCGCTGCTGGCCGCGTGCTTCCTGGCCGTCGGCGTCTTCTGGCTCACGGCGCAGCGGGCCACCGAACCCGTGCCGCATCCGCGCGGCTCGCACGGCGGCGGCTCCGCGCTGCGCTCGCGCGGGCTCCGGGTGCTGGCCCTCACCTTCGTCGCGGTCGGCACGATCTTCGGGGCGGTCGACGTGGCGACGGTGGCGTTCGCCGAGGACCAGGGGCACAAGGCGGCGGCGAGCCTGGTCCTGGCGGTGTACGCGCTGGGCTCGTGCCTGGCGGGAGCCGTCTTCGGGCTGCTGCCGCTCAAAAGATCGCTGTCTTTCCGCTGGTTGCTGGGTATTTGTGCGATGACCGTGAGTATGATCCCCCTCCAACTGGTCGGGAACCTTTCGTTTCTGGCCGTGGCGCTCTTTGTCGCGGGCCTGGCCGTCGCACCGACGATGGTCACGACCATGGCCCTCGTCGAACAGCACGTACCACGCGCGCATCTGACCGAGGGCATGACCTGGGTGAGCACCGGGCTCATGGTCGGGGTGGCGCTCGGCTCGTCGGCCGCCGGTGGGGTGGTGGACGCCGCCGGGGCCCGCGCGGGGTACGCGGTGCCGGCCGTGGCCGGGGCGCTCGCGGCGGCGGTGGCGTTCCTCGGGTATCGCCGGCTCCGGCCGGCGCCACAGCGGGAGGGGTCGGGTGCGGATGGCCGTCAAGACCGTAAGAACCGAGCGGAACAGCGTGTGGCGTAACTGGGCGGGGAACGTCATCGCCCGTCCGGTGCGGAGCGTGGCCCCCTCCTCCACCCAGGAGCTGGCCGAGGCGGTGCGTCAGGCCGTGGCGGACGGGCTGCGGGTCAAGCCGGTGGGCACCGGCCACTCCTTCACCACCACGGCCGCCACCGACGGCGTGCTGATACGCCCCGACCGTCTGGTGGGCGTGCGGGAGGTGGACCGGGAGGCGGGCACGGTGACCGTCGCGGCGGGCACCTCGCTGCGCCAGCTCAACGAGACCCTGTCCGGCCACGGGCTGTCGCTGACCAACATGGGCGACATCATGGAGCAGACGGTGGCCGGGGCCACCTCCACCGGCACCCACGGGACCGGGCGCGACAGCGCCTCGATCGCCGCCCAGATCAAGGGGCTGGAGCTGGTCACGGCGGACGGCTCGGTGCTGCGCTGCTCGGCGACCGAGCACCCGGAGATCTTCGCGGCCGCCCGGGTCGGCCTCGGCGCGCTCGGCGTGGTCACGGCGATCACCTTCGGCGTGGAGCGGGAGTTCCTGCTCACCGCGCGCGAGGAACCGATGTCCTTCGAGCGGGTGATGACGGACTTCGAACAACTCGTCGCCGAGAACGAGCACTTCGAGTTCTACTGGTTCCCGCACACCGGCAACTGCAACACCAAGCGCAACAACCGCAGCACCGGCCCCGCCTCCCCGGTCGGCCGGGTCAGCGGCTGGGTGGACGACGAACTGCTGTCCAACGGCATCTTCCAGGTGGCCTGCACGGTGGGCCGGGCGGTTCCCGCCACCATCCCCGGGATCGCCAAGATCTCCAGCCGCGCCCTGTCCGCCCGCACCTATACGGACATTCCTTACAAGGTCTTCACCAGCCCGCGCCGGGTCCGCTTCCTGGAAATGGAGTACGCGGTGCCGCGCGAGGCCGCCGTCCCGGCGCTGCGCGAACTGAAGGCGACCGTCGAGCGGTCGGGGCTGCGGGTCAGCTTCCCGGTGGAGGTGCGGACCGCGCCCGCCGACGACATCCCGCTGTCCACCGCCTCCGGACGGGACACCGCCTACATCGCCGTCCACCTCTACCGGGGCACCCCGCACCGGGCGTACTTCACGGCCGCCGAGCAGATCATGACCGCGCACGGCGGACGCCCGCACTGGGGCAAGCTGCACAGCCGCGACGCGGCGTACCTGTCCGGGGTCTACCCGCGGTTCGGCGAGTTCACCGCGCTGCGCGACCGGCTCGACCCGGACCGGGTGTTCGGCAACGACTACCTGCGGCGGGTGCTCGGCGGCTGACGGGGCCCGGGGGCGGCCCGGCCGGGCCGGGCGCACCGGCGCCGCCCTCCCCGGCGTGGACATTCGTTCCCGCCCGCCGGGGGAAGTGGCCCATAAACGAAGCGGACCGTTCCGATTCTGACGTTTCTGTGAAACTTGGCATCCATATTGCGCCCCACTTCGAAGGATTCGGCGCCGGATCACCACGCCACGCCCGAAGTCGGCTGGCGCGCCGCTCCACCTGAGCGGCCCGAATGGAGTACTGTGGCGAGCCCTGGCCCCGCTTTCCCGTCCGGCCGCCCGGACCCAACGGGAGGGGGCAGAGGGCGGCAACCAACCGGCCCGGGCAACTCGGCAAAGTTGTGGCAGGCTGCACCCGGGCAGGCCACACTCGTCTAGCGGGAGAGCAGCGACGCAACCGTGACGTCGGCAGGCACCACCCGGGAGGTCCCCATGCCCGAACTGCGTGTCGTGGCCGTCAGCAACGACGGCACACGGCTGGTGCTCAAGGCTGCGGACAGCACGGAGTACACACTTCCCATCGACGAGCGACTGCGCGCCGCGGTGCGCAACGACCGCGCTCGGCTCGGCCAGATCGAGATCGAGGTCGAGAGCCATCTGCGGCCCCGTGACATCCAGGCCCGTATACGCGCCGGCGCCACCGCCGAAGAGGTCGCGCAGATGGCCGGCATTCCCGTGGACCGGGTGCGCCGCTTCGAGGGACCGGTGCTCGCGGAGCGCGCGTTCATGGCCGAGCGCGCCCGTAAGACACCCGTGCGCCGCCCCGGCGAGAACGCCGGACCGCAGCTCGGCGAGGCCGTGGCGGAGCGGCTGCTGCTGCGCGGCGCCGAGAAGGACACCGCGCAGTGGGACTCCTGGCGGCGCGACGACGGCACCTGGGAGGTGCTGCTGGTCTACCGGGTCGCCGGTGAGCCGCACTCCGCGAGCTGGACGTACGACCCGCCCCGGCGGCTGGTCCAGGCCGTGGACGACGAGGCGCGCACACTCATCGGCGAGGCCGACGACACCCCGGAGCCCAGCTTCCCCTTCGTGCCGCGCATCGCCCGGCTGCCGCGCGACCGGGACAGGGACAGAGACAGGGGTACGTCCTTCGAGTCGGGCGACGACGAGGACGAGTCCGCCCTGCCGATGTCGCCGTCCGCCTCGGTGGACGACGGCATCGGCGGCGAGCGCGACTCGCTGACCAGCCTGCTGGAGGCCGTGCCCAACTTCCGTGGCGACATGGTCGTGCCCGAGGCGCCGGTCGTGGCGCCGCCACCGCCACCGGACGAGCCGGTGGAGGAGGCGGAGGCCGTCGAGCCGGCCGCCCCGGCGGCGAGCGCGGGTTCGGCGTACGCGGATGTGCTGATGCCCCGTTCGGTCGCGGGCCACCGGGACCGGCTGACCGGCACGACGGACCGTCAGGCGGAAGCGGACGGCGTCCGTCCGGGCCGCCGGGCGGCGGTGCCGAGCTGGGACGAGATCGTCTTCGGCACGCGCCGCAAGAAACAGGAGTAGCTCCCTCGGGCCGCTCGTTCCCGACAAGCTCCGGGCCCCGTCACCGCAGGTCGGTGGCGGGGCCCGGAGCGTTGCGCGGGGCGCACATCAGCCGGGCTGGGGTCCGGTGGCCACCGGACGGCTGCCGTCGGCGGACCACTCGCTCCACGACCCCACGTACAGGGCCGCCGGAATACCCGCCTCCGCCAGCGCCAGGACCTGGTGTGCGGCCGAGACGCCCGAACCGCAGTACACCCCGACCTCGGTGTCCCCGGTGACGCCGAGGTCCGCGAAGCGCTCGGCCAGCCGCCCGGCGGGCAGCAGATGGCCGTCGGCGGTGACGTTCTCGGTGGTGGGGGCGGAGATCGCGCCCGGGATATGACCGCCGACCCGGTCGATCGGCTCGACCTCGCCGCGGTAGCGCTCGCCCGCCCGCGCGTCCAGCAGGACGCCGCGCCGCGCGAGTGCGGCCGCGTCCTCCGCCGTGAGCAGCGGCAGGGCGCCGGGCTCCGGGACGAAGTCGCCCTCGGCCTCGCCCGGCAGCTCGGTGGTCAGCGCGCCGCCGGCCGCGGTCCAGGCGGGCAGACCGCCGTCGAGCACGCGGACGTCGGGGTGGCCCGCCCAGCGGAGCAGCCACCAGGCGCGCGCCGCCGCCCACCCCTGTCCGCCGTCGTACGCCACCACGCGCCGGTCCCGGCCGACCCCGGCCCGGCGCATCGCGGCCGCGAACGCGGAAAGATCGGGCAGCGGATGGCGTCCCGCCGCCCCGGCCGGACTCGCCAGCTCGGTGTCGAGATCGACGTACACGGCGCCGGGCAGATGCCCGGCCTCGTACGCGGGGCGGCCGGGAGGGCCGCCGAGCTGCCAGCGCACGTCCAGTAGCAGCGGAGGACGCTCCTCCGCCAGCGCGTTCATGAGATCGGGTGCGGTGATGATGGCATTCATGGGAACCATCCTTGCGTAGATACCCCTGCGACGTTTGGACCCCCGATCACCCAACGCACAGCTGATGGCCACGCGATGGCAAGCGCAGCGAAACGGGCGTGCGGCGAGAATTCGGGCATTCTTCTTCCGGAGCGCGCATCGTGCGGCGCGGCCGGGGCGCTTGCCGCGGCAAGTGGTGCAAATATCGTTCGGGCCCCCCACATCAGCACCTCCGCATCACCGCCCCGCGCCGCCGACCGGCCCGGGGCCGCACGGCCACGACGATGGTCCGAGGAGAGAATGACGTATGACCGAGGCAGCGACTCGGCGCACACCGGGCACGCCCTGCTGGACGAGTTTGATGGTGCACAGCCTTGCCGCGACACAGGACTTCTATCACGCCCTGTTCGGCTGGGAGTTCACACCGGGGCCACAGCAACTCGGCGCGTACGTCCGCGCCGTACGGGACGGACGGCCGGTCGCGGGACTGGGCGAGCTGCCCGCAGAACGTCAGCTTCCGCTCTCCTGGATGACCTATCTGGCCTCGAACGACGCCGACGAGACGGCGGAGATGATCCGCGCCTGCGGCGGCACCGTCGCCGTGGGCCCGCTGGACGCGGATGAGGCGGGCCGGATGCTGATCGCCTCCGATCCGGAGGGCGCCGTGTTCGGAGTGTGGCAGGAGGACGAGCACGCCGCGCCCCGCGAGGCGGGGCCGGCCGGCACCCCGGTCTGGCACGAGCTGACGGCCCGCGAGCCCGGGGCGGTCGCGAAGTTCTACCAGATGGTCTTCGGCTACGAACCGGACGGTACGGGGAGCGCCCCGGAACCCGAGCCCGGCCGCCGGACCCTGTGCCTGGCCGGGCGGCCGGTGTGCGCGATCCGCAGCGCGGACCCGGCCCTCCCCCGCGACCGGGGCGCGCACTGGATGACCCACTTCGCGGTGGCGAATGTGGACGAAGCGGCGCGCCGGGTCGCCGAGTTGGGCGGCCGGGTGGTCGAACCGCCGTCGGACCGGGCGACCGGGCGCGCGGCCCTGGTCACGGACCAGGAGGGGGCGGCCTTCACGGTCGTGCGAGCTGCGGAGGTCTAGGGGGTGTCGTGTGGATCAGGCCGGATCAGCGAGCGGCGTCTGGTGCAGGGGGCACCTCCCAGCGGTAGCTGGGGGAGCCTCGCAACCCGCG
>NZ_JBEYAL010000031.1:0-122842 GCF_040631655.1 Streptomyces sp. NPDC019937
GCCGGCGCGGGGCCGCTCGGGCGCCTCGGCCTCGTACGGGGGCGGCCCGACGCCCACGTCCCCGTCCGCGGCGCCCCGCCCGGGCCGCCGGGGCGCGGGGGCGGGCGGGGGCGGCGGCCCGCCGGGGCCGTCGCCGCCCTCGGCGGGCCGCCGCCCCCGCGGGCCACCTCCCGCGCCGCCGTCCGCACCCGGCGCGCGCCCTGGGGGCTCACTCTCCGCCGGGCCCCAAGGCGCCCCCGCGGAGGGCATCTGGTCCCCGCCCGGCCGTCCGCGGCCGAGGGTGCGGGACGCGGAATCGAAGCGCTCGTCCACCGAGTCGGCCGCGGCGGCGGGCCCGGCGTCGGCCCGCGCGGGGTCGTACAACTCCCCCCACCAGTCGTTTTCGTGACGGCGTCGGTCGTCCCCCTGCTGGCTCATCCCCATATTGTCCACAGGGGGGCTTCACGGGAACACCACGCGATGGCCCCGCCGCCGTGGCACGAACTAGCCCCGGTACGCCTCCAGCAGCCGCAGCCACACCTCGCTCACCGTGGGGAACGACGGCACCGCATGCCACAGGCGCTCGATCGGCACCTCACCGGCCACCGCCACGGTCGCCGAGTGCAGCAGCTCCCCCACGCCCGGCCCCACGAACGTCACACCGACCAGATGCCCCCGGTCCAGGTCGACGGTCATGCGGGCGCGGCCGCGGTAGCCGTCCGCGTACAGGGCGGCGCCGGAGACCTGGCCGATGTCGTAGTCGACGACCCGGATGCTGCGGCCCTCGGCCTCGGCCTGTTCCGCGGTCAGCCCGACCGCGCCCACCTCCGGGTCGGTGAAGACGACCTGCGGCACCGCCCCGTGGTCCGCGGTCGCCGCGTGGGCGCCCCAGCGGTCGGTCTCCAGCAGCGGTACGCCCTGGGCGCGGGCGCCGATCGCCGCGCCCGCGATCCGCGCCTGATATTTGCCCTGATGGGTGAGGAGCGCGCGGTGGTTGACGTCGCCCGCCGCGTACAGCCAGCCGCCCGGCACGTTCCGCACCCGGCAGGTGTCGTCCACGTCCAGCCAGCCGCCGGGCGGGAGTCCTACCGTCTCCAGGCCGAGGTCGTCGGTGCGCGGGGCACGGCCGGTGGCGAACAGCACCTCGTCGGCCTCGACGGTCTCCCCGCCGTCCAGCGTGAGCGTCACCGGCCCGCCCGTGCCGTCGCGCCGTACGGCCGTCACGGACGTCCCCGTACGGATCTTCACCCCCGCCTCGGCCAGCGACTCCGCCACCAGCTCGCCCGCGAACGCCTCCATGCGCTCCAGCAGCCCGGAGCCACGGATCAGCATGGTCACCTCGGAGCCGAGGGCGCTGTACGCGGTGGCCATCTCGACGGCGACCACCCCGCCGCCCACCACGGCCAGCCGCCGCGGCACCGTGGAGGAGCTGGTCGCCTCCCGGCTGGTCCACGGGCGGGCCTCCGCGAGACCGGGCAGGTCCGGCAGCGCGGCCCGGCTTCCGGTGCAGATGGCCACGGCGTGCCGGGCGACCAGGAAGCGCTCCGGCCCGTCCGGCTGGGTGACGGCGATACGGCGCGGCTCGACGAGCCGCCCCTGGCCGCGCACCAGGTCGATGCCTGTCGAGTCGAGCCAGTCGACCTGGCCGTCGTCCTTCCAGTTCGACACGAACGCGTCCCGGTGGGCGAAGACGGCCTCCACGTCCAGCGGCACCTCGGCGCCCTGCCGGGCCCCGGGCGTACGGCGCGCCTCGGCGCGGGCGATGACCGGGCGCAGCAGCGCCTTGCTGGGGACGCAGGCCCAGTACGAGCACTCGCCGCCGACCAGCTCACTCTCCACGATCGCCGTGGAGAGCCCGGCCGCGCGGGCCCGGTCGGCCAGGTTCTCCCCGACCGGACCCGCGCCCAGGACGACGACGTCGTACTCATCCGTACCCGAATTCATCGCGACCCGCTCTCTGCCGGCAGCCAACCGTGCCGGCCGCCGGCGGTGTACCCGACCGTGGGATGACGCTTCCCCCATCCTCGCGTCGAGTCACCGCCGTCGGCCACCCGAACCGGCGAAGCACCGGCAACCAGCCGCGTGCCGCGCGGCGCTACGGCTCGCGCCGCGCCCCGCGCTTGCGCTCGACCATGTGCCGGCCGAGGGCCTGCCGCTGCTTCCACTCCCGCCGCATCTCGGACCGCAGCCGGGCGTCGGTGCGGGCCGCGAGGTAGGCGTTCTCGCGCAGCAGCTTGCGGTAGCTGTCCAGCCGCCGGGGCGGCAGCGCACCGTCCTCGACCGCGGCGAGCACCGCGCACCCCGGCTCGGTCTCGTGCGCGCAGTCGTGGAAGCGGCAGTCCTCGGCGTACGCCTCGATCTCGGCGAACGCCCGCGCCACCCCGCCCTCCGCGTCCCACAGCCCGACCCCGCGCAGCCCGGGTGTGTCGATGAGCGCGCCGCCCGAGGGGAGCGGCAGCAGGTTGCGGGTGGTCGTGGTGTGCCGCCCCTTGCCGTCGCTGTCCCGGATCGCGCGCACGTCCTGGACGTCCGCCCCGGCCAGGGCGTTGGCCAGCGTCGACTTGCCCGCGCCCGACTGGCCGAGGAGTACGGAGGTCCCGGCCGCGAGCAGCGCGCCGAGGACGTCCAGCCCCTGCCCGGTGGTGGCGCTGACCGCCACCACCCGGACCCCGGGCGCGGAGGTCTCGGCGTCGGCGACGAGATGGGCGAGCGTGCCCGGGTCGTCGACCAGATCCGCCTTGGTGAGCACCACCACCGGCTGCGCCCCGCTCTCCCAGGCGAGCGCCACGAACCGCTCGACCCGCCCGAGGTCCAGCTCGGCGGCGAGCGACACGGCGATCACGGCGTGGTCGACGTTGGCGGCCAGCACCTGGCCGTCGGAGCGCTTGGACGACGTCGAGCGCACGAAGGCGGTACGCCGCGGCAGCAGCGTCCGTACGTAGCGCGGCTCGCCCACGGCGTCCACGGCGGCCCAGTCGCCGGTGCAGACGACCTTCATCGGGTCGCGGGGAACGACGAACTCGGTGTCCGCCCGGACGGTGCCCCCGGGCGTCACCACATCGCACTGGCCCCGGTCCACCCGCACCACGCGCCCGGGGACCAGCCCCTGCCGTGCGTACGGACCGAACTCGGCCTCCCAGCCCTCGTCCCAGCCGTAAGGAACGAGAGTGGCGGCGGAAAAAGCATTGCTCAAGCTCAAGGGAAAAGCCCTTCGAAGGGCGGCCCCCGGCGCGCAGCGGAATCTGCGGAAACGTCAGCCGGAGACCACGGGGATGGGATTGATGCACTTCTGAACGCGGGCGGCGCAGCCCGCAACCGTGACCGTCATCAATGTCCTCACCTCCCGTTTCCTCGCTCTCGACGCGAACGAGGACACCGTATCCCTCTCCGTGGACGCGGCTCCACCGGTTTTTCGCGCGAGCGGTACGCTTCACTCCGACCATGTACCTAGGTTAGGTAAGCAAACCCATGCATGACGACGACCTGCTCGCGGAGCTGCTCCCCCGGCTGACCCAGCTCAGCAACGTGCTGAACCGCGGCCGCATGTACGAGCAGGCCGCCGCGTCCGCCGGAATCACGCTGGAGCGGGCCGCGATGGGTGTGCTCAACGTGCTCAAGCTGTCCGGCGAGCCCCTGCGCATCGGCGAGATCGCCGACCGCCTGCAGGTCGCGGGCCCGCATGCCACCCGCCAGGTCCAAGGTCTCGAACAGCGGGGGCTGGTGCACCGCATCGCCGACCCCGACGACCAGCGCGCCCGGCTGATCGAGCTGACCCCGGAGGGCACGTCGATCACCGAGCGCTACATGCGCACGGTCCTCGGCTGGTTCACCGGCGCCCTCGCCGACTGGCCCGCCGAGGACCGCCGTGACCTCGGCCGTCTGCTCGGCCGCATGGTCGACGACCTCTCGGCCCATCTGAAGTCCCTCGACGGCCCCGGCCCGTCCTGAACGCCCCGGCGGCGATCGGGTCGAGGCCGCCGCGACCGCCGGCGAGGAGAATGTCCTTGACCTGGCCGCCGGCGATTTCCCCCACCTTTCTTCGATTTTCGAACGAATACGCAAGGAGAATATGACCTAGGCATATTGCACTAACCTCGTCACGGGAAGTGACCCGGTGGCGGAGAGAGTCATATCACCCCCGAGCGGCGAATATCAGTTCGGGCGAGGGAAATGATGCTCTCCAAGGGCCGTGTCACGCATGCGTTCGGAGGGGGGACGGGTGCAGGGGCAAGCGCGCGGTGACCACAACGAGGTGAGCGGGACCGTGCACGGCGGGGCCGTGCAGGCGAGGACGGTCTACGGGGGAATCCACATCCGGGCCGAGGGCGCCGGCGAGGGGCGGCGGGCCCACGTCCCGTGGCAGCTGCCGCCGTCGGTGCGGATCACCGACCGGACGGCGGAGCTGGAGGCGCTGGAGGGGCATCGGGAGCGGGCGGCCGCGGAGGGGTACGGGACGCTGGCCGCGGTCAGCGGGCTGGGCGGGGTCGGCAAGACGGCGGTGGCGCTGGCGTGGCTGCACGGGCTGCGCGAGCGGTTTCCGGACGGGCAGCTCTACGCCCACCTCGGCGCCCAGTCCGCGGCCGGACCCGCGGCGCCCGACGAGGTGATGGGGCGGTTCCTGCGGGCGCTGGGCGTGCCGACCGGGCAGATCCCCACGGCGCTCGCCGAGCGGTTGGCGCTGTACCGGTCGCTGACCGCGGACCGGCGGCTGGTCGTGCTGCTCGACGACGCCGCGACCGCCGCCCAGGTGCGGCCGCTGCTGCCCGGCGGCCGGAACGTGACGGCCGTGACCAGCCGGTGGCGGATGCCGGGGCTGACGGTCGACGGGTGTTACGCGGTGCATCTGGACCCGCTGGCCACGGAGGCGGCCGTCGAGCTGCTGGAGGTCACGCTCGCCGACGGCCGGGTGGCCGCGCAGCCCCAAGAGGCGCGGGCGCTGGTGGAGTTGTGCGCCGGGCTGCCGCTCGCGGTGCGGGTGGCCGGGGCCCGGCTCGCGGCGCGGCCGCGACGGCACCTCACGACGATGGTGCGCGCCCTGACCGAGGAGCGCGGCCGGCTGGAGGCGTTGGCCATCGAAGGGGATCACGACGTACGGGCCGCCCTGGACCTGTCGTACCAGGGGCTTCCCGACGAGGCCGCCCGGCTGTACCGGCGGCTGGGGCTGCATCCGGGCCCGGAGTTCGGGAGCGCGGTGGCGGGGGCGGCGCTGGGCGGCGGCCGGGACGCGGCCGGCCCGCTGGACGTGCTGTACGACGCGAACCTGCTCATCGACGCCGGGGACGAGCGCTACCGCTTCCACGACCTCGTACGGCTGCACGCCGCCGAGAAGGCGGAGGCGGACGAGACCGCGCAGGAGCGCGCGGCGGCCCTGCGCCGCATCGCCGACCACTATCTCGCCACCGCCACCCGCGCCGAGGAGATCGTCGATCCGCAGCACCGGACGCTGGACCGGAGTTACGGCGAAGAGGGCGAACCCGTACCGGCCGACTTCGGCGAGGGCACCGACGCCGCGCTCGACTGGCTGGAGGGCGAGCTGCCCAACCTGATGGCGGTGATCCGCATCGCCCGCCCCGCCGGTTTCCCCACCGTCGCCTGGCAGCTCGCCGACGCGTTGTGGCCGCTGTTCCTGCGCCGGAAGTTCTACGAGGACTGGCGGGCCGCCGACCGCGAAGGGCTGCTGGCGGCACAGGAGTTGGGGGACGCGGTCGCGGAGTGCCGGATGCTGACCTCCGGCGGGATGGGCGAGCTGGGGATGGGTGACCACGAGCGGGCCCTGGAGATGTTCGAGCGCGCGGCGCGGACGTTCCGCGCGGGCGGCGACGCGCTCGGCCACGCCCGTACGCTCAACTACCAGGGCCTCGCCCATCAGCGGCTGGGCCGCCTGGACCGGGCGGCCGAGCTGTTCACCCGGGCCGCCGCGGAGTTGCCCGGGGCCGGCGACCGGCGGGCCGGCGGACTGGCCCGCCTCAACCTCGCCGACATCGCCCTGGAGCGGGGGCTGTGGGAGCAGGCGGCGGCCGAGGCCGACGCCGCGCACACCACGCTGGACGAGGCGGGCGACGCGTACAACGCCGCCCGCGCGGCCACCCTGCTCGGCCGCGCCCACCTCGGCCGGGACCGGCTCGACCTGGCGGAGGAGCGGCTGTCCACGGCGCTGGCCACCCTGCGGGGCATGGCCGCGCACTACGAGACGGCGCGCGCCGTGGAGAGCCTGGCCACGCTCGCCGAGCGGCGTGGCCGGACGGACCTGGCCCGGGAGCGCTACCGGGAGGCCCTGGACCTCTACTCGGCGGTGGGCCGTGCGAAGTCGGCCCACGCCGAGGCCGTCCGCACCCGGCTCGGACGGCTGGACGACCAGGCCACGGACGGCACCGCGGGCTGAACCCCCCTCAGCCGCAGCGGCGCCGCGCCCAGCTCCTCGGCCGGGAGCCCGGCCACCAGCCAGGCGTGGGCCACCGAGGCCCAGACCGCCCACACCGCCCACGGCGGCCCGGCCGCCGGGCACCGCGCGCGCAGCGTCAGCGCGCGCCCGTCGGGGCCCAGCCGCATCCACAGGTCGAGCCCCCGGTGCACCGCCACCACCAGCGCGCCGGGGTGGCGGGCGGCCAGCGCGGCGGTCTGACGGCGCGGCTCGGCCCCGGCCTCCGCCGCGGCCAGCAGCACGTCCGCGAGAGGGGAGAGCGAGGGCATCGGGGTGGGCAGCAGGACGCGCAGATGCTCGTCCACGGTGCGGGAAGCCACGGCCCGGGAGACCGCGGTCCGGGCGGCCGCGGTCCGGGTGTCCACGGCCCGGGTGTCCACCGCCCAGGTGTCCACCGCCCAGGTGTCCACGGCCCGGGTGTCCACCGCTCGGGCCGCCCGCGTCCGCCGCGCGTCGCGCCCCGGGCGCAGCAGCGCGACCTGGACGCGGCCGGTCAGGACACCACGGGCGGGCTCCTTCACCACAGCGGTCACCGGCGTCATGACACGGCCCCCGGCGGCATGCCACCGGGCGCCACGCTGCCCGGCTCGTCGTACGGCACCGTGAACGGCAGCCGCGCGGGCTCGGTGGTCGGCCGCCCGGCGGGGGCCCGCAGCCGCAGCTTGCGGTAGAGCAGCGTGCGCATCTTGCGGGCGAACCGGCCCGGTTCCGAGGTGATGCGGGCCGCCACCCGCTGGTGACGGTGCGCCCGGTACGTCGCCGAGCTGCGCTTGAACTGCTCGCGCAGCGGACGGTCCTGGTGCAGCCGGGGCGCGAACGAGCCCAGTTCGGCCAGTGGTGAGCGGGGGTCGACATCGGCGTCGGGCAGGGTGGCCATCAGGACGGGCACCCCGGTCATCGCGCCGTAGAGCGTGACCGAGCCGTGGTCGCCGACGATGTAGTCGGCCGCGACGAGCGCCCCGACCCAGTCGGCGTAGTGGCTGAGCACGGTGAGCCCGGAGCGGCCCAGCCGGGCGAGCCAGCTGCGGACCTGCCATTCGCCGTGGGCGTTCCACACGTGCGGGTGCAGCAGCGCGGCGACCCGGAACTCCTCCCTCGGCAGCTCCGCCACCAGCCGCTCCAGCACCTCGAAACCGCGCCCCAGCAGGGAGTTCGGGCCCCAGGTTGAGCAGGCGAGGACGAGTCGCTGCCGGGCCCGGGCGCCCAGCGCCTCCCGGTACAGGGCGCGGGCGGGCAGGCTCGCGGTGATGCGGTCGAAGCACGGGTCGCCGACCACCTCCGCGACCGGCAGCGCCTCCGGGCACTCCCGGCCCAGCCGGGCCAGTTCCTCCTGGTGCGCCAGGACGATGGCCTCGGGCACCACGGCCCCGTCCCGGACCAGCCGCTGCCGGCTGAGCCCGTAGACGCTGCGCTGCGCCACCGCGCCTCCCCGCCGGCGGCCGGGCACGATCTTGTTGTGTCCGGCGCCGTGCGGCAGCACGATGACGGGCGCGTGCAGTTCGTGCAGGCTGCCGTGGCCGGCGGCCAGCGCGAGGTCGAACGGCGTCTGCACCGCCTGGCTCCAGGGCAGCACCAGCCCCCGCAGCCCCTCCAGGAACGCCGCGACGCCGTTGCTGAACACATCGGGCGCCGCGGTGAAGAACACCTGCACCCGCGCGTCGCCCTCCAGCAGCCGGATCGCGTCCAGCAGCCGCTGTCCGGCGGTCACGGTGTGCACCACGGCCAGGACCCGGCGGCGGATCTCCCGGGTGGCCCAGTACTCGACGTCCGGGCGCACCGGCACATGGCGCGGGTGGGCTTCCAGCATGGTCACGCTCATTGTTTCGACTTCCCCCGGTCTTCCCTTCGGGCCCTGGGCCCGATTCCGGCCGGCGACCCGGTCGGCCGCCGGTGGAGGGGGTGTGCCCGGGGGACTGGACGCGGGGGTTGCGGAATTCCTGCATCCGTCCTGCGGCGCTGATCGTCCCCATCACGCCTGATCACAGCGGTGCGGACGTGCGCCCGCCACGCATCCGTGCGCCCCTGTCCGCCACCCCCGGCCGCGCGGCAACAGTGAATGGGTGCCGTACGAACGTGCGCGGGCCGCCGATCCATCGGCGGGGAGAAGCACACCCATCGGGGGCCGACGGTGAAACTGCTTGCTCTGGGACCCCTCGAACTATGGCATCACGAGCGGCGGTGCGCGCTCGGTTCGATCAAAGAGCGCTGTGTGCTCGCCGTCCTGGTGCACGCCCGGGGCGAGCCCGTCACCGCGGACACGCTGATGGAGCGGGTCTGGGACGGTGAGCCGCCGCCGACCGGCCTGGACACGCTCCAGAGCTATCTGTCCCGGGTGCGCAGACGGCTCAGCCAGGCCGTCGGGGACCGGGCGGGAGTGGAGCGGCCGTCGCCACGGCTGTACCGGCTGCGGGTGAATCCGGAGGACATCGATCTGCTGCGCTTCCAGCGGCTGCGCGGCGACGCGGGCGCGGCGGCCGCGCGCGGCGAGCGGGAGCGGGCCGTCGGGCTGCTGCGGGCCGCCGAGGAGCTGTGGCGGGGCGAGCCGCTGGCGGAGTTCACCGGCGCCTGGGCGGCGGCGGCCCGCGCCCGGCTGGTGGAGGACCACCGGCGGGTGCGGGAGGAACGGATCCGGCTGCAGCTGGAGTTGGGGCGGCACGCGGACCTCGTCGGCGAGCTGCGCGAGCTGGCCGCGCAGAACCCGTACGCCCAGAAGGTGGCCGCCTCCCTGATGCTGGCGCTCTACCGCTCCGGACGGGACGACGAGGCGCTCACCGTCTACCGGGACACCCGGCGGCTGCTCCGGAAGGAGCAGGGCATCGAACCCGGGGCGGACTTACGCGAACTGCATCAGCGCATCCTCGATCAGGACCGTGCGCTGATGGGCGTCGACCGCCCGGCCACGTCCCTCGCGGAGGCACCCGCGGAGGCATCCGCGGAGGCCCCCGCGGTCCGGGAGCCCGGGAACACCCTTCCGCGTGACGTCCGGGACTTCACCGGCCGGACGAGCGAACTGCGCATCCTGCTCACCCCGTCGGCCGCCCCCGCCACCTCCCTCCCCCTCACCCTCATCCACGGCATGCCCGGCGTCGGCAAGACCGCGCTCGCCATCCGCGCCGCGAACGGGCTGTGCGGCGCGTATCCGGCCGGGCAGTTCTACGTGGACCTCCACGCCTACGGCGGACAGCAGCCCTGCGACCCCGCCGAAGCGCTCGCGGTCCTGCTGCACGCCTCCGGCGCGCCCGGGCCGCTCCCCCACTCGCTCGACGAACGCGCGGCCCGGTGGCGGGCCTGGACCGCCCGCCACCGGGTGCTCGTCATCCTCGACAACGCCCGGGACGCCGCCCAGGTCGGCCCGCTGCTGCCGGGCTCCCCCGGCTGCCGGGCGATCGTCACCAGCCGCAACCGGCTGGTCGGGCTGAACGGCGCCACCTCGCTCCATCTGGACGTCCTCTCCGAGGCGGAGGCCGTCGCGCTCTTCGCCCGGATCGCGGGGCCCGCCCGGCTGTCCCCCTCGCCGTCCGCCGCCGACGCCGAGGCGCTGCGGCGGGTGGTGGCCGCGTGCGGCTGCCACCCGCTCGCCGTCCAGCTGCTCGCCAGCCGCTTCCGGCACCGGGACGCCTGGGGCCTGCACGACCTCCTCGACCGGCTGGCGGAGGCCACCGACCCGCTGGAGGAGTTCGACCCCGCGGTGGCATCGGCCTTCCAGCTCTCGTACGCCGGACTCAGCGCCCCCGCACAGCGCTTGTTCCGCAGGCTCGCCCTGCACCCCGGCCCCGACATCACCCTCGCCGCCGCCACCGCGCTCGCCGGACCGGACGCCGCGCGCATCCGGCGCGTGGTCGAAGAGCTGCTGGACAGCCATCTGCTGGAGGAACCGGTGCACGACCGCTACCGGTTCCACGACCTCGGCCGCGCGTTCGGCCTCCAGATCTGCGCCCGGGAGGAACCGGAGACCGCCCGCCACGAGGCCGTCGAGCGGCTGCTCGGCTCCTACCTCACCGCCGCACACCGCGCCGACCGCCTCGTCCATCCTGAGCGACGGCCACGGCCGCCCGGACCGCCCCAGGAGTCCCCGTACGCGCCCGCGTTCGCCGACGCCGACGAGGCGTCGGTGTGGCTCACCCTGGAGCGCGCCAACCTGCTGGCCGCGGCCCGCACCGCACCCGGCCGCTCCCCCTCGTACGCCGCGCTCTTCCCGCACGTCCTGGCAGGCGCGCTGAAGACCTGGGGGACCTGGGACATCGCCGCCGAGCTGTACGGCGCCGCCCTGACGGTCCTGCGCACCCGCGCCGACCGGCCCGCCCTCGCCAGAACGCTCGTGGAACGCGCGGAGGTGCTGGCCCAGAAGCGCCACGACGAGGCCCAGCGCTGCGCCACCGAGGCCCTGATCCTCTTCCGCGGCCTCCGCGATCCGCACGGCTGCGCCGACGCCCTCCTGCAGTCCGGGCGCGCCCATCTCGCTGCGGGCCACGGCGAGATGGCGCTGCGGGTCCTGGACCGGGCCATCGGGCGCTTCCAGCAGGTCGGCGACCGCGGCGGGGAGGCGGACTGCCTCAACATCCAGGCGGCGGCGCTGCACTACGCGGGCCGGTACGCCGAGGCGCTGGAGCGGGTGCGGGTCATGCTCAGCGTCCACGAGGCGCTCGGAAATCTGCGGGGGCAGGCCAAGGCCCTGAACAACCTGGGCGAACTCGCCTACCTCCAGGCCCGCTACGACGAGGCCCGCGCCCACTACGAGCGGTCCCGCACCCTGGCGCGGCAGTTCGGCGGCCGTCAGGAGCTGGCCATCCTCGACACCAACCTCGGCCGGGTGCACCAGGCCACCGGGGACACCGCCCGGGCGCTGAGGTGTTTCCGGCGCGCCCTCGACAGCCACCGGGCGGCCGGCGACACCCTCGGCGAGGCGAACGTGCTGATCAGCATGGGGACCGCGTACGCCGAAAGCGGCCGCACGGACGAGGCGTTACGCCACTTCGCGCAGGCGGACCGGGCGGCCCGCAGCATCGACAACGCGTACGAACGGCAGCGGGCGCTCATCGGCACGGCCGACGCACACCACCGCTCGGGCCATCTCGCCACCGCCACGGAGGTCTACCGGCAGGCGCTGGACCTGGCCCAGGGCATCGGTTTCCCGCTCGGCTGCGCCCACGCCCTCGCGGGGCTGGCCCGTACGGCGCTGTCCGCCGCCGACCGGGAGAGCGCACACCATCACGGGGCGCAGGCGGTCGCCCTGTACCAGCGCCTGGAGGCGGGAGCGGAGGCGGAGCGGCTGCGGTGCCTGCTCGCCGGGCGCTGACGCCGCGTCAGCGCCCGGCAGATGGTGCGGGTTGTCGGTCAGGCGCTCACCTGGCTACCTGCCGACTGCCGTGCGAACCACATCCACTGGTCGGTTCCGGCGAGTATCGTCGTCGCACCCACAGCGAGTACGGCCGTGGTGGCCACGGCGACGAAAACGCTCCTTGCGTTGATCACAACACTCCCATTGAGGAATGGAGTTACTGGGTCGGGACCCCTTGATCAAAAGGCGTGATCCGCAAGGTACACCCAATCGCAGTAGCGAAGAAACGTTTTGCATACGCCCCGTCAGATTTTCTTGCGCCACACCATCGCACACGACACCGGGTGGTGGCGGAACCGCTCCCACTTCGGCTTCACCGCCAGCCACCGCTCGTCCACCACACCCTCGCGCATCTCGGCGAGCGTCCACCCCGCGCCCAGCCCCGCCGTGATGTGTTCGCTGAGCAAATGGACATGGGTGCTGATGGCGACCGACTCGCCCGTGTCGCTGGTGAAGTGGGTCGGCATGCCGGTGGCCATGATGAAGTGCGGGTGGAAGGCCACCACCACACAGGCCGCGCCGGGCTCCGCGAGCCGCCACGCCTCGTCGTAGAACGGGCGCAGCTCGGGCAGGTGTTCGTCGATGAGCGAGGCGATGACCAGGTCGTACGCGCCCGCGTCGAGGCCGGTGGCGCGGACGTCGCCCTGGAACAGGCGGTCGTGGACGCCACGGGCGCGGGCGCGGTCCAGCATCTCGGGGGTGAGGTCGAGGCCGTCGATCGCGGCCACCCCGCTCCGCCGCAGCCAGGCGCCGGTGCGGCCGGTGCCGCAGCCGAGGTCGGCGGCGCGGCGGACGGAGGTCCACGAGGGGTCGGTGAGCTCGTCGAGGAGGGCGAGGTCCATCACGTCCTCGACGGTCTGCTCGTAGGTCTCGACCCACTGTCCGTAGCCGGTGGCGACGTCCACCGTGCGGTATCCGCGCGTGTCGAAGTCGGAGAAGGAAACCATGCGCCGCAGTATCGGCGAGCGCCGGTGCGGAGCGCGACGCGTTTTACGCCGGGGGCGCCCCGTCCCGTGTGGCGCCGTCCTCGGCGGCCGTGACCTCGGGGCGTTTCACCTCGGGCCGCCGGGGGTCGGCGGGCCCCGCCTCGGCCCCCTTCGGTTCCTCCCGTTTCGGCTCGCGGTCGCGCTTGCCGTGGTGGTGCAGCCGGCTCCGTATGTCCGCGTGGGGCAGGAACTGGGCCCAGCGCTCGGGGAACTCCGACGGCGGGGTGATCTCGGCCGACCCGTCGTCGGACGTGCGCTGGTCCCTGGCGCGCTCCAGGGCCGCCTGCTCCCGGGTCCAGGCCGCCCGCTGGGCGCGGCCGGCGGCGGTGGCCACCGAGGGCCACACCCGGTCGATGGCGGCGTTGACGGCCGCGCCGACGAGCACCGCGAAGGCGGACACGCCGATCCACAGCAGCACGGCGACGGGCGCCGCGAGCGATCCGTAGATCGTCGGGCCCTCCACGGTGTGGATGAGGTAGATCCGCAGCAGGAAGCTGCCGAGCACCCACATGGTGAGCGCCACGAGCGCCCCCGGGATGTCCTCGCGCCACGCCGAGCGCACCGGCACCGACACGTGGTAGAGCGTGGTGAGGAAGGCGACGGACAGCAGGATCACGGTGGGCCAGTACAGGACCCGTACGAGGGTGGCGCTGGACGGCACGAAGTCCACCAGGGTCTCCGGGCCGATGACCATCAGCGGCAGCGCCACCGCCCCGATGACGAGGGCCACCAGGTAGAGGAGGAAGGCGAGCAGCCGGGTCCGGACGATCCCGCGGCGGCCCTCCAGCCCGTACATGATGGTGATGGTGTCCACGAACACGTTGACCGCGCGGGAGCCGGACCACAGCGCGATGCCGAAACCGAGCGAGATGACATCGGGGCGGCCGCCCTCTATGACGTCGTCCAGGAGCGGCCGGGCGATCTCCTTGACGCCCTTGTCGGAGAGCACGGTGCCCGACGCGTCGAGGATGTTCTGCCGGATGGTGGCCACGGTGTCGGTGTCGGTCCACGCGTCGAAGTAGCCGAGCAGCCCGATCAGGCCGAGCAGCAGCGGTGGCAGCGACAGCAGGGTGAAGAAGGCGGCCTCGGCGGCGAGGCCGGTGACCCGGTACTCCATGCAGGAGTTGACGGTGTCCTTCAGCAGCAGCCAGGCCATCCTGCGCTTGGACACGTTGCGGTACATGGCGCGGGCCTTGTTCAGCCGCCCGGACGGCTTCGGAATGTCTTCTGCTGGCTGCACGCCCCAACCGTATCCGGCGCACTTCGGCGCGACCGACATGATCACCGGCGCACCCGGCCGGAATGCGTCGGCGGAGGGGACGCCGCGCCGACTCGGCACCGCCCTCCGCCCGCCGCGGACACTGTCCGCGCCCGGTGCGCCGGGCGGCAAAGGTTGCGTCGCGTTGCACCATCCATGGTTGGCTTGCCCCCATGACCATCGATGTGACCACCTGGTCCCTGGAGCAGACCTCGCCCGCGGACCTCGGACCGGCGCGGGAGCCCGCGGCCGAGGCGGGGGTGCGGATCGTCCGCGCCGAGGTGGCGAGCCCGGAGTTCAGCCGCTTCCTCTACACGGCCGTCGGCTCGGACAACGACTGGACCGACCGGCTGGAGTGGTCGCACGAGCGGTGGCTGGAGTTCCTGGACCGGCCCGGGGCGGAGACCTGGGTCGCGTACGAGCGCGGCACCCCGGCCGGGTACATCGAGCTGGACCCGCAGGACGCGGGCGTCGTGGAGATCACGTACTTCGGGCTGCTGCCCGCCTTCCGCGGCCGGCGCATCGGCGGGCACCTGCTGACCTGGGGCGCCCGCCGCGCCTGGGACCTGGCCGACCGCTGGCCCGGGCTGCCGCCGACCAAGCGGGTGTGGGTGCACACGTGCAGCAAGGACGGGCCGTACGCGCTCGACAACTACCGCCGCCGGGGGTTCCGGGTCTTCGACGTCAAGACCGAGACCGAAGGGTGACCAACCCCACACCATCTCACAGAACGAGACCGAGACGTCCGGATACTGGACAAAGGTGGACTCGCCGAAGATGCGCGTGCCACGCTTCCCTCATGTCTCGAGCTGGAATTGCCTTGGTGAGTCGACGCCACGTCGACCTCGGCCGCATGTCCAGCGCGATCTGTCCGGCGAGCTGACGCACTCAGCAGGGCCCGTACCGGCCCCCGGACAGCCTCCCCGCATTTCCCGCCGCCCCCGATGACGTGGGCGAGCGCGCACGCCTCGACACCTCCCCGTCGTATCCACCCCGCACCGGTATCCGCCGCAGCGCCGTGCCCGCCTGCGCTCCTGCGCAGGTCAGAGCGTGCGCGCGAGATCATCCGCCGCACCGAGCCGCTCAGAAGGACACACACCGCCATGCCCGCCACACCGGAACGCGCAGCAGCCACGCCCCGCCGTAAGGCCGGACGCCATCGCGGCGAAGGCCAGTGGGCCGCGGGTCACTTCACCCCGCTCAACGGCAACGAGCAGACCAAGAAGGACGACGACGGTCTCAATGTGCGGACACGCATTGAGACGATCTACGCCCACCGTGGCTTCGACTCCATCGACGGCGCCGACCTGCGCGGCCGGATGCGCTGGTGGGGCCTGTACACCCAGCGCAAGCCCGGGATCGACGGCGGCAAGACCGCCATCCTGGAGCCGGAGGAGCTGGACGACGAGCACTTCATGATGCGCGTCCGGATCGACGGCGGGCGGCTGACCACCGAGCAGCTGCGGGTCGTCGGCGAGATCTCGGAGGAGTTCGCGCGCGGCACGGCCGACATCACCGACCGGCAGAACGTCCAGTACCACTGGATCCGGATCGAGGACGTGCCCGAGATCTGGAAGCGGCTGGAAGCCGTCGGTCTGTCCACCACCGAGGCGTGCGGCGACACCCCCCGCGTGATCATCGGCTCCCCGGTGGCCGGGATCGCCGAGGACGAGATCATCGACGGCACCTCCGCCATCGAGGAGATCCACCGCCGCTACATCGGCAGCAAGGAGTTCTCCAACCTGCCGCGCAAGTTCAAGACCGCGGTCTCCGGCTCCCCGGTGCTCGACGTCGTGCACGAGATCAACGACGTCGCGTTCGTCGGGGTGCGCCACCCCGAGCACGGCCCCGGCTTCGACCTGTGGGTCGGCGGCGGGCTGTCCACCAACCCCAAGATCGGCGTCCGGCTCGGCGCCTGGGTGCCGCTGGAGGACGTCCCGGAGGTCTGGGCGGGTGTCACCTCCATCTTCCGCGACTACGGCTACCGGCGGCTGCGCAACCGCGCCCGGCTGAAGTTCCTGGTCGCCGACTGGGGCCCGGAAAAGTTCCGCCAGGTGCTGGAGGACGAGTACCTGAAGCGCCCGCTGGCCGACGGCCCGGCGCCCGAGCGGCCCGTCCGGCAGTGGCGCGACCACATGGGCGTGCACCGCCAGCAGGACGGCCGCTACTACGTCGGCTTCTCGCCGCGCGTCGGCCGGGTGGACGGGGCGACCCTCACCAAGATCGCCGACCTGGCCGAGGCCCATGGCTCCGGGCGGCTGACCACCACCGTCGAGCAGAAGATGATCGTGCTCGACGTGGCCGAGGACCAGGTCGAGTCGCTGGTCTCCGGTCTGGAGGCGCTGGACCTCCAGGTCAAGCCGTCCCCGTTCCGGCGCGGCACGATGGCCTGCACCGGCATCGAGTTCTGCAAGCTCGCGATCGTCGAGACCAAGGCGCGCGGCTCGTGGCTCATCGACGAGCTGGAGCGGCGGATGCCCGAGTTCGACGAGCCGCTCACCATCAACCTCAACGGCTGCCCGAACGCCTGCGCCCGCATCCAGGTCGCGGACATCGGCCTCAAGGGCCAGCTGGTCATGGACGAGAACGGCGAGCAGGTCGAGGGCTACCAGGTGCACCTGGGCGGCGCGCTCGGCCTGGACCCGGGCTTCGGCCGCAAGGTGCGCGGCCTGAAGGTCACCGCCGCCGAACTCCCGGACTACATCGAGCGCGTGCTGCGCCGCTTCCAGGAGGAGCGCGAGGACGGCGAGCGGTTCGCCACCTGGGCGGGGCGTGCCAGTGAGGATGCCCTCAAGTGAGCGGGCACGCCGAGGCTGAGCGGGAGGCCCAGTGAGCGTGCCTCGGCGCGCGGCGCTGGCTGGACTGAGGAGCCGCGCAGCGACGAAGGAGCGAGCAGTGACGAAGGAAGCCAGCGCGTCGGAGCACGCCGAGGCTGAGCGGGAGGCACGGTGAGTGAGAGGGCGGCGCCGTTCTACTGCCCCTACTGCGGGGACGAGGACCTGCGGCCCTCCGAGGAGGAAGGGCCCCGCGGGCAAGGCGCGGCCTGGGAATGCGCGTCCTGCAATCGGGCGTTCCGCCTGGCGTTCCTCGGGCTGCTGGCCAAGGGCCTGCGGCGCGACCGAGCCGGAGAAGGGGACACAGCGATATGACCCAGCTTCAGCAGCACACCGACCTCGAAGCCCTCGCCACGCGGGCGGGCCGCGACCTCGAGGACGCCCCGGCGCTCGACATCCTGCGCTGGGCGGCCGACACCTTCGGGCCGCGGTTCTGCGTCACCTCCTCGATGGAGGACGCGGTGGTGGCCCATCTCGCCTCCCGGGTGTTCCCCGGTGTCGACGTGGTGTTCCTCGACACCGGATACCACTTCCCGGAGACCATCGGCACCCGTGACGCGGTGGCGGCCGTGATGGACGTCAACGTCATCACCCTCACCCCGCGCCAGACGGTGGCCGAGCAGGACGCCGAGCACGGGCCGAAGCTGCACGACCGCAACCCCGACCTGTGCTGCGCCCTGCGCAAGGTGCGGCCGCTGGAGGAGGGGCTGAAGGCGTACGACGCGTGGGCCACCGGGCTGCGCCGCGACGAGTCCGCGACCCGCGCGAACACCCCGGTCGTCGGCTGGGACGCCCGGCGGCAAAAGGTGAAGATATCGCCGATAGCCCGCTGGACGCAGGCGGACGTGGACACATACGTCGCTGAACAGGGTGTACTGACCAATCCCCTGCTCATGGACGGATATCCTTCCGTCGGCTGCGCGCCCTGCACCCGTCGGGTGCTGGAGGGCGAGGACGCCCGGTCGGGCCGCTGGGCGGGGAGCAACAAGACGGAATGCGGACTGCACGGCTGATGGCTGTCGACCAGGAGATCGAGATGAGCGCGCCGATACACACCGGGGCCACCGTGTGGCTGACCGGTCTGCCGAGCGCCGGGAAGACGACGATCGCGTACGCGCTCGCGGAGCGGCTGCGCAGCGAGGGCCATCGGGTGGAGGTGCTGGACGGGGACGAGATACGCGAGTTCCTCTCCGCCGGGCTCGGTTTCTCCCGCGAGGACCGGCACACCAATGTGCAGCGGATCGGCTTCGTCGCCGAGTTGCTGGCCTCCAACGGGGTCAAGGTGCTGGTGCCGGTGATCGCGCCGTTCGCGGACAGCCGGGAGGCGGTGCGCAAGCGCCACCAGGCCGAGGGGACCGCGTATCTGGAGGTGCACGTCGCCACGCCGGTCGAGGTGTGCTCCGAGCGCGACGTGAAGGGGCTGTACGCGAAGCAGGCGGCGGGCGAGATCAAGGGGCTGACCGGGGTGGACGACCCGTACGAGGCCCCGGTCGACCCGGATCTGCGGATCGCGGCGCACGAGCAAGGTGTCCAGGAGTCGGCGGCGGCACTTCGGACTCTACTGAGCGAGAGGGGACTGGCATGACGACCGTGGCTCCGATCAATGGAACCGGGTCCGGTTCGGACGAGGGCGACCTCTACGCGCTCTCGCACTTGGACGCGCTGGAGTCCGAGGCGGTGCACATCTTCCGGGAGGTGGCGGGCGAGTTCGAGCGGCCGGTGATCCTGTTCTCCGGTGGCAAGGACTCCATCGTCATGCTGCATGTGGCGCTGAAGGCTTTTGCGCCCGCGCCGGTGCCGTTCTCGCTGCTGCACGTGGACACCGGGCACAACTTCCCCGAGGTCATCGAGTACCGCGACCGCACCGTCGCCGAGCACTCCTTGCGGCTGCATGTGGCGTCGGTGCAGGAGTTCATCGACGACGGGCGGCTGCGGGAGCGCCCGGACGGCACCCGCAACCCGCTGCAGACCGTGCCGCTGCTGGACGCCATCGAGAAGAACCGCTTCGACGCGGTGTTCGGCGGTGGCCGCCGGGACGAGGAGAAGGCGCGCGCCAAGGAGCGGGTGTTCTCCCTGCGGGACGAGTTCGGCGGCTGGGACCCGCGCCGTCAGCGCCCCGAGCTGTGGCAGCTGTACAACGGCCGGCACTCCCCCGGTGAGCATGTGCGCGTCTTCCCGCTGTCCAACTGGACCGAGCTGGACGTGTGGCAGTACATCGAGCGCGAGAAGATCGAGCTTCCGCGGATCTACTACGCGCACGAGCGCGAGGTGTTCCGGCGCAACGGCATGTGGCTGGCCCCCGGCGAGTGGGGCGGTCCCGGGGAGGACGAGACGGTCGAGCGGCGCCAGGTGCGCTACCGCACGGTGGGCGACATGTCCTGCACCGGTGCCGTCGAGTCGGACGCGGTCACGATCGAGCAGGTCATCGACGAGATCGCGGCATCCCGGCTGACCGAGCGGGGTGCGACGCGCGCCGACGACAAGCTGTCGGAGGCCGCGATGGAGGACCGTAAGCGCGAGGGGTACTTCTAGCCATGACGAGCAATCTCAGTGCCGAGGAGCAGGCCGTGGTGACCGCGGTGGAGCAGTCCGCGGCCTCTTCCCAGCTGCGCTTCGCCACCGCCGGTTCGGTGGACGACGGCAAGTCGACCCTGGTCGGGCGGCTGCTGCACGACTCCAAGTCGGTGCTCGCCGACCAGCTGGAGGCGGTCGAGCACGCGTCCCGCAGCCGTGGCCAGGAGACCCCGGACCTGGCGCTGCTGACCGACGGGCTGCGGGCGGAGCGCGAGCAGGGCATCACCATCGATGTCGCCTACCGCTACTTCGCCACCCCGCGGCGGCGGTTCATCCTCGCCGACACCCCGGGCCATGTGCAGTACACCCGCAACATGGTCACCGGCGCCTCCACCGCGGAGCTGGCGGTCGTCCTGGTGGACGCGCGCAACGGCGTGGTGGAGCAGACCCGGCGGCATGCCGCGGTCGCCGCGCTGCTGCGGGTTCCGCACGTGGTCCTCGCCGTCAACAAGATGGACCTGGTGGACTACGCGGAACCGGTGTTCGCCGCGATAGCCGAGGAGTTCACCTCGTACGCGGCCTCGCTGGGCGTCCCCGAGATCACCGCGATCCCGATCTCCGCGCTGGCCGGGGACAATGTGGTGACCGCGTCCGCCCACATGGACTGGTACGGCGGCCCGACCGTCCTGGAGCACCTGGAGACGGTGCCGGTGGGCACCGACCCGTCGCAGGACCCGGCGCGCTTCCCGGTGCAGGTCGTGATCCGTCCGCAGAGCGCCGAGCACCCCGACTACCGCGGCTACGCGGGCCAGGTGGCCTCCGGTGTGCTGCGCGTCGGCGACGAGGTGACGGTGCTGCCGTCGGGCCGTACGAGCACCATCACCGGGATCGACGCGCTGGGACAGTCCGCCGACCTGGCCTGGGCCCCGCAGTCGGTGACGATCCGGCTCGCCGACGACCTCGACATCTCGCGCGGCGACGTGCTCGCCCCGAGCGCCTACGCGCCCACTCCCACCCAGGACGTCGAGGCGACCGTGTGCCATCTGCACGACCGTCCGCTGCGGGTCGGGGACCGGGTGCTGCTGAAGCACACCACCCGCACGGTGAAGGCGATCGTCAAGGACATCCCGTCCCGGCTCACGCTCGCCGACCTCTCGCACCACCCGGCGCCGGGTGAGCTGGCCGCCAACGACATCGGCCGGGTCGTCCTGCGGACGTCGGAGCCGCTGGCGCTGGACGCGTACGCCGCGTCCCGCCGCACCGGGTCCTTCCTGCTGATCGACCCGGCGGACGGCACGACGCTGACCGCGGGCATGGCGGGCGACTCGTTCGCCGAGCAGGCGTCGCAGGCGTCCGCCGCGGACGGCGAGGACGCCGCCGACGACGAGGGCTGGGACTTCTGACCATGGCCGGTGAGGTGTTCTCGACGTTCGCGAAGGAGGGCGGCCGCGTAGGCAGCGGCGCCCGGGGCAGTGGTCAGGGCGGAGTCGGGCGATGTGTGCGCTGAACCGCGCCCTCCCCGCTGTGCCGTACCCCCTTTCCCCGAGACCTTGTGAACCGCCGGGCGTCCCCTGACGCGGCGCCCGGCCCCCTGAGAGGAACACCTCCCGTGCCGTCTGCCGCTTCCCGCGCGACATCCCCGTCGCGCCGCCGCCGCACCACCCGCCCGCTGGCGGCCGCCGCCGTCCTTCCGCTGCTGATCGGCGCGCTCGGTGGCTGCGGCTACGGCTCGCAGAAGAAGACCGACGACACCGGGTCCTCGGCACTGCCCGCGGCCGGCGGCAAGAAGGTCGACGGCCTGGACAAGGTGAAGGTGGGCTACTTCGCCAACCTCACCCACGCCACCGCCCTGGTGGGGCTGCGCAAGGGCGGCCAGATCCAGCAGGCGCTGCGGGGCACGAAGGTCGCGCCGTACGTCTTCAACGCCGGGCCGTCGGAGATCGAGGCGCTGAACGCGGGCTCCATCGACATGGGCTGGATCGGCCCGTCGCCGTCCATCAACGGCTACGTGAAGTCGCACGGCTCCAACCTCAAGATCATCTCGGGTTCGGTCTCCGGCGGGGTCAAGCTCGTCGTCAACCCGAAGAAGATCAAGACGCTGGACGACGTCAAGGGCAAGAAGATCGCCACCCCGCAGCTGGGCAACACCCAGGACGTGGCGTTCCTCAACTGGATCGCCTCCAAGGGCTGGAAGGTCGACGCGCAGAGCGGCAAGGGCGATGTCTCCGTGGTCCGCTCGGACAACAAGGTGACCCCCGACGCCTACAAGTCCGGTTCCATCGACGGCGCCTGGGTGCCCGAGCCGACCGCCTCCAAGCTGGTCGCCGAGGGCGGCAAGACCCTGCTGGACGAGTCGTCGCTGTGGCCGGACAAGAAGTTCGTCATCACCAATCTGATCGTCAAGCAGTCGTTCCTCGAGCAGCACCCGAAGGTGGTCGAGGCCGTGCTGCGCGGATCGGTGAAGACCAACGCCTGGATCAAGGCCAACCCCGACAAGGCGAAGGCCGCGGCGAACGCCGCCCTCAAGGAGGAGACCGGCAAGCCGCTGCCCGCCAACGTGATCGACCCGGCCTGGAAGTCCATCCAGGTCACCGACGATCCGCTCGCCTCGACCCTCAACACCGAGGCGGAGCACGCGGTCAAGGCCGGGCTGCTGGAGAAGCCCGACCTCAAGGGCATCTACGACCTGACCCCGCTCAACAAGGTCCTGAAGTCCGAGGGCAGGCCGGCCGTCTCGGCCGCGGGCCTCGGCGACCAGTAGCCGCCGCCCGCTCCCGTACGCACGTGACCACACGTACGCCCCCATCAGGAGGTGACCGGATGTCCCCGGCACTGACCACCGAGAAGGCCGACCTGGCGAGCCCGGCCGCGCCCGGCGCCGCCGACTCCACCGGAGCGGTCCGGATCGACCACGTCCACAAGTCCTTCGGCCGCCCCGGCGCCGCCCAGCCCGTCCTCGACGACATCAACCTGGAGATCAGGCCCGGCGAGTTCGTCTGCATCCTGGGGGCCTCCGGCTGCGGCAAGTCGACGCTGCTGAACCTCATCGCCGGCCTGGACCGCCCGACCAGCGGAACCATCGAGGTGCCCGGCAGCCGCCCGGCCCTGATGTTCCAGGAGCACGCGCTGTTCCCGTGGCTGACCGCGGGCAAGAACATCGAACTGGCGCTGCGGCTGCGCGGCGTGCCCCGCGCCGACCGCGGGCCGGAGGCCGAGCGGCTGCTGGAGCTGGTGCGGCTGAAGGGCGCGCACGGCAAGCGGGTGCACGAGCTGTCCGGCGGCATGCGGCAGCGCGTGGCGCTGGCCCGCGCGCTGGCCCAGGACTCCAGCGTGCTGCTGATGGACGAGCCGTTCGCCGCGCTCGACGCCATCACCCGCGATGTGCTGCACGGCGAACTGACCCGGATCTGGAGCGAGACCGGCGTCTCGGTCCTGTTCGTCACCCACAACGTCCGCGAGGCCGTCCGGCTGGCCGAGCGCGTGGTGCTGCTGTCCTCGCGCCCCGGCCGGGTCGTCCGCGACTGGGCGGTGGACATTCCGCAGCCGCGCCGCATCGAGGACGCCGCCGTCGCCGACCTGTCCATCGAGATCACCGAAGAACTGCGTGGGGAGATCCGCCGCCATGGCCAGCAGTAGGACCGCCACGGCCGACACGGCCCCGAATACCGACGGCGCGAAGAAGTCCGCCGAGGACCTGGAGGGCCTGGAGGCCGGGCTCGACGCACTGGACACGGTCCAGATCAAGCGGGTCCCGGTGACCCAGGTGCTCACCCAGAAGGTGCTGCCGCCCATCGTGGCCGTCATCGCGGTGGTGGCCCTGTGGAAGGTGCTCGTCTGGGCCAAGGTCACCGAGGACTACAAGCTCCCCGACCCCAGCCTGGTGTGGGACTCGCTGCGCCGGCTGTGGCTGCAGGGCGAGCTGTTCGACATCATCTGGACCAGCGTCTCGCGCGGCCTCTTCGGCTTCCTCATCGCGCTCGCGATCGCCACCCCGCTGGGGCTGATCGTCGCCCGGGTGAACTTCGTCCGTGCCGCCTTCGGCCCGATCCTCTCCGGACTGCAGTCGCTGCCCTCGGTCGCCTGGGTGCCGCCCGCGGTCATCTGGCTCGGCCTCAACGACCAGATGATGTACACCGTCATCCTGCTCGGCGCCGTGCCCTCGATCGCCAACGGCCTCGTCGCGGGCATCGACCGGGTGCCCCCGCTGTTCCTGCGCGCCGGCCGCACCCTCGGCGCCCGCGGCCTGGTCAGCGCCTGGCACATCCTGCTGCCCGCGTCGCTGCCCGGCTACGTCGCCGGGCTCAAGCAGGGCTGGGCCTTCTCCTGGCGCTCCCTGATGGCCGCCGAGATCATCGCCAAGTCCCCCGACCTGGGCCTGGGCCTGGGCCAGTACCTGGAGAACGCGCGCAACAACTCCGACATGGCGAGCGTGCTGCTCGGCATCATCATGATCCTGGTCGTCGGCATCGCCATCGAACTGCTGATCTTCGCCCCCATCGAGCGCCGCGTCCTGCGCAACCGCGGCCTGGCGCCGAACGCCCGCTGAAGGAAACCACGGAACCCACCATGTCTGCCCCGACCCTCCTCGTCGTCGCCCACGGCAGCCGCGATCCCCGCCACGCGGCGACCGTCGGCGCGCTGTGCGCGCGCGTGCGGTCGCTGCGGCCGGGGCTGCGCGTCGAAGCGTCCTTCCTGGAGTTCAACGCGCCCCGGGTGGGCCAGGTCCTGGACCGGCTCGCCGCGGAGGGGGCGGACGAGGTGATCGCCCTCCCCCTCCTGCTCACCCGCGCCTTCCACGCGAAGGCCGACATCCCGGCGGTCCTGCGCGAGGCCACGGCCCGCCACCCCCGCCTGACCGTCCGCCAGGCCGGTGTCCTGGGCCCCTCCCCGCTGCTCGTGGAGGCCCTGGAACACCGCCTGTACGAGGCCGGGCTGCGCCCGGCCGACCGGCACCGGACCGGCGTCGTCCTGGCCTCGGCGGGCTCCACCGACCCGGAGGCGATCGCGGTGATCGCTGAAATCGCGCGGGAGTGGCGGCACACCGGATGGTGCGCCGTGCGACCCGCGTTCGCCTCCGCCTCCCTCCCCCGCACCGAGGACGCGGTGCGCGCCCTGCGCGCCGAGGGCGTCGAACGGGTGGCCGTGGCCCCGTACGTCATCGCCCCCGGCCGCCTCCCCGACCGCATCGCCCACGGCGCCGAGGCGGCGGGCGCGGACGTCCTGGCCGACGTCCTCGGCCCGGCCCCCGAACTGGCCCGGCTGCTGCTGGGCCGCTACGACGAGGCCCGGGTGGCGCGGCGGGTCCTGCTGACGGCCTGAGCCACGGGCTCAGCTGAAGTCGAGGCCGCCGGTGCGGGTGCGCTTCAGCTCGAAGAAGTCCGGGTAGCCCGCCAGCAGCCGCACGCCGTCGAAGACCCGTACGGCGTCCTCGCCCCGGGGGATCGAGGAGAGCACCGGGCCGAAGAAGGCCACCCCCTCGATGTGCAGGGTGGGGGTGCCGACGTCCTCGCCGACCGGGTCCATGCCCTCGTGGTGGCTGGCGCGGAGGGCGTCGTCGTAGGCGGTGGAGTGCGCGGCCCCGGCCAGGTCGGCGGGCAGCCCCACCTCGGCCAGTGCCTCCTCGATCACGGTCTGGTGGTCCGGTTCGTCCTCGGCGGTGCCGGAGTGGAGGCGGCTGCCGAGGGCCGTGTAGAGATCCCGCAGCACCTCCTCGCCGTGGTGCTGTGCGGCCGCGACGCAGACGCGGACCGGGCCCCAGCCCTTGTCCAGCAGATCGCGGTAGCGCTCGGGCAGGTCCTCGCGGCCGTCGTTGAGGACCGACAGGCTCATCACCCGGAACCGGAGGTCGAGGTCGCGGTGGCGTTCGACTTCCAGGATCCAGCGGGAGGTGATCCAGGCGAAGGGGCAGATGGGGTCGAAGTAGAAATCGACCTTGGTGGGGGCACCGGTGTGCGCAGTGGTCATGGCCGCGAGCCTAATCGGCCACTGACCTGCGGCCCTGGGACAATCGCCCGCTCATCCCGTGGGCCACTTCGGCCTTCGGGGAGCCGGCCGCCGCGCCCAGTGGGGTGGGTGCGGCGGCCGGGTGGGTCAGGTGTGAGGGGAAGGCCCCGGGGCTACTTGACGACCTTCAGCAGCTTGTTCGGGGTGCCCTCGCTCGGGTTGGAGATCTTGTCGGCGGTGGCGCCGTCGGTGAGCGCCTTCGCCACGTCGGCCGGCTTGGCGTCCTGATGGCCGCTCAGGTAGACGGCGGCGGCGCCCACGACGTGCGGGGTGGCCATCGACGTACCGGAGATGGTGTTGGTGGCGTCGTCCCCGGTGTTCCAGTCGGAGGTGATGTCCGAGCCGGGGGCGTAGAGGTCGACGACCTTGCCGAAGTTGGAGAAGTCGGACTGCTCGTCGGCGTCGGTGCTGGAGGCGACGGTGATCGCGTCCTTGACCCGGGCGGGCGAGCTCTGGTCGGCGTCGGCGGACTCGTTGCCGGCCGCGACGGCGAAGGTGACACCGGAGTCGATCGCCTTCTGCATGGCCGCGTCCAGGGCCTCGTCGGCGGTGCCGCCGAGACTCATGTTGGCCACGGACGGGCCCTTGTGGTTCTTGGTGACCCAGTCGATGCCGGACACCACCTGCTCGGTGGTGCCCGAGCCCTGGTCGTCCAGGACTCTCACCGCCACGACCTTGGCCTTCTTGGCGACACCGTGCTCGGTACCGGCGATGGTGCCCGCGACATGGGTGCCGTGGCCATTGCCGTCGTCGGCGTCGTCGTCGTTGTCGATGGCGTCGAAGCCGGAGGTGACGCGGCCGCCGAAATCCTTGTGGGAGGCGCGGACCCCGGTGTCGATGACGTACGCGGTGACGCCCTCACCCGCGCCGTCCGGGTAGGTGTACTTCTTGTCGCCCTTGGTGTCTTCCTGGTCGAGCCGGTCCAGGCCCCAGGACGGCGGGTTCTCCTGGGTGGCCTTGATGGAGTAGCGGTGGTTCTGGACGACCTTGGCCACCGACGGGTCGGCGGCCAGCCGCTTGGCCTCGGTCTCGCTGAGGCCGTCCGCGGAGAAGCCGTTGACGGCGGAGTCGTAAGCGCGGCGGAGCTTGCCGCCGTACTCCTCGGCCAGGTCCTTGCCCTGGGCGGCGGCCTTGATGGTCTTTCCGCCCTTGAGCATGACGATGTAGCTGCCGTCGACGGCGTTCTTGGCCTGGGTGCCGTAGACGGTGCCCTCGGCGGGTTTCGCGGTGGCGGCGCCGGCCGGGACGGCCACGAAGGCACCGGCGGTGACGGCACCCGCCGCGGCTATCGCCAGGGTGAGTCGACGCGCGTTGCGCTGCTTGTGTACTGCCATGACGAGGGATCCTCCTCGTGCGGTTGTGGGGGGATCGCGCGCACGGTGATCGCTCACGCGGGCGCGCCGGCGCCGGAGCGTGTTCGGATCACTCCGGGCTGAGACGAAACCCTGGCGGATGGAACCGGGCAATTCAAGATCCTGGTCCATGTGTGACATATGCAACGTCTTCTCGGGACGATCATGACAAGTCCCGTTACCGGTACGCGACTTGGACCGGAAGAGGGCCGGAGAACCCGCACGGGCGGGAGGTGGCGGTGGCCCGGGTGCCGACCGGGCAAGGGGTCACGCTCGTACGGGAGTTGGCCGCAGGGGGCGCCCCGGGCCGCTGAGCGGACCGACGGGGAGTTCGTCCTCGATCAGGTCGGCCGCGAGCTCCGGGCCGCCCTGGGCGGCCATGCGGGCCTTGACCTCCGCGCAGCGGGCGGCCGCCCCGGGGTCGTCCGCGAGCGCGAGGACCGCCTCGCGCAGGGTTTCCGCCGTCACTTCTTCCTTGGGCAACTGGCGGGCGACGCCGAGCGATTGGAGGGTCTGGGCGTTGCGGAACTGGTCGACGGCCTGCGGCACGGCCACCATCGGCACACCGCGGCTCAGCGCCTCCTGGCTGCCGCCCGCGCCCGCGTGGGTGACGAAGGCGTCGGCCTGCCGCAGGACGCTGGGCTGCGGCACCCAGGGGTGGGCTTCGATGTTGGCGGGCAGGCCGCCGAGGCCCACCGGGTCGACGTATTCGCCGATCTGCAGGACGACGTGCCAGCCGGGCAGATCGCCGAAGGCGTCGACACAGGCGCGGTAGAAGCCGGGTTCCCTGGTCCAGGTCGAGCCGAGCGAGATCAGCAGGACGCGGTCCGTCGGGGCGAGGCCGTCCGGGCGGCGCCACTCCCCCTCCTCGTGGCGGCTGCCGTGGCAGTCGCCGACGAAGGAGTAGACGGATCGGTCGACGCGGTCGGCATGGGGCTGGAACAGCTCGGGGATCAGAGCGAGGCAGCGGCGGGGGCGGCCGGTGAGCCGGTCGGGGTCGGTGCCGGGCAGACCGTGCTCGGCGAGCCAGGCGCGGAAGCGCGCGTAGTAGGCCCGGCCCCGCTCGGAGTTGCGCAAGTGCCCGTATTGGGGGTCGAAGACCTCTTCCTTGTAGCCCTCCCAGGCCACGAAGCTCGGCGCGAGTTCGACGGCGGGGACGCCCCAGCGGTGGGCGAGGATGTGCGCCGGGTAGGCCGTGAGGTCGTAGAGGATCAGGTCCGGCTCGTCGCCCTCGTACGCCGCCAGGTGCTGCGGCAGCGCCTGGATGGCTTCGGTCAGGAACGGCTCGACGTAGTCGATGAGTTCGGCGCCTTCGGGTATCTCGTCGCGGAAGAGGACCGTCTCGTACGTCCTGGGCTCGGCGCCGGTCTCGGCGACCTTCGCGGCGAACGACGCGGGAATGGCGTAAGTGACCCGGTGACCGCGGGCCACCAACTCGCGGATCACCTCAAGGCTGGGGTTCACGTGCCCGTGCGCCGCTATGCCGAACATGGCTATATGAGCGGGCTCTTGGGCACGCATCGCTGAGGTCATGGTGCGGAACTTAGGCGAGGTCAATTGCCCCATGCAACTATCGACACACCTGCCCACACCCTAGCGCTGGTATCGAGCGAGCACCAGCCCTCCGTCCTTGATCAATCTTTTTCTCAGTCTTTCCCTTCCTATGGCTCCGCTGTAGTACTCCTGCAGCGCGGGCGTGGCCACCTTGTCCTTCCACTCCGGATAGCCGCGCACCGACAGGGCGGGGGCCGGGCGCAGGTGGTCGGCCAGCGCCGTGCCGGTCGCCCAGCCGTGCTCGGGCGTGCGCAGCGCCCGGTCGCGCAGCGCAGCGGTGCCGGTCGGCAGCATCCAGTCGCCGAGCGCGAGCCGGACCATGTTGCGCGGGCGCAGGAAGAAGTCGAGGAAGCGGACCGCCTCCCGCTGGTACGGGCTGTCCTCGGCGATGGACAGGGTCTGCGGGCTGACGCCCTGGCGCTGGTCGCCGCCGGGCCCGGCGGGTGCGGGCAGCACCGTCCAGGCGAAGCCCTCGGGGGCCTGCTGGACGATCTGCTGGCGGTAGGAGAAGCCGAGCGGCACCATGGCGTACTTGCCGCCGAAGAAGCCGGGGAGGGTGTCCGAACCGCCCATGCCGAGCGTGGACTTGGCCGCCGTACGGGCGATGGCGCGCGGGACGCGCTGGTCGGCGGCGTCGAAGCGGACCGTGACCTTGCCGTCGGCGCCCCGGTGGAAGATCCGGCCGCCGGTGGAGAGGGCGAGGCCCAGGGTCGCGGCGACGGGCTCCTTGAGCGGCCAGGCGACGCCGTACGTCCCGTCCCGGGTGAGCGCTCGCGCCACGTCCTCGAACTCCGCCCAGCTCCAGGGGTCGCGCACGGTCGGGATGCGCACCCGTGCCCGCTCCAGCAGCCTCCGGTTGGCGATGATCACGCGCGGTTCCTGGAGGAACGGCACGCCGTAGATGCCGCCGCCGAAGGTGGTGGTGGCCCAGCTGTGGGCCGGGATGTCGGCCGTCAATCGGTCCGGCAGGAGCCCCCGCAGATCGGCGAGACAGCCGCCGTACGCGAAGTCGGCGAGGTCGTCGGCCGCGTCGTGGATGATGTCGGGCGCCTCGCCGCCCTCGAAGGAGGTGAGGAGCTGGTCGTGGACGCCGTCCCAGCTGCCCTGGACGTAGTCCACCCTGATGCCGGGGTGGGCCGCGTTCCACTCCGCCACCAGGCGCTTGTTGGCCTCGACGGACTCCTTCTGCCAGGCCAGCGACTGGAAGCGGAGCACCACCTCTCCCCCGCGGGCCCGGCGGCGCGCGGGGGCGCATCCGGCCAGCAGCGCGCCGGTCAGCAGCGTGCGGCGGCGCATCAGGACTTCACCGCCCCGGCCAGGGTCCCGCTGGTGATCCGCCGCTGGATGACGGCGAACAGGACCAGCGAGGGCAGGGTGGCGAGCAGCGAGGCGGCGGCCAGCGGCCCGAGGTCGGCGACGCCTTCCGCGCCGATGAAGTGGGTGAGGACGACCGGCATGGTCTGCTTCTGCGGCGTCTTGAGCAGCACCAGTGCGAAGAAGAACTCGTTCCACGCGGTGATGAAGGCGAAGAGGGCGGTGGCCACGAGGCCGGGCGCCAGCAGCGGCATGGTGACGGACACCAGAACGCGCAGCCGTCCCGCCCCGTCCACGGCCGCGGCCTCCTCCAACTCCCTGGGCACGGCCCGGGCGTACCCCGCGAGCATCCACAGGGCGAACGGCAGGGACCACACCACGTACACCATGATCAGGCCGGACAGGGAGTTGATCAGGTACAGGTTCTTCAGCACGAGGAACAGCGGGATGATCACCAGGACGAAGGGGAACGCCTGGCTGACCACGACCCAGCCGGTGGCCGCCCGGGACAGCGGGGAGCGGTGGTGCCGGGCCATGACGTAGGCCATCGGGGTCGCGATGACGACGGTGATGGCCGCGGCGGCGACGGAGGCGGTCAGGCTGTTCGCGGCCGCCCGCAGCAGCGGCTGCTCGTCGAACGCCTGGCGGAAGTTGTCCAGCGTCGGGTGGCCGGGGATCCAGCTGGGGTCCGGGCTCATCAGCTCGCGCGGCGGCTTGAACGCGGTGGACAGCAGCCACAGCAGCGGGAACGCGAGGAAGACGAGATAGCCCAGCAGGGCGAGGTACTGCCCGGCGCGGGCGGCCCGACGCCTGCGCGGCGCGGCGGCCCGGTTCACGCGTCGTCCCCCCTGAGCCGGCCGACGAGGAAGAGCGCGAGGAACACGGAGACCACCGCGACCAGCACACACCCCATGGCCGCCGCGTACCCGAACTGCCCGTAGCGGAACGCCTCCTCGTACGCGAAGAGCATCGGCAGCCGGGTGCGCCCGCCGGGCCCGCCGCCGGTCAGGACGTAGACCAGCGCGAAGGAGTTGACGTTCCAGATGAGGCTGAGCGCGCTGATCGCGAGCGCCACGGGCCGGATGGCGGGCCAGGTGACGGTGCGGAAGCGCCGCCAGGCGCCCGCGCCGTCCATCGCCGCGGCCTCGTGCAGCTCCCGCGGTACGCCTCCCAGCGCGGCCAGCAGCGTGACCGCCACCTGCGGCAGCCGCGCCCAGACGCCGACGACGATCACGGCGGGCAGCGCGGTGGCGAGGCTGCCGAGCCAGTCCCGGTCGGTGGCCAGCGTGTCGTTCAGCAGCCCCGCGTCGGGGTGGTAGACGAGCCGCCACATGATGCCGACGACGACCTCGGGCATCGCCCACGGCACGATCGCCAGGGCCCGCGCCAGCCAGCGGAAGCGGAGGTTCTGCGCCAGCAGCAGCGCCAGCCCGAGGGCCAGCACGAACTGCGGCACGGTCACCGCGACCGCCCACACCAGGCCGATCCGGAACGACTCCCAGAAGAGCGTGTCGCGGGCCAGGTCCTGGAAGTTGAGCAGCCCCGCCCACTGGGTCGGCTCGGTCCGGCCGGACTGGGCGTCGGTGAAGGCCAGCCCGATCCCGTACAGCAGCGGGCCGACGCTCAGCAGCAGGATCGGCAGCAGCGCGGGCAGCACCAGGAACCACGCGCCGTGGCCGGTTCCCGGCCCCCGCCGCGCGGCGGGGGCGCCGCCGCCGTCCGGCCCGCGGGCCGGAGGCTTGTCGGACCGCGCCGTCGCGGTCGTGGGTGTCACGCCGTCATCCTGCGGACGGGGCGCGGCGCGCGTCAAGGAGTGCGGCCGGCCGGTCCCAGCAGCGTACGGGCGATGGTCTGCGCCAACGCGGCGGCCTGGGCGGGCCGTTCGAGGTAGAAGTGGCCGCCGGGGAGGCGGGGCGTGATCTCCGCCCGCCCGGTCGTGCTGTGGCGCCAGCTGTCCAGCTGGGCGTCGGTGAAGACGTCATCGGCGCCGCAGCACACCACGAGCTCGGTGCCCACGGTGGTGGCCCGGCGCTTGCGCAGAAACGAGTCGCCGAGCGAGAAGTCGGCGCGCAGCAGGGCCGCGGTGCGCTCCCGCAGGACGGGGTGGTCGCGGATCCGCGGGGAGATCGTGCCGCCGGACTTCTCGGCGATGTCGAAGATCTCCTCGTCGGTGGTGAGCAACGGCGAGCCCTCGCAGGGCAGTTCGGCGCTCACCGGGCCGGCGTTGGCGGAGACGATGAGGGCGGAGCAGCGCGGCCCGCCGGTCTCCGCGGGCCGGGCCGCCAGGCACAGGCCCAGGTAGGCGCCGACGCTGTGGCCGAAGACGGCGATGTCCTCCCGGTGTCCGGAGACCGCCCGCAGCAGGTCGTCGACCGCGTCCTCGATGGTGGTGACGGGCGCCTCGCGCCACCGCTTGCCGCGCCCGGGCAGCTCCAGCGGCAGCGGCTGGATGCCGTCCGGCAGGGCCTCGGCGAGCCGGTCGAAGACGGCGGCGGAGCCGCCCGCGTGGTGCAGCATGATGAGGGGGCGGGGCGTCATACGTACCTCCTGCGGACCGTCGCGGCGAGCACCGCGGATGCGGGAAGGGGGCACGGCGGGGCGGCCCGGGGCCGCCCCGCCGTGGCGCCGGACCCGGACCAGGTGTGCTGTCCCGGCGCGTCGCCTGTCACCAACGTGCCGGGACAGCACACCTAGGGCTCGGTTCGCCTCCGGGGCGCGGGCTGCCGGATGGGAGACTGGGCCGTCCGGGGCCGGGCGGTCCGGGACCCGGTTCGGCGACGGAGAGGTACGGCGTGGCGGACGCGGGGTTCACGGAGGAACGGGCGCGGGCGGTGCTCGGCGCCGCACTGCCGCACGGCACGGCCGACGCCGCCGGGGCCCGGCTGCTGGCGCTCGGCGAGAACGCCGTCTTCGCCCTCGACCGCCTCTCCCTGGTGGTCCGCGTCAGCCGCGACCTCGGCGTACGGGAGCGGGCCGCGCGGGAGCTGCGGGTCGCCGACTGGCTGGCCCGGGAGGGGGTGCCCGCGGTGCGTCCGGACCGCCGTTTCGGCGGCGCGGAGCAGCCGCGCGCCTACGACGGCCACCTGGTCACCTACTGGCAGCGGCTCCCGCCGCCGGAGCGCCCCGCCGGCCCGCGCGACCTCGCCGCGCTGCTGCGGCGGGTGCACGCCCTGCCGGAACCGCCGCCGGACCTGGCGCTGCCGCGCCGTGATCTGCTGGGCGGGGTCGAACGCTGGCTGCGGCTGGCCGGGGAGGCGATCGATCCGGCGGACGCCGCGTATCTGCGCGCCCGCCGCGACGACATCGCGGCGGCCACGGCGGAGCTGACCCCGCAGCTGGCGCCCGGTCCGATCCACGGCGACGCGCTGCCGCGCAACGTGCACATCGGGCCGGACGGTCCGGTCCTGGTCGACCTGGAGACGTTCGCCACCGATCTGCGCGAGCACGACCTCGTCGTGATGGAGCTGACCCGGGACCGCTACGGGCTCGGCGCGGCGGCGTACGACGAGTTCACCGCGGCGTACGGCTGGGATGTGCGGGAGTGGTCCGGCTGCGCGGTGCTGCGGGGCGCGCGGGAGACGGCCAGCTGCGCGTGGGTGGCCCAGCACGCGCCGGGGAACCCGGCGGCACTGGCCGAGTTCCGCCGTCGGGTGGCCTCACTGCGCGAGGGCGACGCGTCGGTGCGCTGGTACCCGTTCTAGCCCGCGGCCCGCCACGCGGGGTCGCGGCCGCTGAGCCCGACCGCGCGGTCCAGCACGGACGCGTCCTCGGGCACCGTCACCACGGGACCGAACCCGCCGCCCCGCGCCTCCTCCGGGAACGCGGACAGCAGTCCGACGATGGCCTCGGCACTGGACCGGTCGCAGTCGAAGGGCTGGCCGGTGGCGCGGGCCAGATCCCAGCCGTGGATCACCAGCTCGTCCAGCGCGAAGAGGCCGATGGCGTCGGCGGCCATGGTGACGCCCCCGGCCTGGGTGGTGCCCTCCCAGGCGGCCGGGTCGCGCCAGGCCGCGGCCAAGTCGTCCAGCCGGCGCGGCAGCTCCCGGCGCCAGCCGGGGTCCAGCCCCTCGGCCGACCCCCGGCCCGGCCGGGGCTGCGGGCCCGGCCCGCCAGTGATCTTCCGCGCCGCGTCGCGCATGCCGATCGTGAACCCCATGAAATGGTCGAGCAGCTCTCCCACGGAGTAGTCCCCGCAGGGGGTGGGCGCCCCGAGCTGGTCGTCCGAGACGCCGCTGAGCAGCGTCGTTACCCGCTGGGCCGCGGGGCCGAGATCAATGCGGCCCGTCTGGTCCGTCTGGTCCGTCCGGTCGGTCATCGGTGGCTCTCCTCTTTCTCCGGTTCTCCGGTCCGCTCCCCCTCACCTGTACGGACCGGCCGGGCTGCGGAAACTCATCGGTGGCGCGGGGACTACCCGACCGCCGCCCGCGCCTCGCGCAGCGGCCGGCCGCCGTCCACGACCGCGTCCGGGGTGCCCTGGCGGTAGCGGTCGACGGCGCGGTCTATCGTGTACGGATCCACGACCGGACCGGTCGGCGCGCCGCCCAGCCGCTCGCTCAGCGAACGCAGCCCTGGAATCGGGGCGGCGCGGCCCCGGACACGTTCTACCACTGGGCGTCGGACGAAGGCCTGGTCACGCGGACGCCGTTCAAGTACCACGACAGCTCACGATCGGCCGACTTCGGTCGACAGGTGCCCGTTCGCCACAACCGCGCAGTGGAGAGCGCCGCCAGGCGCGGGGACGTCAAGTTCCTCTCCGCACCTCGATACGCGGCCTTCCGCGATGTCGGACTGCGCGGTCAACGGCCCTCGGGAGCCACCGACCCGTCCTTCCGGGGCCGTAACGCGGAACGCAACGTCGTCATGGCGGAGCTGCTGGTCACCACCGGCTTGCGTATCGAGGAGGCCGCGCCGCTGTGCTGGCCGGAACTTCCGGGCCCGGACCGCCAGGACGGGAGGAAGAGCGTGGCGTCCGACTTGACGCCGCCGACCGCGAAGCGTCGTGCCTTGGAGGCACACTCTGGGGGGCAAGCCCCGTAGCTCGTCGCAGCGGTGATGGATCCAGGCCGTCAGCCGACATACGGGATGACGGGCCAGGCCGACTCGACGGTCGCCTTCGGATCAGACGTACGCCGAAGGTACTTCTGTAGCGACGCGGCCTGCTCGGCTGCCGCCCGTATCTGAAGATCATGCAGGTCCGCCAGTGCCAACGCTCCTATGGCCGTGTGCTTGACCCCCATGGACCGCGCGGCACGTGCCGCGGCCACGGCGTCCGCGACGGCATTGTGCGCGTCATCGAGCGTCACGCCGTAGTGCGCGCAGAGGGCCTGCAGATTCCGCGACCCCTTCCTGTACCGATCCACATGCTTGTCCAGGACCAAGGGGTCGATGACCGGCGACGCGATTCCGCGCAATCGGTCACCGAGTGGTCGTATCCCATGCCGTCGGCACTCGCGGTCCAGGAGCGAGAGGTCGTACCGCGCGTTCATCACCACCAGCGGAGTCCCCGAGTTCAGCACCTCGGCAACGGCCGAGGTGATCTCTTCGATCGCCGGCCCTGCCTGCGTCCCGTACTCGCGGGCGTGGTCGGTGGAGATGCCGTGGATGGCCGAAGCCTGCTGCGGGATCACCACCCCGGGGTCGAGCAGCCAGGTCCGTGGCTCCGGAGGTCGCCCGTCCGGGGCCACGGTCACCACCGCCGCAGTGACGATCCGGTCGCTCTCGATGTCCGTTCCTGTGGTCTCCAGGTCGAAGGCCGCCAGCGGCTGGCTCGTCCAGCTCATCGCAGGGCCCCGCTCACGGTTGCGGGCTGAGGCACTTGAGACGTTGTCGGGGTGGGTGGATAAAACACCTCGACCACCGCGGCCGTCACGATCCGCGCCTCGCGCGGGTCCGTGCCCGTCGTCTCCGGATCGAACCCGATCAGCAGCTCCCTGTGCCAGCTCATGGCGGTTGCCCTCCCTTTGTTGTGCTTCCCCCAGGTGTCGCCACCTTCGCACGCGCCACTGACAACGGGTCGCGGGCGGGCCCCCGCGACCCGGCGGCGGGGGCGTCAACGACCGGGCACGGCTCGGGCGGTCGCGTCGCACGCGACCGAGGAGACCGCGAGATGGAACGGGCACTCGGTGGTGCGCGAGGGTGAGGCCTCGCGGACCGTGCGCTCCAGCCGGTCGCGCAGCTCGGCGGCGGCCGACTCGTCGCCCTGGGCCTCGCGCAGGGCGATCAGGCCGCGCAGCGGCAGGGCCTCGGCGTAGCGGCGGCCGGACAGCCGGGCGGTGCGCAGGGCGTGCTCCCAGCGGACCTGGGCGAGCACCGATTCGCCGCGCTCGGCCGCGACCACGCCGAGCATGGTGAGGTCGTGGGCGGCGCATTCGGGGCGGTTGCCGCCCCGGTAGCGCTCGGAGGCGCGCAGGTGCAGCCGCTCGGCCTGCTCGAGGTCGCCGCGGGCGCGGGCGGCCAGCGCCCGTACGGTCTCCACCTTGGCCAGCAGATAGCCCTCGGCGCTCTCGCGGGCGTACGTCTCCAGGGCGTCGGCGAAGGAGGTGGCGTCGTCCCATTCGCCGTCGCCGGCGGCCGCGTAGGCGAGCACGGCCTTGACGTAGGCGGCCTCGTGTTCGGCGCCGATGAGCCGCAGTTCGTCGTGGGCGGCGCGGAAGGCGCGCACCGACAGGGCGCGCTCGCCCAGCCGCTCGTAGGCCATGCCGGTCATGATCTGCGCGGTGGCGGCGGAGTGCGGGTCGAGGGTGGTCAGCAGCTCCCGGGCGGTCATGGCGGAGGTGAGGGCGGCGCGCCGCTGGTCCTCGGCGACCAGGAGTTCGCTGTGGAACAGCTGCCACACCCCGGTCTCCCAGCGGTGGCCGTGCTCGTCGAGGGCGGCGGCGGTGCGCCGGGCCACCTCGCGCGCCTCGGCCAGCCGCTCCTGGCGGACGTGGACGGTGAGGGCGAGCGCTCCGACCAGGGTGACCTGGGCCGGGTCGCCGCGCTTCTCGGCGGCGGGGAGGGCCTGGCGCAGCAGTTCGTCGTCGTCCCCGGCGCGGCGGATGTTGACGCCCAGCCAGCCGCACCAGGCCAGGATCTCGGCGTACCAGCCGACGGTGGGCGGGGTGGATTCCAGGGCCCGCAGCAGCCGCCGGTGGCCCTCCTGGCGCTGGCCGGCGGCCATCCAGTAGAGGGAGAGATGGGTGGCGATGCGGGAGCCGAGCAGCCGGTCGGCGGGGTCGGCGCTGTCCTGCAGCCAGTCCAGGCATCCGGCGACTTCGGGGGTCACGGCGGTCATCTCGGCGAAGGCGGCCGGGCCGCTGCCGGTGCGCAGCGCGGCGTCGGTGCGCTGCGCGAGGGCGGCGACCCAGTCGGCGTGGCGGCGTAAGCAGCCGGTCTCCTCGCCGCGCTCGGCGAGCGCCTGCCGGGCGTACTGGCGCAGGGACACGAGCATGCGGTAGCGGGGGCCGCCGGGGCCGGGGTCGTAGACCAGCAGCGACTTCTCGGCGAGCAGGGCGAGGGTGTCGCCCGCGCCGGGCCCGGCGACCGCCTCTGCGGCGTCGACGGTGAAGGGCGCGGCGAACACCGACACCGCCCGCCACACCCCCCGCTCCTCGTCGGTGATGAGGCGGTAGCTCCAGTCGAGGGCGGCGCGCAGGGTGCCGTGGCGGGCGTCGGCGGAGCGCAGCGGCACCTCCAGCAGTCCGCGGCGGCCGCGGAGCTGGCGGACGATGACGGGCAGCGGGGTGGACGCGGCCTTGGGGGCGACGAGTTCGATGCCGAGCGGAAGCCGGTCGACGGCCTCGCACAGGTCCCGGACCTCGTCCCAGTCGGCGGCGCGGGCGGCGGCCGGGGAGACCCTGGCGAGCCGGTCGAGGAAGAGCCGGATGGCGTCCTGGCCGGTCAGGGGCCGCAGGGCGAGGCGGGATTCCCCGGCCACGCCGAGCCCTTCACGGCTGGTGGCCAGCACCCGCAGCCGGGGGCAGTGCTCCAGCAGCCGCGCGGTGAGGCCGGCGGCGGCGTCGGTGAGGTGTTCGCAGTTGTCGAGGAGCAGCAGGCATCGGGGGCTGCGCTCGATGGCCAGCCGCATCCGGTCGGCGAGGGTTTCGGCGGGGCCGGGTGCGATGCCCAGTGCCGCGGCGACGGCGCCGGGTACGTCGGCGGGTGCGCAGGGCACCAGGTCCACCCGCCAGACGGTGGCACCGGCCTCCTGTTCGCGGGCCGCGGCGGCCAGGGACAGCCGGGTCTTGCCGATGCCCGCGGTGCCGGTCACGGTGACCAGCCGGGCCTCGGCCAGCTGGGCGGCGACGGCGGCGAGTTCGGGGCCGCGCCCGACGAAGTCGGTGCCGGACGGGAGGCTGGGGTGGGCGGCGGGATCGGGCGCGGGGCCGCGCCGCGCACGGACCGCCCCGGCCGTGGTGCCGTTCCCGTGCGCCGCGCTGACCGTGGTGCCGTTCCCCGCCGCCGCCCCGGCCGGGGTGCCGTTCCCGGGGCCCGCCGCGGTTCCGGTGGGGGAGAAGCCGCGCAGGACGGCCTGCTGGGCGGCGCGCATCTCCGGGCCCGGCTCGATGCCCAGCCGCTCGCGCAGATCGGCGCGGGCCGCCCGGTACACCCCCAGGGCCTCGGCCTGCCGGCCGCACGCCTGGAGCGTGCGGATGAGCAGGGCGTGCAGCCGCTCCCGGTCCGGGTCGGCGCGGGCGGCGGCCCGCAGCGCCTCGACGAGATCGGCCGGATCCGCTCCACCCGCGAGTCCGCCCGCCGTGGCGTGCGCGGCCAGTTCGGCGTCGGCGCGCTCTTCGAGGACGGTGAGCCGCAGGGCCTCCAGCCGGGCCCGCTCGGCCTGGACGAACGGCAGTGCGGGCAGCCCGGCGAGCGGGGTCCCGGACCACCGGTCGAGCGCGGCGCGCAGCAGTGCCGCCCGGCGGCCGGGGTCCTCGGCGGCGCGGGCCCGGGCCAGCTCCCCCTCCAGCAGCCGCACGTCGACCGTGTGCCCGGTCAGGTCCAGCCGGTAGCCCGCGGGACCCGTGACGACCAGGCCAGGGGCGTGCGGCTGGAGGGCGCGGCGGAGCTTGGCCACCGCCGTGTGGAGGGCCGCCATCGGGTCCTTGGCCCGTGCCCCCGTCCACAGTTCGTCCAGGATGCGGCCGGTGCTGACCGCCGAGGGGGCGTGCAGCAGCAACAGGGCCAGCAGGGCGCGCGGCCGGGCTCCGGCGATGGCGAGGGCCAGGCCGGAGCCGTTACGAACCGTGAGGTCGCCGAGTAATTCGAACTCCATGGGTGATATCGGACCATGGGACGGGTACGGCTGTCCCGCGAACCGGTCCGGACCAGCCGACACGAACGGCCCAGTCGGACAGACGGTGGACAGAATTCGGACAGACCGCCGGAGGATCCTGCCTAGACACCCCTGGGTCGACACGAATCACGACATGAGGAGCGCCGTGCTGCGGCTCGCCTTCAGTACGCTTCGCGCCCGGCGTTCCCTGTTCGCGGGGTCACTCGCGGCGGTGACGCTGGCCCTGATGCTGCTCACTTCCGCCGGGATCCTGCTGGAGTCCGCGCTGCACGGCCATGGCGAGCCGAACCGCTTCCACGGGGCGTCCCTGGTGGTCGTGGGCAACTCCGACGTGGGTCTGGACGGGAAGGAGCACCGGCCCGGGTTCGGCGACGTGGAGGCGCCGCTGGTGCCGCGCCCGCCGGTGCCGGCCCATCTGGTGGAGCGGGTGCGCGGCGTCGAGGGCGTCCGCTCGGCCGTCCCCGACCTGGCCTTCTACGCGCAGGCGGTGGGCTCGGACGGCAGCCCGGTCACTCCCGAGCAGGGCACCCGGTCCTACGGCCACTCCTGGGCGAGCGCGCGCGTCACCCCGTACACGCTGCGCGCGGGCCGGGCCCCGGGAGCGGACGGCGAGGTGGTGGTGGACGCGGCCACGGCGCGCCGCGGGGGCCTGCGGGTCGGCGGTCCCGTGACCGTGCTGACCGGGGCCGAGGGCCGCCGTACGTACCGGCTGAGCGGCATCGTCGCCGGGCCGCGCGCGGGGCTGACGAAGGATCAGTCGGCGCTGTTCTTCGCGCCGGACACCGCGGCCCGGCTCGCCCCGGAGGGGAGCCGGGTGCACGCGATCGCGGTGACGACCGCCGCGGGCGCCGATCCGGGCGCGGTGGCCGGCCGGGTGCGCGCGGCGCTCGGGGCGGGCCCGGCGGTCGAGGTGCTGACCGACACCGGTGAGGCGGAGGTCTCCTCCAGCGACGTGCTCTTCATCGACACCCTGGTCTTCGTGGTGTCCATGGGGTCGCTGGCGGTGTTCGTCGCCCTGTTCGTCATGGCGGGCGGCTTCGCCTTCGCGATCCTCCAGCGCTACCAGGAGATCGCGCTGCTGCGGGTGATCGGGGCCACACCACGTCAGATCAAGCGGATGCTGGGCTGGGAGACGCTGCTGGTCGCGATCGTCGGCGCGGCGATCGCCATCCCGGCGGGCGCCGCGCTGGCCGGGCCGCTGGCCGACGCGCTGGTCTCGCTCGGCATCGCGCCGCAGGAGCTGACGGTCGAGGTCGGGCCGTGGCCGCTGGCCGGGGCCGCCGTCGCCGGGCTGGTCATCACCCGGCTCGCCGTCTGGTCGGCCGCCCGCCGCGCCGCCCGGGTGCGCCCGGCCGAGGCGCTGCGCGAGGCGGCGGCGCCGGAGCGGCGGATGCCGCGGTCGCGGCTGCTGACCGGGCTGGCCTTCCTCGTCTTCACCGGGCTGTTCCTGGCGTTCGGCATCTCCATGGGCGGGGTGTCCGGGGCGGGGCTGGCGTTCGGGGGCGTCCTGACGCTGCTGATCGCGGCGGGCGCGCTCGGCCCCGCCCTGGTCCGCCCCCTCACGCCGTTCGTGGGAGCGCTCCTACGGGCCTTCTCGCGGCGCACCGGGCAGCTGGCGCTGGCCAACACCTCGGCCGCGCCGCGCCAGGTCGCGGCCGCCGCGGTGCCGATCGTGCTGATGGTCGGCTTCGCCGTATCGGCGCTGTTCATGCAGACCACCCAGCAGAGCGTGGCGGCCGACTGGGCGGGGCAGCGGCTGACGGCCGGTCATGTGCTGCTGCCGCACGACGCGGAGGGGCTGCCGCCGGGCGTCGCCGAGGACGCGGCGCGGCTGCCGGGCGTCACCGCGGTCTCCTCGACCAGCACCGCCTGGGTGCGCACCTCGGTGCACACCGACGAGGCGGAGAGCGTCACCGCGCGGGCGCTCGGCGCCGACGCGCACGTGACCCACGCCCTGGACATCCACCTGAAGGACGGCGATCTGCGCGGGCTGACCGCCGGGCGGGCCGTCGCGGTCAGCGAGGAGCAGGCCAAGGAGTACGGCTGGAAGACCGGCGAGCGGATCCGGCTGCGGCTGCCCGACGGCACCCGCAAGGAGCTGACCATCGGCGCCCGCTTCGACCGCTCCCTCGGCTTCGCCGACCTCGTCGTGCCCGCCGCCGTGCTGCGCCCGCACACCCCCGACCCGCTGCTGGACGCCGTCTACCTGATCACCGGCCCGGACCACCGGCCGTCCCTGGACCGGGACCTGGCGCGGCTGACCCAGCGCTGGCCCTCGGCCCGGGCGGCCGACCGCGCCCAGATGCGCGAGGCCGGAGCGGCGGGCGCGGTGGAGGAGACCTGGCCGGTCTATCTCTTCAGCGCGCTCATCGCCGCCTTCACGGCGCTCGCGCTGGCCAACACGGTCGTCATGGCGACGCTCGTGCGGACCGGGGAGTTCGCGATGCTCCGGCTGATCGGGGCCACCCGGCGCAACGTCCTGGCCCTGGTGGCCTGGGAGAGCCTGGTCGTCGCCGGCTGCGGGGTGGTGCTCGGCGCGGCGGTCGCCGCGATCGTGCTGTCCGCCACCAGCATGGCGCTGACCGGCGGCGTCCACATCAGCGGCCCGCCCGGTTTCCTCCTCGCCGCGGCCGCGGGCGCGGTGGCCCTCGCGCTCGCCTCGGCCCTGGTCCCCGCCTGGCGGATGCTGCGCGAGCGGCCCGCGCGCTGAGCGAAGGGGGCGGGTGGTGGATGACCCGCCCCCACCACCTACGGAGGACGCGAATGAACCACCACGGAGAGGAAGACATCTGATGACGCTGCCGGATCAGACGGCGCGCATGACCCCGCGGGGCGCGCTCCCCGCCATGCGGCTGGAGAACGTGACCAGGCGCTACGGCCGGGGGGACGGCACGGTCCACGCGCTGCGCGGCGTCACCGTGGCGCTGCCGCCCGGGTCGTTCACCTCCATCATGGGCCCGTCCGGCTCGGGCAAGTCCACCTTCCTGCGCTGCGCCGCCGGTCTGGACCGCCCCACCTCCGGCGGGGTGTTCCTGGGCGACACCGAGATCAGCAGGCTGCGCGAGCACAAGCTGACGCTGCTGCGCCGGGAACGGATCGGCTTTGTCTTCCAGTCGTTCAACCTGGTGCCGTCCCTGACCGCGAAGGACAACATCCTGCTGCCGTTCCGGCTCGCCGGGAAGCGGCCGGACCGCGACTGGATGCGGGACGTGGTGCACCGCACCGGGCTCACCGAGCGGCTGGGCCACCGGCCCGCCGAGCTGTCCGGCGGCCAGCAGCAGCGGGTGGCCGTCGCCCGCGCCCTGGTCACCCGGCCCGAGGTGGTCTTCGCGGACGAGCCGACCGGCGCCCTGGACCTGTCGTCCGGCCAGGACGTGCTGCGGCTGCTGCGCGACGTCGTCGACGGCACGGGCCAGACGCTGATCATGGTCACCCACGATCCGGGCGCCGCCGCGTACGCGGACCGGGTGCTGTTCCTCGCCGACGGCACCCTCGTCGACGCGATGGAGAACCCGACGCCGCAGCGGGTCGCCGACCGCATGGCCCGGATGGGGGCCTGACGGTGCTGCGCCTCGCTCTCGGCGGAATCCGGCACCATCGGTACGGATTCATCGGCGCCCTGTGCGCCTCGGCCCTGGCCGCGATGCTGCTCGCCGCGTGCGGAGTGCTGATCGAGTCGGGGCTGCGGGCCGTCCCGGAGACGGACCGCTTCGGCGCCACGGCGGCCGTCGTCCGCATGGACCCCGATCTCGTCGTACGGACCGGATCCGGGCAGAACGTCGACCATGAGCACTACCCCCTGGACCAGCCGCCGCGGTTGAGCCGTCAGGCCGTCGAGGCGGTGCGGGCGGTCGGGGGCGTGGGCCGGGTGGTCGCCGACACCCCGTTCTACGCCCAGGCCGTCGGCCCGGGCGGGGTGCCGCTGGCCGGGCCGGAGGACGGGCCCGCCCAGGGCCACGCCTGGGAGGCCGCCGCGCTGACCCCGTTCGGCTTGCGCTCGGGGCGGGCGCCCGGCGCGGACGACGAGGTCGCGGTGGACGCCTCGGTCGCGGCCCGCGCGCACCTGAGGACGGGCAGCGCCGTCACCGTGGTCACGGACTCGGGCACCGAGCGGTTCCGGGTCTGCGGGATCGCCGCGCCGCGCGGCCGGGACGGGCTGCCCGACCAGTCGGCGCTGTTCTTCTCCGCGGCCACCGCCGAGCGGCTGTCCCGGTCCGGCGGCGAGGCCGCGGCCGTGGGCGTCTTCCCCGCGCGGGGCGTGGACGCGGGCGAGCTGGCCGGGAAGCTGAGGAAGGCGCTCGACAAGCCGGGTACCGACGTGCTCACGGGGGACGCACGGGCGGAGGCCGGGGCTCCGGACACCACGCGGCAACTGGACGACGCGACGCTGCTGTTCGGGCCGATGGCCGGATTCGGCGGCTTCCTCGCCGTCTTCGTGCTCGGCGGCACCATCGCCCTCGGCGTCCTCCAGCGCACCCATGAGATCGCGCTGCTGCGGGCGGTCGGGGCGACGCCCTGGCAGGTGCGGCGCATCGTCACCTGGGAGACCGTGCTGGCCGCGGTCATCGGGCTGGTGCCCGGGTTCGCGCTGGCGGTGCCGCTGGCGAAAGTGGTCCTCGGGACGCTGCGGGACCGCGGCTCGGTGCCGTCCGCGTACCAGCTGGTGATCGGGCCGCTGCCGTTCCTGATCGCGGCGGCCGCGACGCTGCTGCTCGCCCTGCTCGCCGGGGTCTTCGCCGCCGGGCGGGTCGCCCGCGTCCGGGCCGCCGACGCGCTCCAGGAGGCGGCCGCGCCGCGCCGGATCATGCCGGTCACCCGGCTGCTGCTGGCGCTGGTGGCGCTCGGCGGCGGGATCGCGCTGTTCCTGGCCACCCAGCACATCGGCGGCGAGGTCGGGGTGGCGTTCCAGTACCTGGTGGTGATGCTGCTGATGGGGGCCGCGGTGCTGTTGGGGCCGCTGCTGACCCGGGTGCTGGAGCCGCCGCTGGGCGCCCTGGTGTCCTGGATCGGCGCCACCGGGCGGCTCGCGCACGCCAACTCCCGTACCTCGGTGCGGCGGGTGGCCTCGGTGGCCTCCGCGCTGATGCTCACCACGACGATGGCGTGCACGGTGCTGCTGGTCACCGGGTCGCTCAACCGGATCACCGCCGAGCAGACCGACCGCCGCACCCGGGCCGATGTGGTGCTGCTGCCCCGGGACGCGCCGGGTCTGCCGCCCGATGTGGCGGCGGCGGCGCGCCGGCTGCCGGGCGCGGAGGCGGTGGCGGCGACGCGTTCGACCACCTTCGTCTCGTACGTGCTGGGCACCCCGGACGTGCTGGGGGCGCAGGCGCTGGACCCGGCGGCCGCGGCCAAGGTGCTCGACCTGGGTCTGCGGGAGGGCTCGCTGGCCGGCCTCGCGAAGGACGGCACGGTGGCGGTCAGCCGCACCCACGCCAAGGAGCACTCGCTGCACGTGGGCGACCGGCTGCGCGGCTGGCTCGGTGACGGTACGAAGGTGTCGCTGACCGTCGGCGCGGTATTCGACCGGCCGCTGGGACTGGGCGACATTCTGCTCTCCGAGCACTATCTCGCCCCCCATATGCACCAGAAACTGGACGACTCGGTGCTGGTGCGGGCGAAATCCGGTGAGGAGAAGCGGCTGCGGGAAGCGGCCGACGCGCTGGTGCGCGACCATCCGACGGCCAAGGCGACGGATGTCGGGGAATACGCCTCCGCCACCCGCACCGCCCTCGCGCAGAACACCACCGGCACCTATCTCGTACTGTCCGTGCTGGTGATGTTCACGGCGGTTTCGGTGGTCAACGGGCTTCTCATGGGAACGGCCGAGCGGGCGCGGGAGTTCGCGCTGCTGCGACTGCTGGGCGCGAGCCGGGGACAGATCAGCCGCATGCTCTATCTGGAGACCTTCATCGCGGTCCTGATCGGTGCCGCGGTCGGTACGGCCATCGCCTGTGCGGGCCTGGCGGGGGCCAACGGGGCGCTCACCGGGTCCATGGAATTCAGCATTCCCCCCGGGGGCTACCTCCTGGTGCTCGCGGGAGTGGCCGCGCTGGCCCTGGTGTCCACGGCACTTCCGGCCGCGCTCGCCCTGCGCAATCGGGCGGACGGTGCCCTTCCGGCGGCCTGACGCTTTTTACCGCCGAACTAGAAAACCAGTTCGCAACCGGCACGAAAGTTCGATTCAAGGCCGGCGCCGCATCATAGAAAGCGCAACACCCAATGAGCCGTCACAGGAGGGGGATTCCTGGTGCACCTCATGGAGATCTTGCGTTACCGACCGGTGCCGGCCTCGGCCGTGTTTTTCGGTATCACCCGAAGGTGCCCGCTGCACTGCAAGCACTGCTCCACCAGCTCCATGCTGGACAGTGAGGAATATCCGGAAGAGATGTTCCGGAAATTCGCGGAATCCTTCACCCCGGAAAACCGCCCGGAGTTCGTGCTCATGTCCGGGGGCGAGGCCCTGCTGCGGCCGCGCCTGGTGCGGGAGATCGCCGAACTGGCGCGTGCCGCCGGGTCCCGCTCCCACGTCCTGTCCGGCCTCTACTTCGCGGACCGCGGCCGCATTCCACGGCCGCTCAAGCGGGCCATCGACGCGGTCGACCACTTCTCGGCCAGCCTCGACCGCTTCCACGAGGAGGAGGTGCCCCGGGCCTCGGTCTTCCGGGTCCTGCGGGAGCTGCTGGACGAGGGCAAGGACGTCAGCCTCCAGCTGACCGGCCTCGGGCCGGACGATCCGTATCTCGCCGACATCACCGCGGAGGTGCGGCGGGTCTTCGACGACCGGGTGCCGATGCTGGTGGCGCCGATCAGCCCGCACGGGCGCGCCGACGCCTGGCTGCTCAAGCGCGTGCCGCTGCCCAGGTCCACCGTCGACCCCGCGCCCTGCGCGGTCTCCGCCTGGCCCGTGATCGGCTTCAACGGGCAGGTGACGGCGTGCGGCAACCAGGACGTGATGGACGGCAAGGTACCGCTGCCGCCCCACCTCTACCTGGGCCACATCGCCCGCGACGACTGGCCCGCCATCAAGAAGCGCGCGCTGGAGAATCCGATGGTGCGGGCGATCCGCGCCACCGGACCCGAATACCTGATGGACCGCCACGGCAGCCTCGGCGCCGAGGCCAGCAGCGGCGGCAACGGCGGCAGCATCGCCGACCGCGGCTGCGGCAGCCCCGGGTACTGCGAGACCTGCTGGGTGCTCTCCAAGGACAGCGCCGTACCCCGGGCGGTCCGGGAGCTGGCCGACCGGCCCGCCACCCGGCTGATCGAGCGCCAGACCGAATCGCTGCTGGTGGAGGCCGGACCGCTGGCCTTCGCCCGGAGTTACGGCATCGCCAAATACGCCGACCTGGTGTCCCTGGGCCACGATCCGTCGCGCAGAACTCCCGCGGGGAGCCTGGTGTGAACCGGCTCGGCCACCGGGAGGTGCTGGCCATCCGGCGCACCCGGGGCGCCTCGGTGCTGCTGTTCATCACCGACCGCTGCCCGGTGGGCTGCGCCCACTGCTCGGTGGACTCCCGCCCGGACAGCCCGAGGATCACCGACCACGCGCTCTTCGCCTCCATCGTCGACCGGCTCGCCGCCCTGCCGGAGGTGCGGATGGTGGGCATCTCCGGGGGCGAACCCTTCGTCGAGCGGCGCGCCCTGGCCCTCGCGGTCGCGCGGCTGGCCGCCGCGGGCAAGCATGTGGTGCTCTACACCAGCGGCTTCTGGGCCCGCGGCGACCACGCCCCGCAGTGGATCCACCGGGTCCTGGAGCGGTCGGCGGCCGTCTACCTGAGCACCGACGCCCACCACGTGGCGAGCCAGGGGCCCCAGCGGTTCCGGAACGCGGCGCGGGTGATCGCCCGGCACGGGCTGCCGATCGTGGTCCAGGCCATCGACGAGGGCGACACGCTGGACCGCACCCGCGAATCGCTGGCCGAGGCGCTGGGCCCGGACTGGGCCGACCACGCCGAACTGGTGCCCACCCACGGCCTTCCGCACGGCAGGGGCGCCGGGCTGTACGACCGGCCGGTGCGGCACTCGGGGCGCTCCTTCGGGCCCTGTGACGTCGTGGACGCCGCGGTGGTGCGCTACGACGGCCGGGTCACCGCGTGCTGCAACGAGTCCGTGATCATGGGCGCGGGTCCGGCGGCGCTGCGCCGGGACTGCGCGGACGGCTCCGAAGTGGCGGCCGCCGTCACCGGCTTCACGAACGACTCCTTCTTCACGGCGCTGGGGTCCGTCGGACCGGGCCCGCTCACCGCCCTCCCGGGCTTCCATGACCTGGCCGACCGGCAGTTCTCGTCCATCTGCGGACTGTGCTGGACGATGACGAAGCGCAGGGCCGAGGGAGAAAGCGACCGGATGCTGGCGGCGATCGCCACCCTGAATTCCTAATCCACGGGAACATCACGGAAAAGACGATCTCATATGACACGGCACAGCCAGGCCCTGCGCGCCAAAACCGGCCTTCTGCTCCCCCAGCTCATGGCGACGACCCGCAGATTCTGGAATTCTCCACGGCTGAGCGAGCTGTATCCCGAATACCTCTGCATGCTGCACAGTTCCATTCGCTCGACGGTGCCGCTGATGGAATGCGCGCTGACCCGCTGCGGGGAACTGGCCGGCGACGATCCGGTCGCCGCGGCGCTCATACCGTACTTCACCCGGCATATCCGCGAGGAACAGGGCCACGACGAATGGCTCCGGCAGGACCTCGCGGCGATCGGATGCGATCCCGACGAGCCGCTGCGCCGCCTTCCGTCCGCTTCCGTGGCCAATCTGGTCGGCGCCCAGTATTACTGGATCCAGCATTATCACCCGGCCTGTCTGCTCGGCCACATCGCGGTCCTGGAGGGAAATCCGCCGTCCGCGGAGCTGGTGCCCGAGCTGATGCGCCGCACCGGATTCCCACGGACCGGTTTCCGCACCCTGGAGCGCCATGCCGCGCTCGACGTCAAGCACCGCGACGAGCTGATGCGCACCCTCGACGAGGCGCCGCTGACGCCGGACCTGGTCACGGCGATCGGGCTGAGCGCACTCCACTCCATCGACGCCGCCAACAACGCGCTCGCGGCGGTCATCGATGCCACGACGGTTCCCATGACGATCGCCAACGCCTAGGTCCGAGGAGGGACATGGGGGACGGGAGCGGCAGATCGCCGCCCGAACAAAGAGGCAACGGCGCGACGGAAAAGTTTCTCTCACTCACACCCTACGAAGGAGATTCACCATGTCGTTCGACGCGCTCAAGGAACTGGCCGCCGCGGGGCACAACTTCAAGGGCGCCAACCCGCAGCAGCTGGAGGCCATCTCCTCCCTCAGCCAGGAGGAAGTGACCCTGCTCAACTCCATCAAGCAGCGCCTGGACTCCGCCGAGGACGTCGTCCCGCACGGTGTGGACGCCCCGCTGAGCGGTGCTTTCGTCTGGTAATCGACCGGACACCGTGATGAAAAGGGCCCAGGCGGTGTACCGCCTGGGCCCTGCGGCCATTGCCCAATACCACCGATTCGCTACGTAACGGGCACCAAAAAGACGGGGAAGGAAACGCGGGGATATGCAGTTCAGTGTGCTCGGCCCGCTCATCGCCACGACAGCGACGGGATCCGTAACCCTGGGTCCGCACAAACAGCAGCTTCTGCTCGCCGCACTCCTGTGCCGGCCCGACCAGGTCGTCTCCGTGGACCACCTGGTCGACGCCCTGTGGAACGAGGACCCGCCGAAGAGCGCGGGGAAGAACATCCAGGTGTACGTGCACCATCTGCGCCGTACGCTCGCGGCGGCCGACGAGACGGCCCGGGTCGTCCACCAGCGCCCCGGCTACCGGCTGGCCATCGATCCCGAGAAGATCGACACGGTCCGCTTCGAGCACACCGTCGACCTCGCGCGCCGCGCGGCCACCGCGGGCGATCCGGCCCGCGTCGACCGGCTCACGGGCGACGCCATGGCGCTGTGGCGCGGCCGCCCCTTCACCGGTCTCGAGGGGCCCGCCCTGCTGGAGGACGAGGCCGCCCGCCTGGAGGAGCGACGGCTGTCCGCGCTGGAGGTGCTGTTCACCGCGCGGCTGGGCCTCGGGCTCTACCACGAGGTCCTGGAAGAGGTCGAGCCGCTGATCCTGGCCCACCCCTACCGGGAGCAGCTGCGCGCCCAGTACATGCAGGCCCTGCACGGGGTGGGGCGGCAGAGCGACGCGCTCATCGCCTTCGACGACGCGCGCCGCCTGTTCTCCCTCGAACTCGGCCTGGAGCCGGGCACGGTCCTGCGCCGGCTGCAGCAGGACATCCTCGCGGGCACCTCCCCCACCCCCGCGCCGCGCGACTCGCTGCACGCCGCGCCACCGGCCGCGGCCGCCCCCGCCGGGCGGGACACCGCCGCCGTCCAGCTGCCGCCCGGCCTCGCGGACTTCACCGGCCGGCGGCGCGAACTGGCCGAGCTGCTCCCGGCGGTGAGCGCCCATGCGGCCGAGGCGCCCGCGCCCTGGCAGGTCACCCTGGTCACCGGCCGTCCGGGGGTGGGCAAGTCCTCGCTGGCAGTGGCCGCCGCGCACGCCGCCGAGGGGGCGTTCCCGGGGGGCCGGTACTACGTGGACCTGATGGATCCGCGAGGCCGCCCCAAGGACGCCTCCCAGGCCCTGGCCGAACTCCTCCAGGAACTCGACCACGCGGCCCCTCCCCTGTGCGAGCTGAGCGAACTGCTGTGGCGGTACCGCGCCCACGCCGACGACGCGGAACCGGCCCTGGTGGTGCTCGACAACGCCACCAGCGCCTCCCAGGTACGGCCGCTGCTGCCCAACTCGCCCGTCTTCACCACCGTCGTCACCAGCTGCACCCCGCTGGCCGGGCTGGACGGCGCCCGGGTCGTGGAGCTGGACCCGCTGCCCCCGGAGGACTCGCTGGCCCTGCTGCGGCACATCGTCGGCGCCCAGCGGGTCGCGGCCGAACCAGCGGCCGCCCGGCGCATCGTGGAGGCGTGCGAGGGGCTTCCGCTCGCGCTGCGCATCGCGGGCGGGCGGCTGGCCGCGCACCGCCGCTGGCCCATGGAGGGGCTGGCGGACGCGCTGGAGTCACCGGACCGGCTGGACGAGTTCACGGTCGGGGACGTCGATCTGCGCAAGCGCCTGATGCGCGGCTACGCGGCCGCCGGGGAGGCCGACTGGTCGGCGGTGCGGCTGCTCGCCCACGAGGGGGAGTTCTCCTTCCGGGAGGCGCTGCACCGGCTCGGCGCGGGCCCCGCGGAGGCCCGGCGGGTGCTGGGCAGACTGCTGGACGCCCAGCTGATCGGCTTCGCCCCCGACCCCGGCCCGGACGGCCACTGCCACTTCCGGCTGCCCCGTCTGGTGCTCGACCTGGCCCGCGACCAGATGCGGGCCGACGTGGAGCTGCTGGGGCTGTAGGAGTCCGGCCCGGCGGCTGGTCACCCCTCCCCGCTCAGCAGCTCTTCGAGCGACCTGACCAGCCGCCGCCCGGCCTCGCGCCGTTCGCCGCGCAGCGCGGCCAGGGCCCGCGCCAGCCCGTCGACGTCCGGACCGGCGACGCCCGGACCGTCCGTGCCCGGACCGTCCGGACCGTCCGCGCCCGGTGCGCCGGGCCCGTCCTCCGCCGGGCGGGTCCGGCGGCCGTGCCGTACCAGCCGCAGCGCCACCGACGCCTGCGCGCTGAAGAGCGCCAGCAGGTCCATGGCCGCCAGGGTGGTCCGTATCTCCCGGCTGCGGTCGAGGACTTCGAGGACGCCCAGCACCTCGTCCCCGTGCAGCAGCGGCGCGGCCATCAGCGCCCGGGGGACGTAGTCGGTGGACTCGGCGAGGTCGCGGGCGAAGCGCTCGTCCTCGTCCACGTCGTCGACCTCGATGGGCTGACGGGACTGCAGCACCCAGCCCGCCACCCCGCGCCCCGCCGGGAAGCGGCGGCCGACGAGGTCGCCCTCCCCCTTGCCGGACACGGCCTCGAAGACCAGGGCGCCGTCCGCCTCGTCCAGCAGGAAGATGGAGCTGGCCTGGGCCTCGAAGATCGCCCGCGCGGTCTCCACCACGGACTGCAGCAGCAGCCGGTGTTCGGCCCCGGGCTCGTACCGCTCGTGCTGCGCGTGGTGCTCGTACGCGGTCATCTAGGCCCTCCTGACGTTGGCCGAGGCGAGGAAGAGCGCCTGCTTGACCTGGAACGGCGTCATGTCCGGGTGCTTGCCGAGGATCCGGGCGCACATCCCGGCCACGTGCGGGGTCGCGAAGCTGTTGCCGGTGCAGCGGCGGGTGGTGCCGCCGGGCCAGGCGGCGGGGACGCGGACGCCGCGGGCGAAGAACTCCACCGGCGGGGCCGGGTTGTAGAGCAGCAGCTCGGAGCGGTCCTCCTCGTGGCTGCCCACCGAGATCACCGAGGAGAACCGCCACGGGAAGCTCTCCACCGGCATGTTGTGCGCGGAGGCGACGAGCAGGCTGCGGCCGAAGTAGGCGCGGTCGGCGATCTCGTGCAGGGCCTGGGCGAACTCCCGCCGGGTCGTGGACAGGCTCATGTTGATCACGTCGTAGCCCTGGTCGACCGCCCAGCGCACGCCCTCGATCAGCGCGCCCCCGCTGCCCCGGTAGCCCGAGCGCAGCACCTGGACGCTGTGCAGTTCGCACTCCGGGGCCATCATCCGGATGATCGACGCGCAGGCGGTGCCGTGTCCGCAGGAGTCGCCCCCGGTGTCCGCCACGACCTCGTTTCCGCCGCGGGCCGCCTCCCGGACCGTGTGCGACGACGCGACGGGGCCCACCGAGGGGTGGCCGACCTCGACCCCGCTGTCCAGGACGCACACCCGCACGCCCCGGCCGTCGGCGCCGCCCCAGGCCCATTCGGCCCCGCCCGCGCCCGCCCAGTCGGTGCGGACCTCGATCTCGGCACGGTCGCGGCCGAGGAGGCTCCAGGTCAGCCGTGCCCCGGTGGCCGTCATCCGGTGCCGCCTCCCAGCGCGGCGGCGAACGCCGCGGCCCGTTCCGCCCCGACCAGATGGCCCTTGGCGGTGAAGTGGCGCCGCGCCTCAGCGGCCGCCGCCACCGCCTCGGGCGCGCGGCCGAGCGCGGCGGCGGCCTGCGCCCGGTCGAACTCGGCACCGGCCAGGCACACCGGCGAATCGGTCCCGCGCGCCGCGTCCAGGGCCGCCGCGAGGTGGTGGGCGGTGGTGTCCGCGTCGCCGTCCGCCGCGGCCAGCCGGGCGCGTATCCCATGGACGTCGGCGGCGGCCGCGGGCAGCGCGTCGAGGTCGGTGTCGAGCAGCCCGCCGACCAGCCGCGCCACCTCGTCCACGGCGCCGCCCCGGGAGAGCAGCACCCGGGCCAGATCGCGGGTCGCGGTGGCGTGCAACTGCCCGTCGCCCAGCCGCTCCAGCTCGGCGCGGGCGGCGCGCAGCAGCCGTATCGCGTCGTCCCAGCACCCCGCCGACTCCTCCACCGTGGCCTGGAAGAGGTGGACGGCCGGTACGGCGAAGAGGTGGCCGAGGTCGCCGAGGGTGCGCACGGCGTCGGCGAGCAGCCGCCGCGCCTCGGTGTGCTCGCCGCGCATCGCCAGCAGGGCGGCCATCGGGCAGGACACCGTGGCTCGCGCCATCCGGCGCCCGGCGAGCAGATCGTCCAGGGACCCGGCGCAGCGGCGCAGCGCCACGGGTGCCGGTTCGGGGCCCAGCCACAGGGACACGGCGAGCGCGCCCAGGCTCCCGGCGCGCTCCAGACCGGCCCCGGCGCGGACCGATTCGTGCAGGGCGCGGGTCAGATAGCGGGCGGCCTCGCCGTGCCGGCTGCGGCTCTGCCGCTCCTGGCCGATGGCCAGCCAGGCGCGGGCCAGGCCGAGCGCGTCGTCCGACGCGGTGAAGACGGCGACCGCGTCGCGGGCCGTGTCGAGGACGGCGCCGAAGCCGTCCGCGCCCGGCTCCAGATAGACGAGCTGGAGCCGGACCCGGGCCTCGACGCCGCGGTCGCCCGCGGCGCGCGCGTCGGTGAGCAGCTGCCGCAGCGCGCCGACCGCCTCGGCCGCGTCCCCGGCGGCCAGCCGCGCCTCGGCGAGGGCGGTCCGTACGGCGAGACCGGTGTGGGGCTGGGGTTCCGGGAGGGCGTCGGTGAGGGCGAGCGCCCGGCGCAGCAGGTCGACGGCCCAGCGGACGTCGCCGCGGCCGAGCGCCGCGGTGCCCGCCGCCGCGAGGTGGCGGGCGGCGCGGGCGCCGGTGCTCCGGGCCGTGGCGTCGGCGGGGCCCAGGTCCAGCCGCAGCCGGAACGCCTCCTCCAGGTGGGTGCCGATGGTGTGGTGGTCGGAATGCTCCCCGGCGTGCTCCCCGGCCCGTTCCTGGTTCTGCTCCTGGGTCTGCTCCTCCGGGGCGTGTTCGGCGCGGTATTCCGCGAACCGCTCGTGCTGCCGGGCCCGCACCAGCTTGGACATGCCGCTGTAGACCTCGTCGCGGATCAGCTGGCTGACGAAGCGCCAGCGGGCCGCGCCGGGCTCCGCCGGGGCGGGCGCTCCGGCGGCCTCCAGGAGGCGGCGGCGCACCAGCGTGCGGACCGCGTGCTCGACCGGACCGTCCCCGGCGGGCAGCAGCGCGGTGAGGTCGGCGGCCGTGAACTCGGCGCCGGTGACGGCCGCGCACTCCAGCACCGCCCGTTCGGCGGGCTCCAGCCGGTCCAGCCGGGCGGCGACGACGGCCCGCACCGACGGGGGTACGAAACGCGGGTCGTCGCTCTCGCTGACCATTCCCACGATCTGCTCGACGAACAGCGGGTTGCCCTCGGAGCGGTGCACCAGCCGCTCCACGATCCGCTCGTGCGCGGCGGCGGCCGTGTGCGGGACCACCTCGGGGTCGTGGGCGCCGTCCGGCTCGTACAGCCGCAGCACCAGTTCGCGGCAGTCGTCGGCGGCGAGCGGCGGCACCACCAGCGCGGTGGCGTTGAGCTTGCCGCTGCCCCACTGGGGGTTGCGCTCCAGCAGCTCGGGCCGGGCGACGCACAGCAGCAGCACCGGCGCGCCCTGGACCCAGTCGGCGAGGTGGTCGAGCGCGCCGAGCAGGTCCTCGTGCGCCCAGTGCAGATCGTCCACGACGGCGACCAGCGGGCGTGTGCCCGCCAGCGCGGTGCACAGCAGTTGCAGGGCCCAGCGGGTCTCGCCGAAGGAGGTGCCGGAGACGCCGGTGCGGGCGAGCCGCGCCAGCGCGGTGGCCGCGTCCCGTTCGGCGTCCCCGCCGCCCAGCACCTCGGCCAGCCGCGCCCGGGGGTTCGCGCCCAGCGCCTGGGTCAGCAGGGGTGCGAGCGGGGCCAGCGGCCCGGCGCTGCCGTACGGCGGGCAGTGGGCGCCCGCGACGAGCGCGCCGTCGCGTTCCGCCTCGGCCGCGAACGCGCGGGCCAGCCTGCTCTTGCCCACGCCCGGGTCGCCGAACAGGGTCACCAGGTGGCAGGAGCGGTCGCGCACCACCCGGGCGAACGCCATGCGCAGCTGGGCCAGTTCGTCGCTCCGGTCGACCATGGGGACGCCCGGCGGCCCGGCGAGCGTCCGCGTCTGCGGCCGGATCCCGGTCAGCCGCCAGGCGGGCACCGGCTCGGACTTGCCCCGTACGGTCAGCGGCTCCACTTCGGCGGTCTCGGCGTGTGCCGCGATGAGCCCGTGGGTGTCGGCGCCGATGAGGATCTGCCCGGCGGGGGCGTGCTGTTCGAGCCGGGCGGCGACGTTGACCGCCTCCCCGGAGACCAGGGCGTGCCCCGCGTCGGCGGCGCCCGAGGTGACGACCTCGCCGGTGTGGATGCCGATGCGCACCGCGATCCGGGCCCCGGTCTCGCGCTCCAGCTCCTCCCCCGCCCCCTCGACGGCGGCCAGCATGTCCAGGGCCGCGCGGGCGGCGCGCAGCGCGTCGTCCTCGTGCACGACGGGGATGCCGAAGACGGCCATGACCGCGTCGCCGATGAACTTCTCCACGGTGCCGCCGTGCCGCTCCAGGCAGGAGCGCAGCAGGTCGTAGTAGCGCAGCATCACATGGCGCAGCGCCTCCGCGTCGAGCCGCTCGCTGAGCGCCGTGGAGCCGACCATGTCGCAGAAGACGACGGTGATGGTCTTGCGGCTCATGTCGTGCACGGCGCCCCCTTCGTGATGGCGGCCGACGGGTCGCGGCGGGCCGGGCTCAGAAGAGGACCCCGCCGATGATGGGCTCCCCGCTGTGCGCCTCCACCTCGTCGGCGGTGGCGTGGAGCCGTAGCTGTACGGAGATCAGCAGGTCGGCCTCCTCGTCGCTGAGCCCGTGGAGCGCGTCCCGCTGCCCCGGGGTGAGTGCGTCGACGGGGAACCCGGCGGCCCGCAGGGCGTCCAGGCGCTGTGTGTCCGGCATGGTGTCGGCCCTCCCGGTGGGTGGTGGGGGTTGTTCGTCGTCCCGGTGCGGGTTCGGGTGCTCGTTCGGGTGCTCGCCCCGGCGCCGTACGCGCGTCCCGTACAGCCAGACCACCGCTCCCAGCGCCGCGAGGGCGGGGCCGGCGGTCAGGAACACGAAGCCGACGCCCGCCCAGTCGGCGAGCGCCGCGCCCAGCGGCGGGGCGGCGAGCTGCAGCAGCACCGGGAAGGCGTTGGCGATCGCGGTGACCCGGCCGGTCAGCTCCGGGGGCGTCTCGCGGTGCAGTACGTACGGGAAGACGACCATGATCCCGGCGGCGGCGAAGCCGAGCACCCCGGCGATCGGCATCCACAGCCAGACCATGCCGTGGGCGTCCAGGCCGAGCCCGGTGCCGATGCCGCTGACCGCCGCGCCGACCACGATCTGCGCCACGCCCAGCACCACGAACGGCCCCGCCCGCATGACCCGCCCGCTGATCGCCAGGGTGCCGAGCGCCGCGCCGAGCCCCACCGCCGCCACCACGTAGCCCAGCGACGATTCGCCGACGCCCAGTTCGCGCATGGCCAGCGGGGAGAGGGTGTCGAAGGTGAGGACGAGGAAGAGGGTCGCCGCGACGCTGCCGATCAGCGCGATCAGCGCGGGGGTGCGGGCGATGAACCGCATCCCCTCGGCGATGTCGGCGCGCAGTCCCGTGCGCGCCGTGGGCTCCTCCGCACCGTCCGGCGCGGCCGCCTTCGGGTCCGGCCGGGGTGGCAGTCGTACGGCGGACAGCAGGGCCGCCGAGACGAGGAACGTCGCCGCGTCCACGATGAACGCCGCCCGCACCCCGAAGGCGGCGATGAGCAGCCCGCTCAGCGCCGGTCCCGCCACCTTGGCGGCCTGGTTGGTGAAGACGGTGAGGGACATCGCGGAGAGCAGATCCGCCTCCGGGACGACGGAGCGCAGCGTGGACTGGTGGACGGGGTTGAACAGGGCCCCGAACGACACCTTGCACACCACGAGCACCAGCAGCACCGGCAGATCGGGCGCGGCGAGATAGCCGAGCGCCAGCCCCGCGCGGATCACATCGCAGCCGACCAGCACCCGGATCCGGTCGCTCATCCGGTCGGCCAGCGCCCCGGCCACCGGGGCGAGCGCCACCATCGGAACGGCCACCGCCACGCTGAGCGCGGCGAGCGCGCCCGCGCCGTGGCCCCAGGTGTAGGTGAGGAGGACGACGAGGGCGAGATAGTCCAGCCAGTCCCCGACGCTGGAGATGGCCTGGCCGCCGTAGAGCAGGCGGAAGGGGCGGTGGCGCAGGGCGGCGGTGAGCGAGAGCCGGTCCATCACGCGCTCCCCGTGAACCGGTCGGCGAGTGCGCCGAAGGCGGCCACCAGCAGCTGAACGGTGTTCAGGGCGGACACGCCCACCGCGCGCCGCAGCCGGGTGTCGAGCGGCAGGGTGTCGAGCAGCCGGCGCAGGGCGTCCCGGTGGCCGGGGTCCTCCTCGGCGTGGCGCGCGAGGGTGCGGAACGCGGCGCGCGGATGCCCGGTGCGCGCGCGTAAGTGCTCGGCCGCCCGGGGGTGCGGAGGGTCGCCCTCCAGTACGGCGATGTAGCCGAGCAGACAGACCGGGTGGAGCTGCCGGATCCAGAAGTACTGGGCGCCCGCCAGCGCCGCCACCGGCGCGGGCGGAATCCGCCGCCAGGGCTCGCCGGGGTCGTGGCCGAGGGCGGCCAGGTCCTCGCACACCCAGCGGTCATGGCCCCGCTCCTCGGGGATGTGGCGCGCCCAGTACGGCACGAGCGCGGCGGCCACCGGGTCGGCCGCCCGGTCGGCCAGCTCCCGGCTGCGGGCGGCGGCGGCCTCCATCACGGGGACGGTCGCGCGGATGATCTGGTGCGTCAGATGCAGGTATTCGGGATAGACGGCGGCCGGGTCCGGCACCGCCCAGACCCGGGCCAGGGTGGTCCGCAGCCCCGGCCGCAGCAGCCCGATCCTGGCGTCGAGCGCGGCGCCCGCCGGGGTCATGAGGCACCCGTTTCGTGTCCGAGAGCGGCAAGCTCCCGATACCCCTCGGTCCCGTAGCGCCGCAGGAACGCCTCCGCCCCGCCCTCGCGCACCACCTCCTCGAGCCGCCGCTCCACCGCGCGCACCCCCGGCCGCTCCAGCAGCGCCCCCACCCGGGCGGCCGTCCCCGGCTCGCCCAGGGTGGTCACGCACGCCGCGCAGTAGCCCTCGCAACCGGCGCCCGCGAGCGAGGCCAGATGGCGCGGGCCGAAGGCCCGGATGCCGCGCAGCAGCGGGCGGCTGCGCTGGCGTGCGCGGATCGTCGCCCAGTCGTCGCGCGCGATGTGCCCGAGCCGCAGATGGGCGGGGAGGCGGCCGAGGGCGGCGGCGTCGACCACGTCCTGGTTGCAGCAGGCCGCCACGGTCCCGTCGAAGCACACCACCGGCCACGCGGCCAGCGCGCAGGGGGCGGGCACGCTGCGATGGGCGACAGCCTCGGGGACCGCCCCGGGGCGGGGCAGCCACGTACGGGCGCGCCCGGCAGCACGTACGACCGTGACCAGGATCGGCACCCGGTCGTCCAGCTCCCGGCGGATGTCCTCGGTGGCCCGCCGCAGATACGGATCGTCGGGCGTGAGCCCGGTGAGCTGGACGCTGACGTCCTTGCCCTCGTCCAGCAGCCGCCGCAGGACGCGCAGCACGGCGGCGCGCGGCACCCGGCGTTCGTGGAAGGCGTCGACGCTGGCCGCGAAGTGGTCCACCGCGTCGACGGCCCGCCGCACCGGTGCGGGCACCCGGCCCCGGGCCGCGAAGAACATCCCGGACAGCAGCTGGGTCCGGCCCCCCACCTCCCGTACCCGCTCCGCGATCTCCCGCACCAGCTCCGGCCGCAGCAGCGGTTCACCGCCCGTCAACAGGACGTACGCGGGGCGGTCGCCCGGGGTGAATGTCCCGACGAAACGCTTCAGCACGGCGGCGTCGATCTGCTCGCTCCCCATCGTGGAGGCGGTCGAGCAGTGCGCGCAGGCGAGCGGGCAGCGCCGGGTGACGGTCAGCAGGACCGCGGCCGCCGGTTCGGCACGGGCCGCGAGCAGATCGAGCAGATGCACGGGACCACTCCCCCCGGTTCCGGCCTGTGGTGTCTCCCCCGAAGACAGCTTGGGCCCGGTCGCTTGGGCGCCGGTTTGCGGGCGGTTGCACACCTCTTGCGCCCTCCGGTGCGGCCTCGGAGAGCCCCGATTCCTCAGACGTCTGAGGACTTCTGTTAGAGTCCACGACGCCATCGGACCTGATCAACAGCCCGCCGGGAGGGACGAGATGGCGAAAGCCCCACAGCTGCGGCACGGGCGCGTGGTGCCGCAGGTCGAAAGCGCCCTGCGCGCGATGCTCGCCGAGGGACGCTGGCGACCCGGCCGGCGTCTCCCCAGCGAGGTGACCCTCGCCGCCGAACTGGGCGTCGGCCGCTCCTCCGTGCGCGAGGCCGTCCGGCTGCTGGCCCACGACGGCCTGCTGGACGTACGCCACGGCTCGGGCACCTTCGCCGCCGAGGAGCCGCCGGAACCGCGCGACGTACGGCAACTGCTGCGCCGCGCCCGGCTGCTGGAGGTCTACGAGGTCCGCCGGGCCCTGGAGGTGGAGGCCGCCCGGCTGGCCGCGCGGCGGGTGCGCCCCGAGGACATCACCCGGCTCACCGAGGACCTGAAGCGCCGCCAGAAGGCCGCCGGAGCCGGGGCCGCCGCCTTCGTCGACGCCGATCTGGACTTCCACCGCACGGTCGTGGAGCTGTCCGGCAACGCCGTGCTGCTCGGCCTGTTCACCTCCGTCCTGCCGGTGCTGCGCGAGGAGCTGGTCGAGATGGTCGTCCACGAGACCGGGCTGCCCGATCTGACCTGCGCCCACACGGCGCTGCTCGACGCCCTGGCGGACGGCGACCCCGACGCCGCGATCGCCGCCACCGTGAAGAACCTCGAGTCCGTCATGACGCTCATCGCCGAGGAGGCACGATGACGACCGGCGCCCCCGTCCTGAGGGCCGACGACGTCGATGTGGTCCGCGACGGCACCCCGCTGCTGCGCTCGATCTCGCTGACCGTCCGCCAGGGCGAACACTGGGCCCTGCTCGGCCCCAACGGCGCGGGCAAATCGACTCTGCTCGGGCTGCTCGGCGCGCACGCCCACCCCACCCGGGGCACGGTGGAGGTGCTGGGCCGCACCCTGGGCCGGGTCGACCTGCGGGAGCTGCGCGCGTACGTGGGCCACGTGGACCCCCGGCATCCGCTGCGCTCCCCGCTGCGGGCGCGGGACGTCGTCCTGACCGGGCTCACCAACACCGTCGAGCCGGTCCCCCGCCGCCATCCCGGCCCCGCCCAGCGCGAGCGGGCCGAGCGGCTGCTGTACACCCTGGGCATGGCCGGCAAGCTCGACGCCCGCTGGCCGACCCTCTCCCAGGGGCAGCGCGGCCGGGTGCTGATCGCCCGGGCCCTGATGCCCCGCCCCCGGCTGCTGCTGCTCGACGAACCCGCCACCGGCCTCGACCTGGCCGCCCGCGAACAGCTGCTGGACAGCCTGGACGCCCTGCGGCTCGCCCACCCGGAACTGGCCACGGTCCTGGTGACCCACCACCTGGAGGAGCTGCCCGCGTCCACCACGCACGCGATGCTGCTGCGCGGCGGACAGTGCCTGGCGTCGGGCGACGTGGACGAGGTGGTGACCACCGACACGATCACCGCGTGCTTCGGCCACCCGGTCCGCATCACCCGCGCCGACGGCCGCTGGACGGCCCGTACCGTGCGGCCCCGCAGCGCACCGATGAGTTCGGGCACGGCCGGGAGTCGGTAAGGGTGAGCACTCCGCAGGCAACGAGAGGAAGGCCCTGTCATGGCGACATTCGTGACCATCGGATACGGGGACCAGGACGGCTACGACCGCACCGACCCGGCGGTACGGGACGAGGCACACGCGCATGACGCCCGCATGGCCGAGGCCGGGGCCGTCATGGGCATCGCCGGCTCGCCCGTGCGGGTGCGCAACCACGACGGCGCCCGCACGACCGTGGAGGGCGGTTCCTTCATGTCCTCGGCCCTCCCCGTGGCCGGGTTCGGGATCATCGAGGCCGCGACCCTCGAGGAGGCCGTCGAGCTCGTGTCGAAGACCCCGTGCGCGGTCGCCCAAGGCGTGGTCGAGGTCTGGCCGTTGCGGGAGACACCATCGCCTCGGTGATGCCCGTGCCGACGGGACGTCGTGGTGATGTTGCGGTGGCACCGGGCAGGCCATGGCCGGTCTGCCGTCCGGAGGGGACGGGGGCGGCAGACCGGCTTTGTGAGGTGCACCTGACAGATTGCGAGCGGATCAGGGGCACGCGGTCGGTGCTTCGGGGCGGGTCAGTGCACCATGCACACCGGGGCGGGCGCGGTGTCCGGGGAGCCGCCGCTGGCGGCGTAGCCGAAGGTGGTCGAGGCCCCGGCGGACAGGGAGCCGTTCCAGTCGGCGTTGGTGACCGAGGCCGCCGTGCCGCTGGTGGTCAGTTTGCCGTTCCAGGCGCTGTCGACCCGCTGTCCGGCGGGCAGGGTCCAGTCGACCATCCACGAGGAGATGGGCGTGGCGCCGGAGTTGGTCACCGTCACCTCCGCCTGGTAGCCGCCGTTCCAGGCGCTGGTGGTCTTCTGGGTCGCGGTGCACTTGGAGGTCGGCGGGTCGGTGGGGTCACTGCCGCCGGAGGTGGCGCCCGGGACCGTCACTTCGCCGTTGCCGCCGTCGAAGACCACGTCGGAGCAGCTGTAGAAGGTCTCCTGGCTGTCCGAGCGGGTCCAGACGGTGTAGATGATGTGGCGTCCGCTCTTGCCCGAGGGCAGGGTGGCGTTCCACGTGTACTTGCCGTCGACCGTGCCGACCGGGCCGGACTGCGGCGGGTTGGTCACCGTGTCGAACGGCTGGTCCTCCAGGTCGTTCCAGGTGAGCGGCTTCGTCGGGTCGATCGGGTTCTTGGTGACGTAGCTGCGGAACGAACCCGGGTGCGCGGCCCAGGCGTTGTACGAGAACTGCATGGTCTTGCCGGAGGTCAGATGGGTCACCGGCCAGTCCTTGCTGCCCAGGTCGAAGCCGGAGAAGTCGTAGACGGTGGCGGCGCCGCTGCACAGCTTGCCGTCGGGGATGAAGCCCTTGGTCCGGCCCGCGCCGTCCGAGCGGAGCACCGCGAACCAGTTGTAGAACGGGGTCGCGCCGCTCTTGTTGAACGCGGCCTTGCAGGCCGGGTTGGTCGGCTTGACCTCACCGCTGCTGGACAGGCTGTACTTCCAGCACAGATAGGTGCGGCTGCCGGGCGCCATGGGCGCGCCGTGGGCGGAGGCGCTGCCTCCGGAGAAGAAGACGAGGCCCAGGGCGGGCAGCACGGAGAGCAGTACCAGCAGGACGGATCTGCGGGCGCGAGGGCTGCCCGGCGGGCGTGGGGGGCGTGCGGGGGCCAGTAATCGTCGAGCCATTGCGCTGGTCTTCCCTTCGACGTGACCGGGTGAGGAACCGTCGGCATGGGAGCGCTCCCAATTTCCTTGTGAACGTAGCGCGCGGGGGTGTGACTGTAAATGCTTCAGGACACGAACACGCGCGCCCCGGCCTCAGTCACGGACCAGGAGGGCCACCGGGAGCCGGTCCAGCAGCTCGGCCAGCGGGGTCGCTCCACCGGCCGCCCGGCCGGTCAGCAGGTCCCGCCAGTGGCCCGGGGGCAGGGGCAGCCGGGTGCGCGGGTCCCAGCCGCCCGCCTCGGCCAGGCGCCGGGAGAGGCGGGTGGCGACGGTGATCGCGCCACCGCCCCCGCCGCTCGTGCCGTCGTGACGGAGGAAGGCCACGCAGTGGGGGGACGCCGGTCCGGCGGCGATCAGGGGGGTGTAGTCGCTTCCGGGGCCGAACCACGACGGGTGGTCCCGGCGCAGCCGCAGCGCGGCCCGGGTGAGCAGCAGCTTCTCGGCGGACAGCTCGTCAGCGGCGTGGCCGTCCAGCGCGGGCGGGCGGCGGTTGTCCGGGTCGACCAGCGCCCGGTAGGCGCGCTCGGTGTCCATGTACAGGTCGGGCACGCCCGGCATGGTCAGGTGCAGCAGGGCCGCGCCGAGCGTGTTGACCCGGGCGGGGGCGGCGATGTCGGACGCGAAGGCGTCCAGCGCCGCCCACGGCGCGGCCTCCAGGTAGGCCGTCACGGCGTCCTCGTAGGCGGCGTTCTGCTCGGTCCAGGTCGTGTGCAGCCCCGCCTCCCGTACCGCCTTGAGCATCGCCGGTACGAGCCGCTGGGCGTCCGCGGTGCCCAGGCCGAGCGCGGTCTGCCAGGCCGTCCAGGCGAGCTGCGGGTCGGGGGCCTGCGGCCGCGCCGGATCCGCCGCTTCCGCCAGCAGCCGGCCCCACCGGGCCGGGGACTCGGTGAGGGCGGCGATCCGGGCCCGTACGTCCGCGCTGCGTTTGGTGTCGTGGGTGGACAGCACGGTGCCGGTCGTGGGCCAGTCCCGTAAGAGGCGGGCGGCGAAGGCGTGGAACTCCTCGGGGGAGACGGCCGGGTGCCCGGGGTCGCCGCCGACCTCCGCCGCCGAGAGCAGCGGGGTGTAGCGGTAGAAGGCGGTGTCCTCGACGGACTTGGCGCGCAGCGCGGCGGCGGTCTGGGCGAAGCGGGCCAGGAAGTCGCGGTGGTCCGGGCCGTCGCCGAGCCTGCCGAGGGCCGCGTCCCGTACGGTGTCCACCGCCCGGGCCTCCGCCTCGACCGTGCGGGCCGTGGCCGTGAAGGCCGTACGGGCGTCCCGCGCGGCCCGGTGCAGCATCGCCGCGTCCGCCTCCGCCGCCGGGGCGCCGACCGTGGCGTACGGGCGGTAGACCGGCAGCCGTACCAGCAGCGCGCGGATCGCCGTGCGCAGCGCCCAGGGCGCGTGGTCGCGCAGCGGGGGCGAGGCGGCGCAGATCCGGGAGGCGGTGCGGGTCAGGCGCTCCACCTCGGCGGCCAGTTCGTGGCGGACGACGTGCCGGGCGGCGCTGCGGACCGTGGCCGCCCAGTCGCCGCCCTCGTCCGGCGGGGCGGCGGTGAAGGAGCGGTAGGTGGCGGTCAGCTTCTCCAGCCCGTCCGGGTCGACGAAGAGGCCGTCGATGTGGTGCAGCGCGTCGTAGCCGGTCGTTCCGGCGACGGGCCAGTGGGCGGGCAGCGGTTCGTCCCGGGCGAGGATCTTCTCCACGACGGTCCAGCGGCCGTCGCCGCCCGTCGCGGCCCGCACCGCCTCGTCCAGCGTCCGCAGATAGCCCTCGGGGTCGGCGAGGCCGTCCGGGTGGTCCACCCGCAGCCCGTCGAGCACCCCGTCGCGCACCAGGTCCAGCAGCGTGCGGTGGGTCGCGTCGAAGACCTCCGGGTCCTCGACGCGCACCGCGATCAGCTCGGAGATGGTGAAGAAGCGGCGGTAGTTCAGCTCGGTGCGGGCCAGCCGCCACCAGCCGAGCCGGTACCACTGGGCGTCCAGCAGTGCGGCCGGCGGCAGCCGCTCGGTGCCGGGCCGCAGCGGGAACTCGTGGTCGTAGTAGCGCAGCACCCCGTCGTCCCCGGGCCGCAGCCGCTCCCACTCCTCGCCGAGCGGCCCGCCGAGCACGGGCAGCAGCACCTTGCGGCCGTGCTCGGCCCAGTCGATGTCGAACCACCGCGCGTAAGGCGATTCGGGCCCGTCCCGCAGCACCTCCCACAGCGGCCCGTTGAGCCGTTCGGGCACGGGGACCGCCATGTGGTTCGGCACGATGTCGGCGATCAGCCCCAGGCCGTGCGCCCGGGCCGTGCGGGCGAGGGCGCGCAGCCCCCGCTCGCCGCCCAGCTCCGCCCGTACGGCGGTGTGGTCCACGATGTCGTAGCCGTGCGTCGACCCGGGGCGGGCCTCCAGCACGGGGGACAGATGCAGATGGGAGACGCCGAGCGAGGCCAGATACGGCACGGCCCGCTCGGCGGCCGCGAAGGGGAAGCCGGGCTGGAGCTGCAGCCGGTAGGTGGCGGTGGGCGCGGTGCGGTCAGCCGTCATATGAACGTACGTACCCACAAGGGGCCGCTCAAGAGATGCCGGACCCCCATCCGGGCGCACGCGCTCGCCGGCATGACAAGCCGACCGGGCCGGTGCGGCGGCTCGCCGGGGAGACGGCCGGTGGCCTCAGGCCGGGCGCTGGAGGACCATCAGGCTGCGGTCCACCAGGGTCAGCCGGTCGCCCGCGGCGACCTTCTGGCCGCTGCCGGGCTCCACGCCCTCGGGGACCGCCGTGTCCACGATGACCTGCCACTGCTTGCCGTGGTCGACGGGCACGACGAAGTCCAGCGGCTCGTGGTGGGCGTTGAAGAGCAGCAGGAACGAGTCGTCGGTGATGCGCTCGCCCCGCACGCCCGGCTCGGAGATCGCGCTGCCGTTGAGGAAGACCGCGAGGGACTTGGCGTGGGCGGCCTGCCAGTCGCGCTGGCGCATCTCCTCGCCCTCGTGGGTGAACCACGCGATGTCGGACAGCTCGTCGTGGGTGCCCTCCACCGGGCGGCCGTGGAAGAAGCGGCGGCGGCGGAAGACGGGGTGGTCGCGGCGCAGCCAGATCAGGGAGCGGGTGAAGCGCAGCAGCTCCTGGGCCTCCCGGTCCTCGTCGGTCGCGTCCTTGCCGGTCAGCGGCCACCGCACCCAGGAGGTCTCGTTGTCCTGGCAGTACGCGTTGTTGTTGCCGCCCTGGGTGCGGGCGAACTCGTCGCCGTGGCTGAGCATGGGCACGCCCTGGGAGAGCATCAGGGTGGCGATGAAGTTGCGCATCTGACGGCGGCGCAGGGCGCGGACCCCGGGGTCGTCGGTCTCGCCCTCGACGCCGCAGTTCCAGGAGCGGTTGTAGCTCTCGCCGTCCTGGTTGGACTCCCCGTTGGCCTCGTTGTGCTTCTCGTCGTAGCTCACCAGGTCGCGCAGGGTGAAGCCGTCGTGGCAGGTGACGAAGTTGACGGAGGCGAGCGGGCGGCGGCCGTCGTTCTGGTAGAGGTCGGAGGAGCCGGTGAGCCGGGAGGCGAATTCGGCCAGGGTGCGGGGTTCACCGCGCCACAGATCGCGCACGGTATCCCGGAACTTTCCGTTCCACTCGGTCCACAGCGGCGGGAAGTTCCCCACCTGGTAGCCGCCCTCGCCGACGTCCCACGGCTCGGCGATCAGCTTCACCTGGCTGACCACCGGGTCCTGCTGCACCAGGTCGAAGAACGACGACAGCCGGTCCACCTCGTGGAACTGACGGGCCAGGGTCGCCGCCAGATCGAAGCGGAAGCCGTCCACCCGCATCTCGGTCACCCAGTACCGCAGGGAGTCCATGATCAGCTGGAGGACGTGGGGGCTGCGCATCAGCAGGGAGTTTCCGGTGCCGGTGGTGTCCATGTAGTACCGCCGGTCATCGGTCAGCCGGTAGTACGAGGCGTTGTCCAGCCCCCGGAAGGAGAGCGTCGGCCCCAGGTGGTTGCCCTCGGCGGTGTGGTTGTAGACGACGTCGAGGATGACCTCGATGCCCGCCTGGTGCAGCGCCCGCACCGCCGACTTGAACTCCAGCACCTGCTGTCCCCGGTCGCCCCAGGACGCGTAGGCGTTGTGCGGGGCGAAGAAGCCGATGGTGTTGTAGCCCCAGTAGTTGGCGAGGCCCTCGTCGACCAGCCGGTGGTCGTGGACGAACTGGTGTACGGGCATCAGCTCCAGCGTGGTGACGCCCAGCTCCGTCAGATGCTCGATGATCGCCGGATGGGCCAGCGCCGCGTAGGTGCCGCGCAGCTCCTCCGGAAGCCGCGGATGGCGCATGGTCAGGCCCTTCACATGGGCCTCGTAGATGACCGTGCGGTGGTAGTCGGTGCGCGGCGGCCGGTCGTCGCCCCAGTCGAAGTACGGGTTGACCACGACCGAGGCCATCGTGTGGGGGGCCGAGTCCAGATCATTGCGCTTGTCCGGCCGGTGGAAGTGGTAGCCGTAGACCTCCTCGCCCCAGTCGATCTTCCCGCTCATGGCCCTGGCGTACGGGTCCAGCAGCAGCTTGGCGGAATTGCACCGGTCGCCGTTCTCCGGTGCGTACGGGCCGTGGACCCGGAAGCCATAGCGCTGGCCCGGCATGATGCCGGGCAGATAGGCGTGGCGCACGAACCCGTCCGTCTCGCGCAGCTCGACGGCCGTCTCCGAGCCGTCGTCGTGCAGCAGACACAGCTCGATGCGCGTGGCGGCCTCGGAGAACACCGCGAAGTTGGTTCCGGCGCCGTCGTACGTGGCGCCCAGGGGATAAGCGTGTCCCGGCCAGACCTGCATACGACGACTCTTCCACTTCTCCTCCCGGGGCCGCGAGCACCGCCCGCCCCGGACCGAACCGACCGACGACGCATCCTTTCCCAACTTCACTGGGAGAACGGCCGTTTCAGCGGAACTTCCTCAAACGGGAGGCAACCTACGGCCATATCGGTTCGTCCTACCGAGTGACCTTGACGTATGCGATATCCCGCTATGGCGGGGCATACAGCTGGATGGGATCGCCGGGGGGATTGGGGAAGAACGGTGCGCAAGTTGAACCATCGCCATCTGGGAAGAGTGATGGCGGGTGTGGCCGTGGCGGCCACGGCCACGGCGGTCATGGTCGGGGTGACGCTGCCGGACAGCGCCTCCGGCAAGGAGGGGCGCGGCGGCGGACCGCAGGGTTCCGCCGCGGAGCAGGGCCAGGCGGCCCGGCAGCTGCCCGGCGTCGTCGAGGACGCGCCCGTCCAGCGGAAGACCGGCACGGGCCGGGACCCCCTCACCGACGCCGAGCTGAAGCGCGCCCGGACGCTCGCACTCGGCCGCGGCCTCCGGGACAGCGGCAAGGACGTCACGGGCGGCAAGGGCCCGGAGCAGCTCTCCACCGACCTCGCCGAGCTGACCCCCGACGAGGTCGGCTCCGCCGACCCGCCCCGCCGGGCCGACGTCACGTACTACGACTACAGCGACAACACCTATGTGACGAAGACCGTCGACCTGGGCTCGGGCAAGGTCGAGCACACCGACACCCAGCGCGGCGTCCAGCCGCCGCCCAACCGGGACGAGGCGCGCGAGGCGGCCCGGCTGCTGATCGCCGACAAGCTCGGCGAGGGGCTGAAGAAGGACTTCAAGGACGCCACCGGCAAGACGCTGACCAGCCCCGACCAGCTGGTCGTCACCGGCTTCGTCTACCGCACGGGCGTGGACGCCCCGGGCCCCGCCGCCACCCGGGACTGCGGCAAGCACCGCTGCGTGCGGCTGTTCACCAGGGTGGCGGGCGGCCCCTGGATCGACACCCGGCAGCTGGTCATCGACCTGAGCGCCCGGTCCGTCGCCCGGCTGGGCTCGTAGGACACCCGCGTCCGCCCCTCCACCCCCTTTGTGACAGGAGCACACCTCCATGCGTGAAAGAAGGCTGGGCCGGGCCCGTACCCGGCTCGCGGCGGCCCTCGGCGCCTCGGCTCTGATCGGCTCGGTGGCGGTCGCCGCCGGACCGGCACAGGCCGCGCCGCAGGCACCGGCCAAGGCCCCGGCGGCCGCCGCCGACTGCAGCGCCGCGTACAAGATCCAGGAGACCCTGGACGGCGGCACCGTCTGGCGAATGTGCTGGCACTACGAGAGCAAGGCCGGGCTGGTGCTCGACGACATCTCGTACCAGCCCAAGGGCGAGGCCCGTCCCATCAAGGTGCTGACCTCGGCGAAAATCGGCCAGATCCACGTCCCGTACGACGACGGCAAGGCCGAGTACGACGACCTCACCGGACAGGGCTTCGCCCAGGGGCTGCAGCAGCTGGCTCCGGCCGAGTGCCCCGGCGGCACCATCAAGACCGTGCGGGTGCCGGACGCCTGGGACCCCACCCACCCGGACATCAAGGGGCTGTGCGCCACCACCCGGGCCCGCGGCCACGCCTACCGCATGAACGACGGCCAGAAGCTCTACCAGGCCCAGGGCAAGGACCTGCTGGTCTACACCGTCAACCAGGTCGGCTGGTACGAGTACATCACCGAGTGGCGGTTCGCGGGCGACGGCACCATGTCCATGCAGGTCGGCGCCACCGGCACGCTCTCCCCGATGGACTACGACGCGGGCGACGGCCGCGGCTGGCCGATCGGCAAGGGCGCCAAGGACTACGCCACCAGCCACGCCCACAACGTCTTCTGGCGGCTGAACTTCGGCCTCGACGGCTCGCCGAAGAGCAAAGTCGAGCAGTACGACTCCACGACCACGGCCGTCGCCGGCCGGATCCCCACGACCAAGACCACCCGCACCAAGGTCACCAAGGAGCTGGCGGGCGACGCGGCGGGGTCCCGGTGGTGGCGGGTGGTGAGCACGGCGGGCAAGAACAAGGACGGCCATCCGCGCAGCTACGAGATCGTGCCCGGCCACACCACCAAGTACCAGGGACGCAGCTTCACCAAGCACGACGTCTACTTCACGCAGTACAACAAATGTGAACAGTTTGCGAGCAACAACCTGGCGAACTGCGGCGCCCGGGCCGGTAAGAGCGTCGACACGTGGGTCAACGGCCAGACCCTCACCCACCCGGTCGTGTGGGTCAACATCGGGTTCCACCACATCGCCCGTGACGAGGACCAGGAACCGATGCCGCTGCACTGGCAGGGTTTCCAACTCGCACCCCGCGACGTGACCGCGATGAACCCGCTCACGCCTCCCGCACTCGCCGGTCACAACGGCCACACGGAAGATTAAGGTTGGCCCTCGGGCCGACCGGAGTGTCGCACCGCCCCCCGCCTGAGCAGTAGTCTGCGGTGATCGTTGGAGCGGGGGCGGAAGGCGGTGCACAGGTGAGCTCGGGCGGGCTGGAGCTGCCCCCTGGTGACGGAGGTCCCGGGGGTGACGGCTCCACCGAGGCACCCCCCGGTGCGGTGTCCCTGGTGCGTCCGATGGAGATCGGAGCGGAACTGGACTGGGGCGCGGACGCCTGGGACGAGGTGCGGACGCGCGCACGCCGGGCCGGGCGGGCCTACATCTGGCTGAATCTGGTCGAACAGCGGCTGCGCGCGGTCGTCGGCGCGGTGCTCCGGCCGATCTACGAACCGGTCCACGGCGACGACTGGGTCATCGCCGCCGCCGGACCGGCCGGCCAGGAGTGGGTGCAGCGGGCCGTGGCGGTCCGGGAGGTGAGCCGCCGCAAGGGCTATCTGCTCGACCCGGCCGACGACAACACCCTCAGCTTCCTCACCCTGCCCCAACTGCGCGAACTCCTCGTCCAGCACTGGCCGTGCTTCGAGCCCTACCTGGACGACCGGCGCGAGGTGGAGCTGGCCCTGGACGAGCTGGAGGTCGCCCGTAACGTCGTCTCCCGCAACCGCGCCCTGTCCGGGACCGTGCTGGCCCAGGCCGAGCGGGCCTCGGCCCGGCTGCTGGAGATCCTCGGCAGCGGCACCGGAAACCCCGCCACCGACCGGCTGCCCATCGACGCGGTCGAGGACCTGGTCGGCGACCGCTACGCGGACGTGGTCGGCGTCCACCCCGACCGGGTGCGGCTCCAGCGGCAGCTGCCCGTCGAGGACCTGTTCGGGGGCGCCCGGCGGCTGGACGCGGTCGGCATCGGGCTCAACCTCCTGGTCCAGAACTACTCCGGCCGCCGCCTGGTCCGCCTCGCCGAGGCCGGCTGCCGGGCCCGGCTGCTGTTCCTCAACCCCGCCAGCAGCGCGGTACGGCGCCGGGAGCGCGAGCTGGGTTTGAAGAAGGGCGAACTGAGCCGCTCGGTGGAGATGAACATCCTCCACATGCGCCGGGTGCGCGCCGCCCTGCGCGACCCGGGCGCCTTCGAGATCCACGTCTTCGACGAGACCCCCCGTTTCACCGCCTACCTGGTCAACGGCGACGGCTCGGACGGGCTCGCGGTCGTCCAGTCGTACCTGCGCAAGGCGCGCGGCATGGAGGCCCCCGTCCTGGTCCTGCGCGGCGGCGGCCGGGGGCGCGAGGTGGTGCGCGAGGGGCGCGACCCGAACGAGGGCGACGGCGGGCTCTTCGGCACCTACCGGGAGGAGTTCGAGAGCGTCTGGTCGGACTCCCGCCCGGTGTCCTGACCAGTCCGCCGACGCATCGCGTACCCGGGAGGATCACCATGACCGATCTGGTCATCCGCGCGCTCACCGAGAGCGACGCGCATCTGTTTCACGCCCTGCCCGGCCCCGCGCTCGTCGGCCGGGGCCGTTTCGGGCACACCTACGCCACCGTCGGCCAGGGCGGCGACTACCGGCCCGAGTGGTCGTGGGTGGCGCTGCGCGGGGAGCGGGTGGTGGCCCGTGCCGCGTGGTGGGGCGGGCCGGAGGACACCGCTCCGGTGGCGCTGGACTGGTTCGACTTCGCCGAGGGCGAGGGCGGGGCCGCCGCGGAGCTGCTGCGCGCCGCTCCCCTGCGCGCCGAGTACAGCCTCCTGGCGCCGCCCGGCTGGCGCGACCGGCCGGAGGAGAGCGCGGCGGTGCGGGCCCGGGTCGACGCGGCCGTGGCGGGCGGGCTCAACCCCCTGGTCGAGCGGTACCGCTACGAGTGGACGCCCGCCCTCGGGCTGCCCGAGCGGCCGGGGCGGCTGGAGTTCCGGCCGGAGCCGGACGACGCGGTGATCGCCGACGTACTGCGCCACGTCCACCGGGGCACGCTGGACGCACACGACCGGCGGACCATCGCCGAGAGCGGCATCGAGGCCGCGGTCGCCGAGAACCTGCGGCTGTTCCACTGGTTTCCTTCGCCCCGCGACTGGTGGCGGCTGGCGTGGACACCGGGCGGGGAGGTCGTCGGCATCCAGGTGCCCGCGCACAATCCGGCCGGGCCGTGCGTCGGCTTCATCGGGGTCGTCGCCGGGCAGCGCGGCCACGGCTACGCGTACGACCTGCTCGTGGAGTGCACCCACGACCTGGTGGAACGCGGCGCGACCAGGATCGCGGCCGCGACCGACCGGGACAACCGGCCGATGGCCGCGCACTTCGCCAAGGCGGGCTATCCCGTCACCCAGGAGCGCATCGACCTGGTGTGACACCGTCACCGGCCGGTACCGCCCTGCTGCGCGATCGGTGCTCCGTCCTCCAGCATGGTCCCGGACCCGGTTCGCATGACGAGGTGAGGAGAGGTCAGTGCTCTTCGAGGTGTGGGCGCCGCATGCCGAGCGGGTCGGGCTGCATGTCGCCGGATGCGGGCAGGGCCGTACGCGTCCCATGGAGCGCGATCCCGCGCGGGACGGATGGTGGCGGGCCGAGGCCGAGGCGGGGCACGGGACGGTTTACGGCTTCGCGCTCGACGACGGCCCGCCGCTGCCCGATCCGCGCTCCCGCCGCCAGCCGGACGGGCCGGAGGGGCTGAGCGCGGTGGTGGACCCCTCCCGCTTCGGGTGGGAGCGGGAGTGGTTCGGGCGGCCGCTGCCGGGCGCGGTGCTGTACGAGCTGCACATCGGGACGTTCACCCCGGAGGGCACCTTCGACGCGGCCGCGACGCGGCTGCCGCACCTGGCCGGTCTCGGCGTCACGCACGTGGAGCTGATGCCGGTGTGCCCGTTCCCGGGGACGCACGGCTGGGGGTACGACGGGGTCGCGCCATGGGCCGTGCACGAGCCGTACGGCGGGCCCGAGGGGCTGGCCCGGTTCGTGGCCGCCGCGCACCGGCACGGCCTCGGCGTCGTGCTGGACGTGGTGCACAACCACCTGGGGCCGTCCGGCAACCACCTGCCGGAGTTCGGGCCGTACTTCACCGACACCCACCACACCCCGTGGGGCGCCGCGGTCAACCTGGACGCGCCCGGCTCCGACGAGGTCCGCGCGTACTTCATCGGCAGCGCGCTCGCCTGGCTGCGCGACTACCGGCTGGACGGGCTGCGGCTGGACGCCGTGCACGCGCTGCACGACACCCGGGCCCGGCACTTCCTGGCCGAGCTGTCCGCCGCGGTGGACGCGCTGGCGGCCCGGGTCGGGCGGCCGCTGTTCCTGATCGGCGAGTCGGATCTGAACGACCCGCGCACCACGACGCCGCGCGAGGCGGGCGGCCACGGTCTGCACGCCCAGTGGAACGACGACTTCCACCACGCCCTGCACACGTACCTCACCGGCGAACGGCAGGGCTACTACGCCGACTTCGCCGACTTCGGCGCCGGGGGCCCCGGGGCCCTGGCGAAGACGCTGAGCGGCGGCTTCTTCCACGACGGCACGTACTCGGCCTTCCGCGGCCGCCGCCACGGCAGCCCGCTGCACCCGCCCACCACCCCGGCGCACCGGCTCCTCGGCTACGCCCAGACCCACGACCAGATCGGCAACCGGGCCACCGGCGACCGGCTGTCCGGGCGGCTGTCCCCCGGGCTGCTGGCCTGCGCGGCGGCCGTCGTGCTGTGCGCGCCGTTCACCCCCATGCTGTTCATGGGCGAGGAGTGGGGGGCGAGTACGCCCTGGCAGTACTTCACCGACCACCGGGACCCGGAGCTGGCCGAGGCCGTACGGCGCGGCCGCCGCCGGGAGTTCGCCGCCCACGGCTGGGCGGAGGCGGACATCCCGGACCCCCAGGACCCGGCGACCCGGCTGCGGTCCTGCCTGGACTGGACGGAGCCGGACCGGGAGCCGCACCGCGCGCTGCTGGACTGGCACCGGCGGCTGATCGCGCTGCGCCGCGCCGAGCCCGCCCTGACCGACCCCGCCTGGTCGTGCGCCGTGGCGCCGACCGGGCCGGGCGGCTGCTTCGCCTTTCGGCGGGGCCCGCTGTGCGTCGTCCTCAACCCGCACGGCCGCCCGGCGGACGCCCGGCTGGCGCCGAGCCCCGCCGGGGTCACCGAGGTGGTCGCCGCCTGGCGGCCGGTCGAGCCGCCGGGCCCGGACGGCACGCTGCGGCTGCCGCCGGAGACGGCCGTGGTGCTCAGGTCGGCCTGAGGGCCGGTCAGCCCTCCTGGGGGGCGAGCCGCAGCGAGATGGAGTTGATGCAGTACCGCTGGTCGGTCGGGGTCGGATAGCCCTCGCCCGCGAAGACATGGCCGAGGTGCGAGCCGCAGCGGGCGCACCGCACCTCGGTGCGGACCATGCCGTGCGAGCGGTCGTCGATCAGCTCGACCGCGGACGAGTCCGCCGGGTCGTAGAAGGACGGCCAGCCGCAGTGGCTCTCGAACTTCGTCTCGGAGCGGAACAGCTCCGCGCCGCACGCCCGGCAGGAGTAGACGCCGGTCGTCTTGGTGTCGGTGTATTCACCGGTGAAGGCGCGCTCGGTGCCCGCCTCGCGCAGGACGTGGTACTCCTGCGGGCTCAGCTCCGCGCGCCACTGCTCCTCCGGCTTGTCGATCTCGTACGCCATGGAAGGACCCTCCTCAGCTCTCCCGGCTCGCCGGGCTCCTCAGGGCGCTCCGGGCTCGCCGCGTCTGCAGACGGGCGAGGATCTCCGGACCGAGGTCGGTGACATCGCCCGCGCCCATGGTGAGAACAAGGTCACCGGGCTCGGCCATTCCGGCGATCAGCTTGGGGATCGCGGACCGGTCGTGCTCGGCGGTCACCTCGGCGCCGTGGCGGGCGGCGGCGTCGATCACCAGGGCGCTGGTGATGCCCGGGACCGGGTCCTCGCGGGCCGGGTAGATGTCGAGGACGACGGAGGCGTCGGCCAGCGCCAGGGCCTCGCCCATCTCGGCGCCCAGCTCCTGCGTACGGCTGAACAGATGCGGCTGGAAGACCACCAGGACCCGGCCGTCCCCGGCGCCGCCGCGGATGGCCTCCAGGTCGGCGGCGATCTCGGTGGGGTGGTGCGCGTAGGAGTCGATGACCTGCACCCCGGCCGCCGTGCCCTTGAGCTGGAGGCGCCGCTTGACGCCGGTGTACGAGGCGATCGCGGGGGCGAGCTCGCGGGCGGGCACGTCGAGGGCGGCGCCCGCGGTGAGGGCGGCGACGGCGTTGAGCGCGTAGTGGCGGCCGGGCACGGAGACGGTGAAGGTGATCTCACCGTCGTCGTCACCGCCGTCGATGCCCTTCGCGAGCTGGACGGTGACCTCGCTGGTCAGCCCGTTCGGGACGACGTCCAGGACCCGTACGTCGGCGTCGGCGGCCTCCCCGTAGGTGAGCACCCGCAGACCCTCGTGGCCGGCGACCATGCCGGTCAGCTCGCGCGCCCCGGGGTGGTCGGCGGAGATCACCAGGGTGCCGCCGGGGCGGACGCGCTCCACGAAGGTCCGGAACGAGTCGTAGATCTCCTCCATGGAGGCGTAGTTGGCGTGGTGGTCCAGCTCCACGTTGAGGATGATCGCGACCTCGGGCGCGTACTTGTGGAAGCTGCGGTCGCTCTCGTCGGCCTCCGCGACGAAGATCTCGCCGCCGCCGTGCTCGGCGCTGGAGCCCGGCACGTCCAGGTCCCCGCCGATCACGTACGACGGGTCGCGGCCGAGGGTGCGCAGCGAGACGGCGAGCATCGAGGTCGTGGTCGTCTTGCCGTGCGTACCGGCGACCGCGATCGGGCGGTGGCCGTCCATGAGGGCGGCCAGCGCGTCGGAGCGGTGCACGACGGGGATGCCGCGCTCGCGCGCGGTGACCAGTTCGAGGTTGTCGGGGCGGATGGCGCTGGAGACGACGACGCTGGTGGCGTCGGGCGCGACGTTCGCTGCGGCGTGGCCGAGGTGCACGGTCGCGCCCAGCTCGCGCAGCGCCGCCACGATCGGGGAGTCCTTGGAGTCACTGCCCGCGACCCGTGCGCCGCGCTGGACGAGGACCTTCGCGACGCCCGACATACCGGCGCCGCCGATGCCGATGAAGTGCGGACGGTCCAGCGCGTCGGGGGCAATGCCGGCCGGTGCCATGTACGGGTCTCCCCTGAGTGAGCGGTCTTCTCGGTTCTGTCGGCCCCGATTCTCGCACCCCGCCGGACCGCGCCCCTACGGTTCCCCCACCGGTGCTCAGCCGCCCGTGGGCGTCCGCCCCTCGCCGACCTCGTCATCGGTGTGCGAGAACAGCTTCAGCACCGGGACGCCGACCTTGTGGCGGGCCCGGGAGGCCCAGTCGCGGTGGAAGAACTCCTCCACGAAGTGCGGCGCGGTCAGGACGATCACCTCGTCGGCGCCGGTCTCCTCCACCACCCCGCGCAGGACGTCCAGGGGGCGCCGCTGCACGACCTGGCCGCGGGCCTCGCCGCCCGCCGCGCGCAGGGCCGCCACCGATTGGCTCAGGGCGCGCTCGGCGGGCTCCAGCGCCTCGCTGCCCTCCGGCTCCTCGCCTTCCTGGGCGGCCTGTTCCAGCTCGCCGAGGGCGATGTCGTCGATGGCGCGCAGCAGCCGGTCCTTGCTGCCCCGGGGTTGCATCAGCACGACGAACGAGACCGGGTCATCGCCGTGCAGGGTGGTGACGAACTCCACGTCGGCGGCGGTCAGCGGCTTTTCGATCATCAAAATGCTCGTGAACACGACGTGCGCCCTTCTCGTTCCGTCGAGGAAGCGGTGGAAAACAGGGGGAACAGGGTCCGTTTAGCGTAAAACTATGGGTAAATCCGACAGTAGCGGGTGAAAAGGAAACCGGCGTCCTCCAGCACGGAAGCGAGAGCGAACCGTTCCGGTTCCGCGGCCAGGGGCCCGTTCGCGATCCGTGCCGCGTCGCCCGCGACCATCAGCGGGGCCACCGCCAGGCACAGCTCGTCCAGCACCCCGGCGGTCGCGAACTGCGCCAGCAGCCTGGGGCCGCCCTCGGTCAGCAGCCGGGTGTAGCCCAGCTCGGCGAGGGCCGTCGGCACCGCCGCCACGTCGACCCGCCCCGAGGGCCCGGCCCCCGCGCGCACCACCTGGGCCCCGGCCGCCTTCGCCGCCGCGACCCGGTCCTCCGCGGCCTGGGCGCCGGTGATCACCACGGTCGGCACCAGGGGCTCGGTGAACAGCGGCAGCGAGAAATCCAGCTCCAGGCTCGCGCTGACCACGGCGATCGCGGGCGCCGGGGGCTGGCCGAGCGCCGCCCGCCGCGTCGAGAACGCCTCCCGGGCGCGGGCGGGCCGGTAGCCCTCCTTGCGCACGGTCCCGGCACCGACCACCACCGCGTCGGCGAGGCCGCGCAGCATCCCGAAGATCCGCATGTCGGTCTCGGACGACAGCGGCTTCGACCGGCCGTCGTGGTGCGCCGCGCCGTCCAGCGAGGACACCATGTTGGCCCGCAGATAGGCCCCCGACGCGCTCTGCGGCCGCTCCGGATAGGCGTACGCGTCGGCCAGCTCGTCGAGCCCCCACTCGCGGTCCCGGACGGGATCCGCGGCGGCCGGGGGCCGGGGGGACGGTTCGGTGGGCGAGGCGGGCAAGGGGAACAGGCGTCGCATGGCCGCAGTGTGACATGGCTCCCTCCGGGACGGTCCACTCGGAAAATGCGACTACCCTGGACACCCGTGTCCGCACCAATCACCACGTCCGGCTCGGCAGGCTCAATAGCCGCCGAAGCCCCCGTCGCCCTCACGGCCCGCGCGCCGCAGGTGCCCGCCGAGCGCCTGGTGGCCGAGATGGTGCCGCCGCCCCGGTTCGCCACGGTGAGCTTCGACAACTACATCCCGGACCGCGACCAGCCCAGCCAGGCCGAGGCCGTCACCGTGCTGCGCGGCTTCGCCGGGCGGCTGGGCTCCGGTGCGGGTACGGACAAGGGCGGCCGCAGACACTGGTTCCGCCGGGCGGCCAAGCCCGCCGCCCCCAGCGGCCCGCGCGGGGTGTACCTCGACGGCGGCTACGGCGTCGGCAAGACCCATCTGCTGGCCTCGCTGTGGCACGCCACCCCGGCCGCGCCCGAGCGGAAGGCGTTCGGCACCTTCGTGGAGCTGACGAACCTGGTCGGCGCGCTCGGCTTCCAGCAGACCGTGAAGACCCTGAGCGACCACCGGCTGCTGTGCATCGACGAATTCGAGCTGGACGACCCGGGCGACACCGTCCTCGTCTCGACCCTGCTGGGCAAGCTGGTCGAGGCGGGCGTGGCGCTCGCCGCCACGTCCAACACCCTCCCCGGCAAGCTCGGCGAGGGCCGGTTCGCCGCCGCCGACTTCCTGCGCGAGATCCAGGGCCTGTCCGCCCACTTCCAGCCGGTGCGCATCGACGGCGAGGACTACCGCCACCGCGGGCTGCCCGAGGCCCCCGCCCCGCACTCCGACGAGGTGGTCGCCCGCGCGGCCAAGCGCACGCCCGGCGCCTCCCTGGACGCCTTCCCCGCCCTGCTGGAGCACCTGTCCCGGGTGCACCCGAGCCGTTACGGCGCGATGTGCGACGGCGTCCAGGCCGTCTGCCTGACCGGGGTCGGGCCCGTGCCCGACCAGTCGACCGCGCTGCGGCTGGTGGTGCTCGCGGACCGGCTCTACGACCGCGAGGTGCCGGTGTTGGCCTCCGGGGTGCCGTTCGACCAGCTGTTCAGCGAGGAGATGCTGAACGGCGGCTACCGCAAGAAGTACTTCCGGGCGATCTCCCGCCTCACCGCGCTCGCCCGCGACGCGCGGCAGCTGGCCGAGGCGTAGGCCGGGGGCGCGGCCCCCGGCTGGGGGCGAGCCGAATGAGTGCCTATTGCGTTCGGGTGCCCCCATTTCTCCGGCGAGTGAGCCGAAGGGGCGCGCCGCTGTCGAAAGGGAGAGCGCGCGGAGGCCCTGAGGAACGAGGGGCCGAGCACGGTCGACCGTCGACAGCGGCTTTTGCGCCCCGGAGGCGAACCGAGCCTTCAATAAAAAGGGGATGGTTCCCGGGCGGCCCGGGCGCGTGATACACACGTGCGGTCATCTTTCCTGTCCGCCAGCAGGGAGTTACCGCATGTCAGCGACACGACGTCAGATCCTGGGCCGCACCGGCGCGCTGGGCGCCTCCATCGCCTTCACCGGCAGCGTCCAGGAGCTCTTCGCCGGTACGGCCACGGCCGACGCGCCGGACCGGGCCGCCCCCGACGCCGCCGGGCGCGGCGGCTACGGCCCGCTCGTACCCGATCCGGACGGGCTGCTCGACCTCCCCGAGGGCTTCCGCTACCGCGTGCTGTCCCGCGAGGGCGACGCGCTGCGCTCCGGTGAGGGCAAGGTCCCCAGCCACTGCGACGGCATGGCCGCCTTCCCCGGCCGGGCAAGCGGCCGGGACGGCCGTACGCACCTGGTCCGCAACCATGAGAACCGTAAGGACGCCGCGATCCGCGTCCCCGCCGTCAAGGGCCTCACCTACGACCCGATGGGCATGGGCGGCTGCACCGCCCTCGCGCTCGACTCCGCCAACCGGGTGCTGTCCGAACGGGTCGCCATCGCCGGTACGGCCGTCAACTGCGCCGGCGGCCCCACCCCCTGGCACACCTGGCTGACCTGCGAGGAGACCGAGGACAAGGCCGGTACGAACGGCTACACCAAGGACCACGGGTTCATCTTCGAGGTCGACCCCTACGATCCGCGCCGCACCGGCGCCGTGCCGCTCACCGCCATGGGCCGCTTCCAGCACGAGGCGATCGCCGTCGACCCGCGCAGCGGCGTCGTCTACGAGACCGAGGACGCCTTCGAGCGGCCCTTCGGCCTCTTCTACCGCTTCCTGCCCCGTAAACCCCTCGGCGGGACCGGTTCGCTGCGCGCGGGCGGCAAGCTCCAGGCCCTGCGGGTGCCGGGGGTGGCCGACCTGTCCACCGTCCAGGAGCCGGGGACGTCCTTCAGCGGCATCGAGTGGGTGACCGTCCCCGACCCACTCGCGACCGAAACCCCCATCCGCTTCCAGGACTTCGGCCCGGGCGGCATCACCCACGCACAGAAGCTGGAGGGCTGCTACTGGGGCGGGACGTCGGTCTACTTCGTCTCCAGCTTCGCCAAGAGCGCGGACGGCTCGGCCGCCGACCACTTCGGGCAGATCTGGCGCTACGACCCGCAGCGGCACCGGCTCACCCTGGTGATCGTCTTCGGCCCGGACACGGACGTGCAGCTGCCCGGCGAGTCACCGGACAACATCACGCTCGCGCCCAGCGGCGGGCTGATGGTCTGCGAGGACGGCGACGGCGCGCAGCACGTCTTCGGGGTGACCCGGCGCGGCGAGGTCTACGCCATGGCACGCAACCGCCAGGCTCTGACATCAGCCGCTACGGCGGCGGGCGGCACCGAGGCGGAGCCCGCGTGGGGTGAGTTCGCGGGCGTCACCTTCGCCCCGGACCGCCGCACGATGTACGTCAACTGCTACACCCCGGGCACCACCTTCGCGATCACCGGGCCCTGGCAGCACTGACGGGCCCCGCCGAGCCCCTGGCCGTACCGCCCGCTCACGGCCGGCGCGAGCTGAGCGCGCACGCGATCGCCGTCGCCCCGGCGGCGATCGCGACGGTCACGGCCAGGGGCAGCAGCGGCATGGTCACGGTGCCGCTGCGCGAGCCGTTGACCAGCCCCGATACGGCGGCGTTCGCGGGCGAGGCGCCGGCCACGGACGCCAGCAGCGCGACGAGCACGGTCGAGAGCACGGCCCAGCCGGGGCGGCGCAGCAGCGGCCGGTTGCACAGCGCGCCGACGGCCGTGCCCAGCAGCGCGCAGGCGAGCGCGGCCAGCAGCCCGGCGACCGTCGCCGGGCCCACAGGCACCTCGACCCGGCCGTCCGCGCTGCGCGGATCGCCGACCAGCGCGACCAACAGCGTCCCGGCCACCCCGAGAACGACCGCCGCGCCCAGCGCGGTCAGCACACCGGCCAGATGCACCCGGCCGGGGCTCTGCGCGGCGGCCGCGCAGGAGCGCGCCGCGGCGGGCTCGTTGGTGACGCACACCCGCACCAGCCAGGCGGCGATGGGCAGCACTCCGGCGGCGGCGAACCCGAAGGAGTCGAGGATCGGCTGCCCGGCCTGCACCCCGATGCCCATGAAGACGACGTAGAGGAGAAGCGGCGGCAGCCAGCGATGCGAACGGGCCAGCAGCGCGGCCTGATAGCGCAGCAGGGCGATCATGAGGTCTCCGGATCGGCGGGAACTTCGGTCACCGCGCGGATGTGCCAGGGCGGCCGGGCGGTGAGGAGGGCACGCAGCAGGGCGTCGGAGTACGCGGCCCCGACCGTGAGCCGCACGAGGTCGCCGTCCGGCGCGGGCTGCCCGGCCTCCGGCGGTGGGGCGGGGGCGGGCTCGTGGACCGGCGCGCCGGGGAGGTGCGCGGGGAGGGCCGCTCCCGGCGGGCGCTCGGCCTCCACGCGGATGAGCGGTCCGGCGGCGGCCGGGGGCCCGCCGGGGTCCGGCACCGGCACCGGGACCGGCTCCAGGCGGGCGTCCGCGACCCGGAGCACCGCGTCCGGCGCCCCGGCGAGCCGCCGCGGGTCGTGGTCGACGAAGACGACCGCGGCGCCGTCGGCGACCCGCTCGGCGACCGCCTCGTCCAGGACGCCGCGCGCGGTCCGGTCCAGCCCGGTCCACGCCTCGTCGAGGACGAGCAGGTCGGGCGCGGCCAGCAGCGCCTGGGCGACGGCGACCTTCTGGCTGGTGCCCTTGGACAGCTCGGCGAACGGGGTGGCCGCGTACGCCTGCGCCCCGAACCGCTCCAGCCACTCCCCCGCGCCGCGCGCCGCCCCGGCCCGGCCCAGGCCGTGGATACGGCCCAGGTGGGTGAGGTAGCCGAGGACGGAGAAGGGCAGTTCGGCCGGGAACCGCTCGGGGACGTACGCGGTGCGCGGGCGGCCGGTGATCCGGCCCGCGGTGGGGGCGTCGATTCCGGCGAGCAGCCGCAGCAGGGTGGATTTGCCGCTGCCGTTCGTCCCCTCGACCCGGGTCAGCGAGCCCGGCGGCACGTCGAGGTCGACGCCGCGCAGCACCCAGGGTCCGGCCAGCCCGTAGCGGCGCCCGACTCCTCGCAGTCTCATGCTGGTTGAGCATAGGCAGTCGGGCGGCGGCCCGCCGCCGCTGTCGGCGGGTGCTGGCAGACTGGAGCGGTGACCAGCTCAGACGCCATCCCCCACAGCGGCCCGTTCCGGCACACGGAGACGGACCGGGACGCCGCCCCGCAGTTCGTGCTGCCCCTGGTGGTGCGGATCGAGAAGACCGCGCCCCCGTCCCGTACGGACGCCCTGGAGACGGCGGCGCGGGCGGTGCTGGTGCTGCTGTCGGACGAGCGGTCGACGGCGGAGGACGGCGAGTGGGCCGAGGCGGTGCGGGACTGGCAGGACGCCCGCATCCGCAAGGTCGTACGGCGGGCGCGCGGCGCGGAGTGGCGGCGGGCCCAGACGCTGCCGGGCATCACGCTCACGGGCCGGGCGGCGGCCGAGGACGCGCCGGAAGCCGAGGGCGCTCCGGCGGCCGAGGTGCGGGTGTTCCCGCCGGTGCCGCTGGACGGCTGGCCCAAGGAGCTGGCCAAGCTCCAGGTCTCCGGCACCGACCTGGACGACCCCGCGCCCCCGCCGGGCCCGGCCGGTCCGGTGCTGTGGCTGAACCCGGAGGTCAAGATGTCGGCGGGCAAGGCGATGGCGCAGGCGGGGCACGGCGCGCAGCTGGCGTGGTGGGAGCTGGACGACGCGCGGCGGGCGGCGTGGCGCGAGGCCGGTTTCCCGCTGGCGGTGCGGATGGCGTCCCCCGAGCGGTGGGGCGCGCTCACCCGGAGCGGCCTGCCGGTCGTACGGGACGCGGGCTTCACCGAGATCGCCCCGGGTTCCTGCACGGTGGTGGCGGACCACCCGGCCCTGCGCCGGCCGTAAGCCGCCGCGGCGGGGCGTGCCCGACCGGCACGCCGCCCGCCGGGCGAGGGGCCCGGGCAGGGCGGCAGCCGGCCGGGCGGCCGCGCCAGGTCCCCGGGCTCCGGGCCGGGTCCTGCGGACCGGTCAGGCGCGGCGGCGCTTGCGGATCGCGCGGGTCACCACCGGGGGCAGCACGTCGGCGGCCAGCCGGCGGACCTGGCTGGGGCGGCGCGGCGCGCCCGCTGACGCCGGGGCGGCGGGCGCCCGGCCCGCCTTCGGGGCGGGGGCGGACGCGGGCGCGTCGTCGGCGTAGCGGGACCGCGGCGCCGCCGGGTTCTTCGGCTTCCCGGAGAACCGCAGCACCCGGCTGCCCGCGATTTCCTGCCGGCTGGTGTGCATGCCGCGGCGCCACGCGTCGTCCGCGAGCATCTCCTCCTGGATCGGGCCGGGGTCGCCCCACATGCCGTAGAGCTTCTGCGTGGTCAGGCAGATGGGCCGCAGGCCGCGGTTGAAGACCGCCTCCCACGCGGCGGCGGCCACGCCGGGGGTGTGCTCGGAGCGGAAGTCGTCGAGCACGACGATGCCGCCGGGCAGCAGGACGTCGCGCGCGGCGATGATGTCGCTCTCCACGTGCTCGTACAGGTGCGAGGCGTCGACGTGGACGAAGCGGCAGGTGTCGTCGTCCACGTGGCTGGGCACGATCGAGGTCGTTCCCTGGAGGATGTCGGGCAGGGTGTCGTGGAACGCCAGGTAGTTCTGCTCGAAGGCGGTGCGGGTGAGGGTGGAGTAGGACTTCCGGGCCTCCGCCGCGTTGTTCTCGTCCGGCGCGTCCTCGGCGTCGAAGAGGTCGCAGACCGTGAAGCGTTCACCGGCCCGCAGGTACGCGGCGGTGAAGATGGCGCTCTTCCCCATGTAGGCGCCCATCTCGAGGAGGTCGCCGTGCTCCCCGAGGCGCTCCTGACGCCTGAGGAAGAAGTCGAACAGCACTTGGTCAAGGCTGGGGAACCACCCCTTGACGTCATTGAGGCTGCGGGGACGCTGCGCTGCTTCGGCGGTGGTGGCCGTCATGGTGCTCTCTGTTCCTCGGAGGCGGGGGTCGGGAGAGACGTGAATCGCGGGCCACGCTGGCAGTGGCAGGCAACGCCGGGACGTCACGGTTGTGTGTTTTATGTGACCGGAACCCCGGGCGATCGGGCGACCACAGGAGGTAAGTGGACGGAAGGCGTCCGGACACAGGGCCTTACGGACCGATGACGTCACGGCGCGGACACGGGCCCGTGGCCGGTTGAACGCCTAGCGTCAGGTCCATGCGCGTACTGGTCACCGGAGGCGCGGGCTTCATCGGCTCGCACATCGTCACCGCTCTCGTCGACCGCGGCCATGAGCCGGTCGTTCTCGACGCCCTGCTGCCCGCCGCCCATCCGGCGCCGCCGCGGCCGTCCGGGGCCGACTGGGTCCACGCCGACGTGCGGGACCGGGCGGCGGTGGAGTCGGCGCTGCGCGGGGTGGACGCCGTGTGCCATCAGGCGGCGATGGTCGGCCTCGGCAAGGACTTCGCGGACGCGCCGGAGTACGTCGGATGCAACGACCTGGGCACGGCCGTCCTGCTGGCGGCCATGGCCGAGCGCGGGGTGCGCTCGCTGGTGCTGGCCGGGTCGATGGTGGTGTACGGGGAGGGGCGCTACGACTGCCCCCGGCACGGCCGGGTGCGCCCCGGCCCGCGTGCCGAGGCCGATCTGGCGGCCGGGCGGTTCGAACCCGGCTGCCCGGACTGCGGCACCCCGCTGCGGCCGGGCCTGGTCGACGAGGACGCGCCGGCCGACCCGCGCAACGTCTACGCCACCACGAAGCTGGCGCAGGAGCATCTCGCGGCGGCGTGGGCGCGAGCCGTGGACGGCCGCGCGGTCTCGCTGCGCTACCACAACGTCTACGGGCCGGGCATGCCGCGCGACACCCCCTACGCGGGCGTCGCCTCCTTCTTCCGCTCGGCCCTCGCCCGCGGCGAGGCGCCCACGGTCTACGAGGACGGCGGGCAGCGCCGCGACTTCATCCACGTACGGGACGTGGCCTCGGCCAACGTGGCCGCCCTGGAGGCGGCCGCCGCCGCGGCGGCCCCGGGCGGCCTCACCGCGTACAACACCGGCAGCGACGACCCCCATACGGTGGGCGAGATGGCGGAGGCGCTGGCCGAGGCGTGCGGCGGGCCCGCGCCGGTGGTCACGGGGGCGTACCGGCTGGGCGACGTACGGCACATCACGGCCTCGTCGCGCCGGATCCGCGAGCGGCTGGGCTGGCGGCCCGCGATCACGTTCGGCGAGGGCATGACCGAGTTCGCCCACGCGGCCCAGCGCCCGGGAGCCGCCCCGGCGCCGAGCCCGCGGCCTCGCACGGCCGGCGGGCTGCCGGGGTCTTCGCCCGACCCGGGCGCGCCCCCGGCTCCCGCACGGCGGCCGGCGAGCGCGTAGCCACGCCCGGGTGCCATGACGGCAGCCGGGGCGCCCCGGGGAACGCGGCCACGTGCCCCGGGCCCGGGCGCCTTCCGCCCCCCGGCGAACCGGAAGACACCCCCTACGCCCGGGCGGCGGGCAGGCGGACCTCGAAGCGGCAGCCGCCGGCCACGTTCGTCACGGCCGCGTGGCCGTCGTGGGCCTCGACGATGCCGCGCACGATGGCCAGGCCAAGCCCGGCGCCCGCCGGGGGCGTACGGGCGTGGCTGCCGCGCCAGCCGGTGTCGAACACGCGCGGCAGATCCTCCTCCGGTATGCCGCCGCAGCCGTCGGTGACGGACAGCACGACGGTGTCCGCCTCGCGCCGGGCGGCCACGGCGACCGTGCCGTCGGCCGGGGTGCGGCGGATGGCGTTGACGAGGAGGTTGCCCAGGACGCGCGTCATCTCCTTGCCGTCGACCTCGACCGGGACGGGGTCCACGCGGTCGCCGATCAGCTGGACGCCGAGCTGGCGGGCGAGGGGGTCGGCGCCCGCGAGGGCGTCGCCGATCAGGTCGTAGACGGAGATCCGGGCGGGGGCGAGGGACAGCGCCCCGGCGTGGATGCGGGAGAGTTCGAAGAGGTCGCCGACCATCGTGTTGAGCCGCTCCACCTCGGTGCGGATCTGGCGGTGGTAGCGGGCCGGGTCCTCCACCACGCCGTCCTCCAGCGCCTCGGACATGGCCCGCAGCCCGGCCAGCGGGGTGCGCAGATCGTGCGAGATCCAGGCGACCAGCTCGCGGCGGGAGGACTCCAGGGCCCGCTCGCGCTCCCGGGAATCGGCCAGCTTGGCGCTGGTCGCGGCCAGCTCGCGGCCGAGTTCGGCGAGTTCGGCGGTGGCCGCGCCGCCGGGGGCGGCGAAGCTGCCGCCGTCCCCGAAGGAGCGGGCGGCGAGGGTCAGTTCATGGCTGCGCGCCACCACCCAGCGGCCCAGCAGCAGCGCGGTGGCCAGGGACACCACCGCGGCCATGGCGCAGACGGTGGTGACGACCGTCAGGTCGTGCGGGGACAGGAACATCGCCCAGGCGACCGCGAGCGTCCCGGCGAGCATGGCCGTCACCGCGACGGTGGCCACGACGGCGAGGGACACCACGACGGACCGGCCGCGCAGCAGCCGCAGGGCGAACGCCCCGAGCAGCCCGGCCGCGGCGGCGCCGAGGAACGCGAACAGGGCCATCAGCAGGACGTCACGCACGGCGGTCCGGCTCCTCCGCCCTGTCGGCCCCGGCCGGGGCGTCCGGCGCGTCGAAGCGGTAGCCCACGCCCCAGACGGTCTGGATGAGGCGCGGCGCGGCCGGGTCGTCCTCGATCTTTCCGCGCAGCCGCCGCACATGGACGGTGACGGTGGACAGATCGCCGAAGTCCCAGCCCCAGACGTCCCGCATCAGCTCCTCGCGGGTGCAGGCGAGCCCGGGGTGGCGCAGCAGGAAGGCCAGCAGGTCGAACTCGCGGAGGGTCAGGGCGAGTTCGCGGCCGCCCTTGGTGGCACGGCGGGCCATCGGGTCGAGGGTGATCCCGGCGCGGCTGAGCAGGGCGCCGGTCGCGAGGCGAGCGGCGGGGGCGGCGGAGGCGCGCGGTCCGGTACGGCCGCGGCGCAGCACGGACTCCACCCGCAGCACCAGCTCGCGCGGGCTGAACGGCTTGGTGACGTAGTCGTCCGCGCCGATCTCGAGGCCGAGGATCCGGTCGTCCTCGTCGCCGCGGGCGGTCAGCATGATCACGGGCACTGGCCCCTTGCCGCGGAGCGCGCGGCACACGTCCAGGCCGTCCATGCCGGGCAGCATGAGGTCGAGGACGACCAGGTCGGGCCATTGGGCGTCGGCACGGGCGAGCGCGCCGGGGCCGTCGGCGGCCCGGTCGACGGCGAAGCCGGCGCGGGTGAGATACCCGGCGACGACCTCGGCGACGGTCGGATCGTCGTCCACGACGAGCACGCGGCCGGGGAGTGGGGTCTGCTGCATGCACTCCAGCCTGGCACCCGGTCGGGCGGACCGTCCCGCCCCCGGCCGGGGGACGGGGGCGACGTCCGCGTTTCGTAAGGACCTGAAGTCCGGAATGTGGCTTTTTCGTTCGTAGGGTGGGCCGGGTGACCAACTCGACCGCTCCTCGTGCGGACGTCGTCCTGCCGTGTCTGGACGAGGCCGCCGCCCTGCCCTGGGTGCTGGAACGCATCCCCGCCGGCTGGCGCGCCATCGTCGTCGACAACGGTTCGACGGACGGCTCGGCCGCGCTCGCCCGCTCCCTCGGCGCCACCGTCGTCCACGAGCCCCGCCGGGGCTTCGGGGCCGCCTGCCACGCCGGACTGCTCGCCGCCGACGCCGACTTCGTCTGCTTCTGCGACTGCGACGCCTCGCTCGACCCCGGGCTGCTGGCGGGCTTCGTACGCGGCGTCGCCGAGGGCGACGCCGATCTCGTCCTGGGGCGCCGCCGCCCCGAGGGGCGCGGCGCCTGGCCGGTGCACGCCCGGCTCGGCAACGCCGCCCTGTCCCGGATGGTGCGCCGGCGCACCGGAGCCGCGCTGCACGACCTCGGCCCCCTGCGCGCCGCCCGGCGCGAACCGCTGCTGGCCCTGGGCCTCACCGACCGCCGCAGCGGCTATCCGCTGCAGATGGTCGTGCGGGCCGCCGACGCGGGCTGGCGGATCGAGGAGCGCGACGTGCCGTACCGGCCGCGGACCGGAAGGTCGAAGGTCACCGGCACCTGGCGGGGCACCTGGCACGCGGTGCGCGACATGCGGGCGGTCCTGCGTCAGCCGCCGCCCGCGGCCACCTCCGCCGGCGACCGCGCGGGGGCCGCGCGGTGAGCCCGGAGAACACGGAGAGCCCGGAGAGCACGGTGATCGTCATCGCCAAGGAACCCGTGCCCGGGCGCGTGAAGACCCGGCTCACTCCCCCGTACACCCCGGCGGAGGCCGCGGCGCTGGCCGAGGCCGCCCTCGGCGACACCCTGCACGCCGTGCTCGGGATGCCCGCCCGGCGCAGGGTGCTGGCGCTCGACGGGCGCGCCGGACCATGGCTGCCGCCGGGCATCGAGGTCGTGCCGCAGGGCGACGGCGGCCTGGACGAGCGACTGGCCGCGGCCTTCGCCGGATGCCAGGGGCCCACGCTGCTCATCGGCATGGACACCCCGCAGGTCAGCCCCGCCCTGCTGGCGCCCGTCCTGGGCCGGGACGGCTGGCGGGACTGCGGCGCCTGGTTCGGCCCCGCCGCCGACGGCGGGTTCTGGGCCCTGGGCCTGGCGGAGCCCGATCCGGAGCTCCTGCGCGGCGTGCCGATGTCCACCCCCACCACGGGTGCCGCACAGCGGCGCCGTCTTGACGACGCCGGGCTGCGGGTGCGCGAACTGCCCGTACTGCGCGACGTCGACACGGCGGACGACGCCGCGTGGGTGGCGGCCCTCGCACCGGGCAGCCGGTTCGCCCGCACCCTCGCCGGACTGTCCCGGGCCGCCGCCCGATGAGCACGGCGATACGCGAAGACGCGGGCGGCGCCACATCCGGATCGTGGCGCGCCGACCCCTATACGCGGGCGCTGAGCGCGGGCCGGGGCCCGCTGTTCCTGCGCCGCGCGGACGGCTGGCTGCTCCCCCTGGAGGTCGAGCGCTGGTGCGCGGACGCCGACGCGGCGGACCGCACCGTGCTGCGCCGGTGCCAGGGGCCCGTCCTCGACATCGGCTGCGGCCCCGGTCGGCTGGTGGCCGCGCTCGCCCCGCACGGCCACCCTTGCCTCGGCATCGACGTGAGCCGGGCGGCGGTCGCCCGTACCGTCCGCACCGGCGGCCCGGCCCTGTGCCGCTCGGTGTTCGAACCGCTGCCGGACGAGGGGCGCTGGGGCACGGCGCTGCTGCTCGACGGCAACATCGGCATCGGCGGCGACCCCCCGGCCCTGCTGGCGCGCGTGGCGCAACTCCTCGCCCCCGAGGGGCTGCTCATCGCCGAGGCGGCCGCGGCCGACGTCGACGAACGGGTCCGGGTGCGGGTGGACGACGGACGCGGCCGGGCCGGTACGGCGTTCCCCTGGGCCCGGGTGGGCGCCCCCGCGCTGCTGCGCCACGCCCGGACGGCGGGCTGGACCGCCGCGGAGCGCTGGACGGCCCGGGGCCGCGACTTCATGACCCTGCGCCGCGCCGCCGTGCCCGGGTCCACGACACCGCCGCCCTGACGCCCAGCCACAGCGCGGAGGCGGCGAAGAGCCCGGCGGTGATCGACAGCCAGCGCTGCCAGAAGACATCGGCGGAAAGCCCGGTGGCACGCTCGTAGCGGCTCACTTGCGTCCCCGCGATCAGCGGGAACCACACCAGCAGCAACAGCCCCGAGACGAAGGCGGGCACCCGCACGTGGTTCCGGGAGACGGGAGTGGGAACGGCCGCCCGCAGCGCCCGGTCGGCGAGCCCGTACAGCGGCAGCAGCACCAGGTCGTGCAGGACGGCCGCGCCGACGAACCAGAGCACGATCCCGAACCAGTCGCCGCGCAGCAGCCGTACCCCCGCGTAGCCGGTCAGCGCGAACGAGCACAGCAGCAGGAGCAGATGCGAGGGCGAGTCGCCGTACCGCCGCCGGAATCCGGAGCGGGCCTTCACGCCATCTCCCCGAAGCTCAGCCGGGCGACCCACTTGGTGTTGTGCACGCCCGGGGCGCCCGGGACGATGACGCGCGCCGGGTAGCCGTGGTCCGGTGACAGGTCCGCGCCGTTTACCCGCAGGGCGAGCAGGGAGCGCGGATCGCGGACCTGGTTGTCGCGCAGCACGACCGAGCGGAACGAGCCGTGCCGCTGGAGCGATTCGACGAAGACGGCCGGCGGCCGCTCGCCCAGGCCGACGAGCCCGGCGAGGTCGGCCAGCCGCACCCCCTCCCACCGCTGGTCGGGGGTGGACCACCCCTCGACGCAGGCGATCGGCAGCGCCGCCCCGTGCCGCGGCAGCCGCAGCACCTGCTCACGGGTCAGGACGACCTCACGCCCCGGGCCGCGCACCACCAGCCGCCACCCGGGACCGATGTCACGGGCGCTGATACCCACGGCCGCGGCGGTCTTGTTGATCTGGAAGCCGTTCGGCCCCCGGCCCGGCTCCCGGCCGTGCGGGGCGAGCAGCGCGGTGTGCCGCAGCGGCCCGTCGAGGCTCTGCCCGGCCGTCACCACCAGCAGCGCGGCCGAACCGGTGCCCACCATCGCGAGCGCGCCCCGCCGCGACATGGTGGGCGGGGCGGGGTCCGGGCTGACCAGACCCGTCTCGTCGGGCGGTTCCGGCCGGGTACGGGAGAGGGGAGTGCGCAGCTCCGCCCGCAGGTCACGGCCGCGCAGCGCGCGCACCATGCGGGGGAGGCGGAGCGCCACATGGACGGCGAACGCGCCCATGAAGATCCACGCCCCGTAGAAGTGCAGCGGATAGAAGGACCCGGGGAAGGCGTACTCCAATTGGACGTTGAGCACCCCGGTCACGAACTCGAAGAGCCCGCCGCCGACCAGCGCGAGCAGCGACAGCCGCTCGAGACCGTGCCCGAGGGAGCGCACCGGAGGCCGCTCGAACAGCTTGGGGGCGACGGACCACAGCTTGGCCAGCAGCACCGGGACCAGCACGATGCCGAGCGTGACGTGCACCCCCTGGGTGACGCGGTAGAGCCAGACGGGGTGGGTCGGCCAGGAGAAGAGGTAGAAGCCGAGCAGCCCCTTGTCCGGCGTCTTGTCGTTGACCGGGGACAGATCCGGGTTGTACGCGGCGTACGACAGCAGCCCGGTGACGAACAGCACCGGAATCCCGAACAGCAGGATCAGACCGAACACGGACGTCAGCCAGGGGCCGCGCAGGGGGCTCCGCCAAGCGGGTGGGCTGGGGTTCATGGCACGACCGTATGGCCGCCGGAGCGGTCATCAGGGGCTGCGACCCATGACGAAACGCTGACGTCGGTCCGCTCGGCCGTATCCCGCGGCCGGGATCTGACGGTTCGGTGACGTAAGCCGCCACAAGCGGCCGATCCGGCAGGTCACCGGCTTAGCGTGAGGCCGTGAAGCTCCCCCTCCGCACCGATGACCAGACCCTTCGTACGCCGGACGGCGACGAGCGGACCGGCCGCCGCCGGGATGTGCTCGCCGCCGCTGCCGCCGCGCTCCTGTTCGCCGTCGCGGCCGCCGTCGGCACCCTGATCCAGCGGACCGACCACACCCTGTACGTCGACTGGGCGCCGCTGTACGCCGACTGGCTGCCCCACGTCGGCCCCGGCACGCCCGCCGCCGTCGCCCTCGCCGTGGCCGTCGTCGCCTACGGCCCACGGCTGGCGGCGACGCTGCCGTGGCGTCGGCTGCTGTGGGCGGGCTGGGCGGCGGCGATGGCCTGGACCTGGGCGCTGGCGCTCGTCGACGGCTGGGGGCGGGGCGTGGCCGGGCGGCTGACGCAGCGGCACGAGTATCTGCGCGGCGTCGACCGCTTCCAGGACATCGGCGCCGCGCTGCGCGGCTTCACCGGTCACATCCTGATCACCCAGCCCGACCACTGGCCCGCGCACATCGCCGGGCATCCGCCGGGCGCCGTGCTCACCTTCGTCGGACTCGACCGCCTGGGCCTCGGCGGCGGCGGATGGGCGGGGGCGTTCTGCGTCACCGTGGGAAGCTCGGCGGTGGCCGCCGTCCTGGTCACGCTGCGCGCGCTGGGGCAGGAACGGGCGGCGCGCACCGCCGCGCCCTTCCTCGTCCTGGCCCCGGCCGCGGTGTGGGTGGGGGCGTCGGCGGACGGCTACTTCACGGCGGTCGCGGCCTGGGGGATCGCGCTGCTCGCGCTGGCGGCGAGCCGTACGGCCCGGGCACCGGGCGCCGTCGCCCTGGCCGCCGGGCTGCTGCTCGGCCTCACCGGGTACGTCTCGTACGGGCTCACGCTCATGGCGCTGCCCGCCGCGGCCGTGCTCCTCCTCGCCCGTACGGTGCGGCCGCTGCCGTACGCCCTGGCCGGGGCGGCGGTGGTGGCGGGCGGCTTCACGCTGGCCGGTTTCGCCTGGTGGGAGGGGTACGAGCTGCTGGTCGAGCGCTACTACCAAGGGGTGGCGGCGGACCGCCCGTACGGCTACTGGGTGTGGGCCAACCTCGCCGCCACGTCGGTCGCGGCCGGTCTCGCGTCCGTCGCCGGGGTCCGCCGGGCGGTCGGGGCCGCGCCGGGGGTGGTACGGCGGCTGCGCCACGGCGATCAGGTCGGGCACAGCGGCCGGGGCGGGCACAGCGGTCACGGCGGCGCGGACGCGCTCGTGGTGCTCGTCCTCGCCGCGCTGCTCGCGCTGGCCGTCGCGGATCTCTCCGGGATGAGCAAGGCCGAGACGGAGCGCATCTGGCTGCCGTTCGTGCTCTGGCTGCTGCCCTCCGCCGCGCTGCTGCCCGCCCGGGACCTGCGCCGATGGCTGGCGGCGCAGGCCGGTCTCGCGCTGCTGGTGAACCACCTGCTGCTGACCGGCTGGTGACTGACGGTCGATGAGTGGCCGATGTGAAGAGCAGGTGATACTTCTGTGATACTGAGCGGGGCACACAACTGAACCGTTGCCAGGGGGCGGGACCCGTTGAAGGCGTTGAAGACCTTGAAGGCATCGCAGTCCTTGAAGGCGTTGAAGGCATTATCGGCGCGGAACGCCTATGGCGTGGCCGCGCCCCTGGGGGCGCTCGCGGCCGTGGCCGTGGTGGTGGCGCTGCTCATCGCCCTGACCTCGCCGGGGGATACGAGCGGCGCGGTGGACGGCAGCGTCCAGGCCGCCGCGCCCGTACCGCGAGCCGACAAGATCCCCAAGGGCGCCAAGAAGAAGAACAAGTACGCCGACTGGGACGGCGTGGTGAAGGTGATCGGGGACGGTTCCACGGCCTACACCGGCCCCCAGCCCCACCAGCCGAAGATCAAGAAACTGAAGCCCGGGGAGAAGCCCCCGCAGTTCGTGGTCTTCTCCTGGGACGGCGCGCTGGAGAACAACGACCACCTGTTCTCCCGCTTCCGCAAGGTCGCCGAGGAAACCGACGCCAATATGACGTTCTTCCTCAGCGGCATGTATCTGCTGCCCAAGTACAAGAGCGACCTCTATCGGCCGCCGATGCACAAGCGGGGCTCGGCCGCCATATCCTTCCCCACCGACGAGCACATTCGCGAGACGCTGGAGCAGCTGCGCGAGGCGTGGCGGGAAGGCAATGAGATCGGCTCGCACTTCAACGGGCACTTCTGCGGGCCCAAGGGCGGCGGCGAGTGGACCACCGAGCAGTGGAAGAGCGAGGCCGAGCAGGCGTACTCGTTCGTGGAGCACTGGAAGACCAATACGGGTTTCACCGACGTCGAGCCGCTGCCCTTCGACTACGACGAGGAACTGGTCGGCGGCCGCGCCCCCTGTCTCGAAGGACAGAAGAACCTGATCCCGGCCATCAAGGCGCTGGGCTGGCGCTACGACGCGAGTTCTCCGGGTGACTTCCAGATATGGCCGTCCAAAATCGACGGAATCTGGAACTTCCCGCTGCAGCTGGTGCCGTATCCGGAGACCGAGAAGCAGGTCCTCTCCATGGACTTCAACTTCCTCTACAACCAGTCCGGTGACAGCACCGAGGGCGATCCGGCGAAATACGCCGAATGGGAGCGGCTGACCCGCGAGGGCTATCTGAACGGTTTCGAGCGCGTCTACAACGGCAGCCGGGCCCCGCTGTTCATCGGCAACCACTTCGAGACCTGGAACGGCGGCATCTACATGCAGGCCATCGAAGACGTGATGCGCAGCGTGTGCAAGCGCCAGGGTGTGCAGTGCGTATCGTTCAAGCAGCTCGCCGACTGGCTGGACGCCCAGGACCCGAAGGTCCTGGAGAAGCTGCGGATGCTCGACCCGGCGGAATCGCCGGACTGGTCGACGTACACGAAGTAGTTATACGCAGGTAACAGCGGGCCCGGCCCGGTCGCGTTCCGTCGACGCGACCGGGCCGGGCCTTTGCCCTGTCCCCGGCTACTTCTTCCCGGCGCCCGCCATGTAGCGCGTCCAGATGTCCAGGGGATAGGTGTCGCTCGCTTTTCCGGTGGTGTCCCCGCCCATTCCCTTGAGCGGCAGCAATTCCTGGGTCTTGGGGTCCACCCGCGACAGCGACACCGCCGTGGACACCTCGTCGGTGTAACCCACGAACCAGGACGAGGTGCCGTCCTGCGCCGTGCCCGTCTTGCCGGCCGTATCGGTCCCGACCGCGGCCGCTTCCTGCCCGGTGCCGCTCTGGACCGCGCCGTGCAGCGCGTCGTCCACCTGCGCCGCGACCTCGGCGGTGAACGCCTGCTTGGCGCGGTCCTTGCGCAGGGCGAACTTCTCGCCGTTACGGGTCAGTCCGCTCACCGAGTACGGCGGCACATGGGTGCCGTCCGCGGTGAACGTGGCATAGGCGCTGGCCATGCGGATGGAGCTGGGGGTCGCGGTGCCGAGCGAGAACATGGGCACCCGGGCGCCGAAGCTGCTGGGCAGCAGGCCCGCGTCGATGGCGGCCTGGCGGACCCGGTCGAGGCCGACGTCCATGCCGAGCTGCATCATCGGGGTGTTGATGGACTGCACGATCGCCTGGCGCAGGCTGACCTGCCCATAGGACCGCTCGCCGTCGTTCTCGCCCCGCACGATCTTGCCGCCGCGGTCCCAGTAGGGCCCCTCGGGGGTCTTCACGGCGACCTTGTTGTTGCCGTCGTAGAGCGTGGTGGGGGCGACGGGCGTGCGGGGGCTGTTGCGCTCCTTGAGCACGCCGTCACGCAGGGCCGCCGCGTAGACGAAGGGCGTGAAGGCGGTGCCCGCCGGGACGGTGGAGGCGTTCGCGTCGTTGAAGCCCTGTTCCAGATAGCCGGGGCCGCCGTACAGCGCCTCGATGCGTCCCTTGGGTGTCACGGAGGCGGCGCCGATGCGCACGTACCGGTCCTCCCGGCGGTTCTTGGGGTCGAGACCGTCGCGGGTCTTCTTCACCGAGGCGGCGAGCGCCTTGACCTTCGCCTTCTCGAAGGTGGTGTGAATCTGATAGCCGCCGAGGTCGAAGTCGGCGTCGGAGATGGCGGTATGGGAACTCACATACGCCTTCGCGGTCTCCACCAGATAGCCGACCTGGCCGGTGAGCCCCGCCGGCCGGGGCGCCTGCTGGGGCTGGGGGAACGTGGTGTACTTCGCCCGCTCGGCCTTGGAGAGCTTTCCGATGTCGACCATCCGGTCCAGCACCCATTTCCAGCGCTCCACCGCCCGTTTGTGGTTCTTCGCGCTGAGCGTCGGGTCGAAGGTTCCGGCGCCCTTGAGCAGCGAGGCGAGCATCGCGCCCTCGCTCGCGTCGAGCCGGGAGACATCCTTGCCGTAGTACGCGTAGGAGGCCCGCTGAATGCCGTAGGTGCCGCGCCCGAACCAGCTGGTGTTCAGATAGCGCTGGAGAATCTCCTGCTTGCTCATCCGGTCGTCGAGCTTGATGGCCATGAACATCTCGGTGAGCTTGCGGGAGAACGTCTGGCGCTGATTCAGATAGGCGTTCTTCACATACTGCTGGGTGATGGTCGAGCCGCCCTGGGTCTCACCGCCCGTCACCATCCGGGTCACGGCGCGCATCAGACCGCTCGGGGAGACACCGCTGTCCGAGTAGAAACTCGCGTTCTCGGCGGCGAGGATCGCCCACTGGACCTTTTCCGGCACCTTGGACAACGGCACCTCCTGACGGTTCACCGGACCCGTGCGGGCCATCTCGGAACCGTCGGCCCAGTAGTAGACGTTGTCCTGCTGGGTGGCGAAGTCGTTGAGGTTCTTGGGGATGTCGGTCTGCATGTAGAGATAGCTCAGGACACCGGTGAGACTCCCGAGGCAGAACACGAAGAGGAGGCCCACCTGACGCCACGACGGCAGCCACCTCCGCGCACCCTGCCTCCCCGCCCTGGGGTAGTCGAGCCGTATATGACGGGCCGCCCAGCGACGTATCTGCATCCCCCGGCCGACCGACGACGGCGGCGGCTTACGGTGTGCGTTACGGCGGTGCTTCCCCATGGCATTGTTGCTGCTGCCCAGCACGTGTGTTCCCCCACGCTCGCTCCGCGCGCGGGCGCGGCACAAAGGTGTGATCTTCCATCCCCCCAGACCACACGACCTTATTCTCCCTTCCGAACATCTGTCGCCACAGGGCCCCAAAATTTTGTAACAGTGCTGATATTCCGCAACTCACCGCCCCGCCATGGCCGTCGAGGGGACCAGGGCGGCCCGGCACAGCGGGGCGCAGCGTGACACCCTGAAGCTCAAATGAACCTCTGAACCGCGAGTGCCGTGGATTCGTCCTTCTTCCCGCGGGTCATGACCAGCACGACGGCACAAGAAGGGGGAGCCATGACGCACCTCGGTACCGGAATCGGCTGGCGACCGGAAATCGCCGAGGACATCGCGCGCCTGCCCGGCATCGACTGGGTGGAGGTCGTGGCCGAAAACGTCTGCCCCGGGCATGTGCCCGACGCGCTGCTGCGGCTGCGCGAGCGCGGCACGACGGTGGTTCCGCACGGCGTCTCCCTCGGCCTCGGCGGCGCCGAGCGGCCGGACCCCGAGCGGCTGTCGGCCCTCGCCGAGCGGGCGGAGGCGCTGGGTTCGCCCCTGGTCACCGAGCACATCGCGTTCGTACGGGCCGGAGGGCCGCTCACCGGCTCGCCCGCCATCGAGGCAGGCCACCTGCTGCCCGTGCCGCGCACCCGGGACGCGCTGGACGTGCTGTGCGAGAACGTGCGGATCGCCCAGGAGGCGCTGCCGGTGCCGCTCGCGCTGGAGAACATCGCGGCGCTGATCTCCTGGCCCGGCGAGGAGATGACCGAGGGGCGGTTTCTGGCCGAGCTGGTCGAGCGGACCGGCGTACGGCTGCTCATCGACGTCGCCAATCTGCACACCAACCACGTCAACCGGGGCGAGGACCCGGCCGAGGCGCTGGACCAGCTGCCGACCTCCGCCATCGCGTACGTCCATGTGGCCGGCGGCGTCGAGCGGGACGGGGTGTGGCACGACAGCCACGCCCATCCGGTGACGCGACCGGTGCTCGACGTGCTCGCCGAGCTGTGCGCCCGTACGACGCCGCCCGGGGTGCTGCTGGAGCGGGACGAGGACTTCCCGGCGGCCGAGGAGCTGGCCGCCGAGCTGGAGGCGATCCGCGCGGTGACGGCCGCCGGGGCGGCGGCCACCGAGCCCGTGCCCGCACCGGAGCACACTCCGGACGGACCGGGCATATCCGGTACCGATGCCGCCCGGGAGCGGCTGGCGCGCGCCCAGACCGCCCTGCTGTCGGCGCTCGTGGCGGGCGCCCCGGCGCCGGAGGGCTTCGACCGGCAGCGGCTCGGGGTCCAGAGCCGGGCGCTGACGGCCAAGCGGGCCGGGGTGGTCGCCAAGGTCGCCCCCGAACTGCCGGAGATCCTGGGCGACGGCTACCGCCGGGTGTTCGAGCGGTACGCCGAGGGCCGCCCCATGACCGGCGGCTACCGCCGCGACGCGATGGCGTTCGTCGAGCAGCTGCTGGCGGCCGACGACGTGCGGGACACCGCGACGCGGCGACGGCTGACGCTGTGGTGGCAGGAGCGCTCCGGGCCCGCCCCGCTGTCCTCGCACCCGCTGGCGCGCTTCGCCCGCCGGGCCCGGCTCGTGCTGAGCGGAGGATGAGCGCGCCGTGACGTCATGGCCGCAACAGGCCCTCGAATCGCGCATTTCGCGAAATCTCTGGTGCGGAACCGGTCGGGTCCAGTAGAACTCGGCCATGTTGTGGGTCCTGTTCCTGCTCGTCGCATGGTGCTCGGCGGTGGTCAGCTGCGCCCGCCTGTGCCTCGCCGCGGTCGCGGCCGCCCAGCCGATGGACGCCGGTCCGGAGCCGGAGGGGCGGGCCCTGACCCTGTACGAGGCGGCGTTCCTGGCCGGAGGGCCGCGGCGGGTCGCCGATCTCGCCCTGGTGTCGATGTCCCGTGAGCGCCGGCTGCTGCTCGCCCACACCGGCTGGGTCACCGTCGTGGACCCGGACGGCCGGGACGACGTCGAACGCTCGGCCATCGCCGCGATAGGCCCGCTGGGCCAGTCCCCCGTGCCGCCGGTACGCACCGCGCTGGCCGACGCCGGCCCGGTGCGGGCGCTGGCCGACCGGCTGGTGGCGGCGGGGCTCGCGGTGCCCGCGGGGGCGCGGGCGAACGTGGCGGCCGCGGTGCGGCAGGTGCGGCTGGCGTGCGTCGTGGTCCTGCTGACCGGGGTGGTCGCGCTGCTGATGGTGCCGCCCGCGTCGGGCCCGGGGCCGGCGCTGGCGTGGTTCGCGCTGCCGCTGCTCCTCACGACGGGCTGTCTGGTCATCGCGCGGGTCGAGGTGCACCCGTACTCGCCCTGGGCCTCCCCCACCGGTCAGCGGCTGCTGGGCCGGATCGATGTGCCGCCGCGGCGGCCCGTCGCCCAGCGGGCCGGGGGCGGGGCCGACGAGGAGCACGACGACGGGGAGTTACTCACCGCGCTCGCCGTCCACGGCACCGTCGCCCTGCCCGATCCGGCGCTGCGCGCGGCACTGAGGGCGCATTGGGGTCATTGACCCCGACACCGAGGCCCGGTGCTTTACATGGCCAACCGCCGCACCAAGTATCCCCTGTATCGCGCGATGTGCGGAGGGACGGCTTGTGAGAGCAGCAGCGCTGTACGGCATCCTCGGCCCGCTGTCCCTGTCCCTGGCCATGACCGCGCTGTTCGCCACCCCCGCCACCGGCAGACCGCTCGCCGCGCCGCCCGCACGCCCCGCCACGGCGGTCGCCGCCGGGGGCCCGGCGGTGACCGCCGTCGCGGCGGCCGCGCCCGCCTGGTCCGCCTCGCCCGCCTCCGCCGTGCTGGCCTCCCCCGCGCTGGCCGTGCCCCGGGGCGGCGCCGCCGAGGCCCGCGGGGTGGCGGTGGCGGCCCGGAAGGCGGCCGCCCGGGGCATCGCCTTCGGCCACTGCCCGCGCGTCGAGGAGCTGTCGTCCGGCGTCCGCTGCGGCACCGTCTCCGTACCGCTGGACTACGCGCGGCCGCACGGCAAGCACATCCGCCTCACCGTCAGCCGGATCCGCGCCTCCGGCCCCGCGGCCCGGCGGCAGGGCGCACTGGTCTACAACCCGGGCGGGCCGGGCGCGTCCAGCATGACGTTCCCCGAGTACGCCGCCGAGGACGCCTTCCACAAGACGGCCGCGGTCTACGACTTCGTCGGCTACGCGCCCCGCGGAGTCGGCCGCTCCGCTCCGGTGTCCTGCCGGCCCCCGGCGGACTTCGCCAAGACGCCGACCAGCTCACCGCAGCACCCCTCCACGGCGTATCTGCGGGCGATGGTGACACGGGCGCGCGCCTACGCCCGGGGCTGTGCGCGCCGTACGGGGGCGGCCCTGCGGCACATCACCACGCTCAACAACGCCCGTGACCTGGATGTGCTGCGCGCCGCGCTCGGCGAGAAGCGGCTGACGTTCGTGGGCGCCTCGTACGGCACGTACTACGGCGCCGTCTACGCGACGCTCTTCCCCCGCCATGTGCGCCGCATGGTGTTCGACAGCGTGGTCAACCCCGGCCCCTGGCAGATCTGGTACCGCAACAACCTCGACCAGTCCCTGGCCTTCGAGCGGCGCTGGGCGGACTGGCGCCGCTGGGCCGCCCGGCACCACGCCGTCTACCACCTCGGCACGACCCCCGCCCGGGTGCTCGCGGCGTACCGGAAGGCGGCCCACCGCCTGGCGCGGAAACCCGCGGGCGGCCGCGTCGGCACCGGCGAGCTGCAGGACGCGTTCGTGCGGGCGGGCTACAACGACGCCTACTGGGATCCCAGCGCGCGGGCCCTCTCCGCCTATCTGCGCGGCGATTCCCGGCCGCTGATCGAACTGGCCGCGTCCGAGTCCGGGGACGCGGTGGCCGACGAGAACGGCAACGCCGTCTACACCGCCGTGGAGTGCAACGACGCGCCCTGGCCGCGCGACTGGGCGAGCTGGAAGCGGGAGAACACCGCCCTCGCGCGCCGCGCGCCCTTCGAGACCTGGGACAACGTGGCGATGAACCTGCCCTGCGCCTACTGGCCGCTGGGGCACGACACCCCCCTGGACGTGACCGCCCGGCCGGGGCTGCCGCCGGTGCTGCTGCTGGCGGCCGAACGGGACGCGGCCACCCCGTACGCGGGCGCCAAGGAGCTGTGGCGCAGGCTCCCCACCGCCTCCCTGGTGACCGAGCGCAAGGCCGGTACGCACGGCCTGTGGGGCGGGCCGAACGCCTGCGTCAACCGCAAGGTCGACACGTACCTGCTGACCGGGAGGACACCGGGCCGGACGGCCTACTGCGCGCCGCGCCCGGCGCCGGAGCCGCGCCCGGCGCCGGTGCCCGAGTCCGGCAAGCAGCCCGCGCTGCCCGGCGCCCCGGGAGGGTCCGGGGTGCCGGGGATGCCGTGACCGTCAGGCCAGACCGGCGACCAGCTCGGAGACCGGCTTGCGCCGCCCGGTGTAGAACGGCACCTCCTCGCGCACATGACGGCGCGCCTCGGAGGCGCGCAGATGGCGCATCAGGTCGACGATCCGGTGCAGCTCGTCCGCCTCGAAGGCCAGGATCCACTCGTAGTCGCCGAGGGAGAACGACGCGACGGTGTTGGCGCGCACATCCGGGAAGCCGCGCGCCATCTTGCCGTGGTCCGCGAGCATCGTGCGGCGCTCCTCGTCGGGGAGGAGATACCAGTCGTAGGACCGCACGAAGGGGTAGACGCTGACGTAGTCGCGCGCGTGCTCGTCCGCGAGGAACGCGGGGATGTGCGACTTGTTGAACTCCGCCGGGCGGTGCAGCGCCATGTTCGACCAGACCGGCTCCAGGGCGCGGCCGAGCCGGGTGCGGCGGAAGAGGTTGTACGCCTCCTGCAGGGCGTCGGAGGTCTCCGAGTGCCACCAGATCATGACGTCCGCGTCCGCCCGCAGCCCGGAGAGGTCGTAGGTGCCGCGCACGGTGACGTCCTTGGCGGCGAGCTGCGCGAACAGCTGCTCGACCTCGTCGGCGTAGCCGGTGCGGTCCTCCGGCAGCACATCGCGCAGCCGGAACACCGACCACAGGGTGTAGCGGATGACCTCGTTGAGGTCCTTGGCCTTCTTCCCGGCGTTGGGGGCCTTCGGAGACGGGGTGGTCTCGGGCGTGTCGGGGGTCTCGGGAACAGCAGCAGTCATGGCTCCTATTCTCGCTCTCCGCCTTACGAGCCCGCCGCCAGGGTCGCCGTGAGCGGCCCTAGCAGCTCATCGGCGGCCGTGCGGGCGGATCCGACGCACGCGGGGATGCCGACGCCGTCGTAGAGGGCACCGCACACCCGCAGTCCGGGCAGCTTGGCGACCTCCGCGCGGATCCGGGCGACCCGGTCGAGATGGCCGACCGGGTACTGGGGCAGTCCGCCGTCCCAGCGGGTCACCCGGGTCGCCACCGGCTCGGCGGCCAGGCCGGTGGCCGCGCCGAGATCGGCGAGCGACATCCCTACCAGATCGGCGTCGTCGCGCTTCAGATGTTCCTCGTCCTCGAACCGCCCGATCGAGGTACGCAGCACGAAGAGATCGGGCGCGGAATCGCGGAGCCAGCCCCATTTGCGGCTGGAGAACGTGGCCGCCTTGATCGTGTGGCCGTCGACCGGCGGGACCAGGAAGCCGCTGCCCTCGGCCAGCGACGCCACGTCCTCGCGGCGGAAGGCCATGGTGATCAGCGCCATGGAGGCGTAGTCGACGGTGGCCAGCTCGGCGGAGGCGGCCGGGGAGTCCGCCGCCAGGAGCCGGGCGGCGGCGGGCGCGGGGACCGCCAGCACGACCGCGTCGGCCCGCAGCACGGTGCCGTCGTCGGTGACGACGGTCCAGCCGTCGGCGGCCCGCCGCAGCTCCCGTACGGGCGCGTCGGTGCGGATCTCGCCGCCCGCGGCCCGTACGGCGTCGGCCACGGCGAGCGGCAGGCGGCCGATGCCGCCGTCGATGCCCATGAACACCGGCCCGTCCGGCCGCTGGGCCGACCGCCCGGCCAGCGCCCGGACCCCCTCGGACAGCGGTCGGTCCGCCTTGGCCAGTTCGAAGAGGGCCGGCACCGCGGCCCGCATCGAGGTGCGGTACACATCCCCCGCGTACACCCCGCCGAGCAGTGGCTCGACCAGCCGGTCCACGACCTCCCGGCCGAGCCGCTCCGCGATGAACCCGCCCAGCGCCACGTCCTCGCCGACCGGCGTGGGCGGCAGCTCCGCCTCGCGGGCGATGCGGGCCAGCCCCTCGTCCGAGATCACCCCGGACGCGGCGAGCGGCGCCAGGTCGCCGGGCACGCCCATCACATGGCCCTTGGGCATCGGCCGCAGGGCGCCGCGCGTCCACAGGGCGGCGGTCGCGGTCGCGGGCGGCTGCAGCCGCTCGCCGAGGCCGACGGCGCGGGCCAGCTCCACCGCCTCCGGGCGCCGGGCGAGCATCGATTCGGCGCCCAGGTCCACGGTCACGCCCTCGATCTCGCCCGAGCGCAGCTTGCCGCCCAGCCGCCCCGACGCCTCCAGCACGGTCACCCGCGCCCCGCCGGTCCGCAGCCGGTGGGCGGCCGCGAGGCCCGAGATCCCGCCGCCGATGACGACGGCGTGGCCGGTGTGCCGGGGGTGCGGGGAGGTCGCTGCGCTCATGCCCCCACTCTCTCACCCGCCCCCAGGGGGTGATGGGCGGAGGCCGTGGCGAGGTCGGCCTCGATGCGGGCGGCGGCGGTCCGCAGCGCCGGAAGCAGCTCCTCCCGGGTGGCCTCCGCGCTGCCGCGGCCCGCGTGGGTGGCGATGTTGAGCGCGGCCACCACCTGGCCGTCCGCGCCCCGTACGGGCACGGCCAGGGAGCGCAGCCCCTCCTCCAACTCCTCGTCCACCAAGGCGTACCCGTCCCTCGCGGTGCGCTCCAGGACGCGGGCCAGCTCGGGCACGGCGGTCACGGTGTGCCGGGTCAGCGGCTTCGGGGCGAGCCCGGCGAGACGGGCGGCGCGCGCCTCCGGGTCGAGCCCGGCGAGCAACACCCGGCCCATGGACGTCGCGTAGGCGGGGAAGCGGGTGCCGATGGTGATGTTGACGCTCATGATCCGCACGGTGGGCACCCGCGCCACATACCGGATGTCGTCGCCGTCGAGGACCGCCAGGGACGCCGACTCGTGGACGGTGCGGACGAGTTCGCGCAGATGGGGCTGGGCCAGTTCGGTGAACGACAGGTCGCCCAGCGGCGCGTAGCCCAGCTCCAGCACGCGCGGCAGCGGGCGGAAGGCCCGGCCGTCGGCGGCCGCGTACTCGGCGTATCCCAATTCGACGAGGGTGAGCAGGGAGCGGCGCGCGGTGGCCCGGGGCAGCCCGGTGGCCTCGGCGACGGCGGTGAGCGTGAGCCCGTGCCGCGCGCCCTCGCCCTCCGCCGTCTCCCCCGGCGTGCCCAGCGCCCGCAGCACGGTGAGGCCGCGCGCGAGCGACTGCAGATACCCGGCCCCCAGCTCCCGCTTGGCCACCCGCGCCGGATCCTCGGCCGACGCTTCCGGAGCGACGGGCGTCTTTGGCGGGCGGCGCGTGGGCGGGGCGGCCAACGCGGCCTCCATCTCCGGGATCAGCGCGCGCAGTGGGTCCAGCACGGCGGCCCGCAGCGAGGCCACGTCATGGCGGCTGGTGTGACTGACGACGTTCACCGCGCACGCGGTACGGCCCGAGGCGTCCCGGACGGGGACGGACACCGCCACCAGGCCGGGCTCGATCAGCTGGTCGTCGGCCGCCCAGCCGGTCCGGGCGGCCTCCCGCACGCGCGCCTCGAAGCCGGTGCCGTCGGCGGGCCGGTGGCGCGGCGGAACGGCGGGGAAGGTGAGGTCGAGGGGGTCGGCGGCGCGGCGGGCGCGCCAGGCCGCCCAGGCCGGCTCGTCCCACTCGGCGGCGAAGAGCGCGCCCGGGGCGCAGCGCTCGGCGGGGAGCAGATCGCCGATGCGGAAGGCGAGGGACATGGTGCGGCGGCGGGTGGCCTGGACGACGAAGCGCGCCCCGTCGCCGTCCGGCACGGCGACCGAGACCGATTCGTCGAGCCCGTCGGCCAGCCGCTCGGCGAACGGACCGAGCGCGTCCGGCAGGCCGCTGGCGGCGAGGTAGGCGTTGCCCAGCTCCATGAGCCGGGCCGCGAGGCTGACGTCGCGCCCGTCGAGCCGCACATATCCGAGCTGTTCGAGCGTGCCCACGACGCGGTCGACGACGGACCGGGCGAGCCCGGTGCCGCGCACGAGGTCGCCGGGCCGGACCGTGGCATGGCCCTGGTGCGCGGCCAGCCGGGTCAGCTCGCAGAGCACGGCGAGACCGCGCTCGAGAGGGCCGACGGGGCCATTGACAGGTGGGGACACCGGACCGAGACTCATCACGATCCCAGATTATGAACGAAGTTTCACTCCGCGAACAAGTGGGGATCCTCATCGCACCCGGCCCGGACGGCCGGCCCGGACGAAGGGACGTTTCGATGCGCACGACCGTCGGGATCATCGGTGGAGGACCCGCCGGCCTGCTGCTCGCCCGTCTGCTGCACCGCGCCGGGGTGGACTGCGTGGTGCTGGAGAGCCGGGACCGGGCCTATGTCGAGCGGCGGCAGCGGGCCGGGATCCTGGAGCAGGGCACCGTGGACGTGCTGCGGGAGTGCGGCGCCGCCGAGCGCCTGGACCGCGAGGGGCTGCCGCACCAGGGCATCGAGCTGCGCTTCGAGGGCCGAAGCCACCGCGTCGACTTCCCCGCCGCCACCGGCGGCAAGGCGGTGACGGTCTATGCCCAGACGGAGATCGTCAAGGATCTGGTCCGGCTCCAGCTCGCCGCCCCCGGGGGACCTCCGCTGCTGTTCGAGGCCGAGGCCCTGGCGATCGAGAAGGCGGACTCCGGGGCCCCGGTCGTCCGCTTCCGCCACGAGGGCCGGGAGCAGACGCTGAGCTGCGATTTCGTGGCGGGCTGCGACGGCTTCCACGGCATCGCCCGGCGCGCGGTCCCGGCCGGTGTGGTCCGCACCTTCGAGCGCACCTATCCCTATTCCTGGCTGGGGGTGCTGGCCGATGTGCCGCCGTCCTGCGAGGAGCTGATCTACGCCCGCCATCAGCGCGGCTTCGCGCTGCACAGCATGCGCTCCCCGCAGGTCTCCCGGCTCTATCTCCAGGTGCCGAACGGCACCGATCCCGCCGACTGGTCCGACGAGCGGATCTGGGGCGAGCTGTCCACCCGCTTCGCCCTCGACACCGGCGGGTGGAGACTGGAGCGCGGTCCGATCACCGCCAAGTCCGTGACCCCGATGCGCAGTTTCGTGCAGGAGCCGATGCGCCACGGCAGGCTCTTCCTCGCGGGCGACGCGGCGCATATCGTGCCGCCGACCGGGGCCAAGGGGCTCAACCTCGCCGTCGGCGACGTGGTCACCCTGGCCCGCGCGCTCGCCCATCACCACACCACGGGCTCGACCGAGCTGCTGGACGGCTATTCGGCGACCTGCCTCGCCCGGGTGTGGCAGGCCGAGCGCTTCTCCTTCTTCATGACGGACACCCTGCACCGGCGCCCGGAGCAGAGCCCGTTCGAGGACCGGCTGCAGATCGCCCAGCTGGACCGGATCGCCACCTCCCGCACCGCTTCCGCCGAGCTGGCCGAGAACTACGTCGGCCTCCCGCTGTCATGACGGCCCCGGCGAGCCCCCCGGTGCGTCCCACCGCGGGTCAGCGCCCGGACGCCGGGCGGTCGGTCGCGGGCCGGGTGCTGGCCGTGCTGGACGCGTTCGACGCCTCGCACCGGTCGCTGTCGCTCACCGCCCTCGCCCGGCGCGCCGGGCTGCCGCTGGCCACCGCGCACCGGCTGGTCGCCTCGCTCACCCGCTGGGGCGCCCTGGAGCGCGACACCTCGGGGGCGTACCACATCGGGCTGCGGCTGTGGGAGGTGGCGACGCTGTCGCCGCGCGGGGTCGGGGTGCGCGAGGCGGCGCTGCCGTTCATGGAGGACCTGTACGAGGCCACCCATGAGAACGTCCAGCTGGCGGTGCGGGACGGCCTGGAAGTGGTCTTCGTCGAGCTGATCTCCGGCCGCTCCGCCGTCCATGTGCGCACCCGGGTCGGCAGCCGCTGGCCGCTGCACGCCACCGGCGTCGGCCTGGTGCTGCTCGCGTACGGGCCGCCGGGTCTTGGCGAGCGGGTGTGCGCCCGGCCGATGCGCCGGTTCACCGAGCGGACCATCCAGGACCCGGCGCGGCTGCGGGCCACGCTCGCCGAGGTGCGGCGCACCGGGATCGCGGTCAGCGACCGTCAGATCACCATGGACGGGCTGTCCATCGCCGCCCCGGTGCGGGGTCCGCGCGGGGAGGTGGTGGCCTCGCTGTCGGTGGTGGTCCCGGCCGCGGAGGGGCGGGCACCGGGGCTGATACCCGCGGTGCGGGTCGCCGCCCACGGCATCTCCCGTACTCTCGCGGCCGCCTGGGATCAAGAGTCACTCGCCGAGGCTTCCGGCTGACGGAAGACCTGGGTCCGCCCCTTGCCGGGGGTGTCTCCACGTCACATCCTGTGGGCCGCACCGCGCTCCGAGCTGGAACGCCCAACGCCCAAGGGGGCCGCCCGAAGTGACCACCGAGGACACCGCAGCGCGGGAGCCGACCGCCCGGCGCACCGGCTGGCAGCCGTACCACACGCTGTGGGCCATGCTGCTCGGCGGCTGGCTCTTCTCCTATGCCGATCGCACCCTCACCGGACCGGTGGTCACCTGGCTGATCGACAACGACCACGGCATGCTGGGCTCCGCCGGCCATCCGCATGCCCTCGGCGGACTGATCGGCAGCCTCTTCTTCGCGGGCTACATGCTCACCCAGTTCCCCGGCGGCTATCTCGGGGACCGCTTCGGGCACCGCACCATGCTCGCCGTCTCGCTGCTGTGGGCCGGGGTGGCGACCCTGGCCAGCGGGCTGGTGAGCGGGCTGATCGCGTTCGTCGTGCTGCGGGTGCTGACCGGTCTGGGCGAGGGCGTCTTCTACTCCAACGACCGCGCGCTGATCGCCCAGCGCACCCCGCCCGCGAAGACCAGTTTCGGCATGGGCGTGGCCATCACCGGGCTGTCCATCGGGCTGACGATCGCGACCATCAGCACGCCCTATCTGATCGACTGGGGCGCCGAGGCGTTCGGCCGGGAGGACGCCTGGCGGATGCCGTTCCTGGTGCTGGGCGGTGCCACGCTCGCGTTCGGCTGGATCACCACGGTCTATATGCGCCGCATCGGCGGCCCGCTGAAGGCCACCGGCTCCACCCTGCGGCTGCTGGGGATCTCGGGAGTGCTGTGCGCGGCCGTCATGGCGGTCTATCTGATCGCCGACGGGGCGGGGATGCCGAGCTGGGGCGTGGCCGTCCTGGAGTGCGTGCTCGCGTTCGTGCTGATCGGGGCCATCCTCGCCAGGCGCGGGTCGCGGCTCGGCGCCATCTCCCGGAACCGCGATGTGCTGCTGCTCAGCTTCGCCTTCATCGCGGTCATGTGGAACCTGTGGTTCTTCAGTTTCTGGTCGGTGTCGATCGTCGCCGACGCCGCCCACAGCTCCTTCCAGAACGCGGCGCTGGTCGCGACGTTCAACGCGGGCGCGGGCATCCTCGGCTTCCCGGCCGGCGGCCGGCTGTCGGACCTGGCGAAGGACCGGGGGTGGGGGCGGCGGCCGCTGCTGATCGCGTTCACCCTGGTCCAGGGGGTGCTGGTGCTGGTCTTCGCGGCCTATCTCCAGGCCCAGGAGAAGCCGTCCCTGCTGGTGATGTCGATCCTGCTGTTCGTCACCAGCCTGTTCTTCAACGCCCTCCAGCCGATGGCGCACGCCCTGCTGAACGATGTGGTCGACGCGTCCGAGCGCGGCGCCGCCTTCGGCCTGTTCAACCTGGTCGGGGAGATCGGCGCGGTGATCAGCCCGGCGCTGAGCGGCACCCTCTTCGACACGTACGGCAGCTGGACGTCCGCCGTCTACATCGACGGCGCGCTGATGCTCACGAGTGCCGTTCTGTACGTCCTGGTCCGCGAACCCATGGCGCGCTCGTAGCGTGGTACCCGACGGACCACGGCATACGGCGACGAAGGGGCGGACGCGATGGCGGCAGCACGGCGGATGGTGGTCATCGGGGGCGACGCGGCGGGGATGTCCGCCGCCTCCCGGGCGCGCAGGCTCGGCACACCGGGCGAGCTGGAGATCATCGCCTTCGAGCGCGGCCACTTCACGTCGTACTCGGCCTGCGGCATCCCGTACTGGGCCGGAGGTCTGGTGGACGGCCCCGACGACCTCGTCGCCCGCACCCCGGAGGCCCACCGCGCGCGCGGTATCGACGTCCGCCTCCGCAGCGAGGTGACCGAGATCGACGTCGCCGGGCAGCGGGTCCGGGTCCGGGAGCTGGACGCGCCCGGCGGCGCCGAGCGCTGGCACGGCTTCGACGACCTGGTCATCGCCACCGGCGCCCGCCCCCGCCGCCCCGGCATGCCCGGCATCGACACGCCCGGGGTGCACGGGGTGCAGACCCTGGACGACGGGCGGGCGCTGCTGGAGACCCTGGAGGGCCGGACGGTCGAGCGGGCCGTCGTGGTCGGCGCCGGATACATCGGGGTGGAGATGGCCGAGGCGCTGACCCGCCGTGGCTGCCGGGTCACCGTCCTGGAGCGCGGCGAGCAGCCGATGGCCACCCTCGACCCCGACATGGGGCGGCTGGTGCGGGACGCGATGAGCGGGCTCGGCATCGACACCGTGACCGGCGCGGAGGTCGCCGAGGTGCTGACCGGCGAGGACGGCCGGGTGCGCGGGGTGGCCACCAAGGGCGGCGAATACCCCGCCGAGCTGGTGGTGCTGGGCCTCGGGGTGGCCCCGGAGACCCGGCTCGCCCGGGAGGCGGGTCTGCCGCTGGGCGAGTCGGGCGGGCTGCTCACCGACCTGGCCATGCGGGTGCGCGGCCACGCCAACATCTGGGCGGGCGGCGACTGCGTCGAGGTCCTGGACCTGATGTCCGGCCGCACCCGGCACATCCCGCTGGGCACCCATGCCAACAAGCAGGGCCAGGTCATCGGCACCAACATCGGTGGCGGCTATGCGACGTTCCCCGGCGTGGTCGGCACCGCGGTCAGCAAGGTCTGCGATCTGGAGATCGCCCGCACCGGACTGCTGGAGGCCCAGGCGGAGTCGGTGGGGCTGCGCTTCCACACCGTCACCGCCGAGTCCACCAGCCGCGCCGGGTACTACCCCGACGCCCGCCCGATGACGGTGAAGATGCTCGCCGAGCGCCGCACGGGGCGGCTGCTCGGGGTGCAGATCGTCGGCCGGGAGGGCGCGGGCAAGCGCGTGGACACCGCGGCGGTCGCGCTCACCGCCGGGATGACGGTCGAGCAGGTCGCGTCGCTGGACCTGGGGTACGCCCCGCCGTTCTCCCCGGTGTGGGACCCGGTGCAGGTGGCGGCGCGCAAGGCGGCGGCCGTCGTACGGGAGGCCACCGGCCGGTAGCGGTCCGGCGCCGCCGGACGCGTCAGCGCTCGGTGCGGGTGTGGACGTACTCGACGAGCCGGGTCAGGGCGTCCGGGTCGGTGGTGGGCAGCACGCCGTGGCCGAGGTTGAAGATGTGCCCCTCAAGCCCCTGGGCCGCGTCCAGCACCTCGGCCGCCTTGGCCTCCACGGCCTCGCGCGGCGCGAACAGCACGGCGGGGTCGAGGTTGCCCTGCAGCGCCTTGCCGGGGCCCACCCGCCGGGCGGCCTCGTCCAGCGGCACCCGCCAGTCGGCGCCGACGACGTCCGCCCCGGCCTCGCCGAGCAGGCCGAGCAGCTCACCGGTGCCGGCACCGAAGTGGATGCGCGGCACGCCGTAGCCGGCGACGGCCTCGAAGACCTTCGCGGAGGCGGGCATCACGCTGCGCCGGTAGTCGGACGGGGCCAGGGCGCCGACCCAGGAGTCGAAGAGCTGCACGGCCGAGGCGCCCGCCTCGATCTGCACCTTCAGGAAGGTGGCGGTGATGTCCGCGAGCCGGTCCAGCAGATCGGCCCACAGCTCCGGGTCGCCGTACATGAGCGCCTTGGTGTGCTCGTGGTTGCGCGACGGGCCGCCCTCGACCAGATAGCTGGCGAGCGTGAAGGGCGCGCCCGCGAAGCCGATGAGGGGGGTGGCGCCCAGCTCCCCGACGAGCATCCCGACGGCCTCGGTGACGTACTTCACATCATCGGGGTCGAGCGGACGCAGCCGCTCCAGATCCGCCCGGCTGCGGATCGGACGCTCCACGACGGGGCCGACCCCCGGCTTGATGTCGAGGTCGATCCCGATCGCCTTGAGCGGCACCACGATGTCGCTGAAGTAGATCGCGGCGTCCACCCGGTGACGGCGCACCGGCTGCAGCGTGATCTCCGTGACCAGGTCGGGCCGCGTGCAGGAGTCCAGCATGGCGATGCCCTGACGGACCTTGTGGTACTCCGGCAGCGAGCGCCCCGCCTGCCGCATGAACCACACCGGGGTGTGCGGCACCGGCTCGCGTCGACAGGCCCGGAGGAAGGCCGAATCGGCGCAGGGGTTCGCCGCCGGACGGCCGGTCTGCTGCTGGCCCGAGGGCCGCTCTGTGGCGCTCATGCACCAAATCTTCGCACGGGCCGAACGAGTGACCCGCCAACCCGGGTGTTCCTCCCCGGTTGGAGCCCTCGGTGCGCCTAGTCTTCCGGGCATGGCAGCGGTTCAAGGACACCTCTCGAACGGTGCTGACGGTGCTGACGGCCCGGACGCGGGCGGGGAGGGCACCCCGCTCGCCTTCCGGCGTGCGGTCGCCGGTCTGCGCGCGGTACGGGTGCGGCCGGAGGTGGAGCTCGATCCGACCCCACCGCCGCGCCGGCTGGCGCCGTTCTCCTACGCACTCGAAGCGGTGGTCACGGACGCCACCGCCGCCGACGACGACGAGGACGAGCTGGCCGAGGGCCGGCTCATCCTGCTGCACGATCCGGCGGGCCACGACGCCTGGCGCGGCACCTTCCGGCTGGTCACGCTCATCCACGCCGACCTGGAGCCGGAGATCGCGGCGGATCCCCTGCTGCCCGAGGTGTGCTGGTCGTGGCTCACCGGAGCGCTGGACGCGCGCGGCCTCGGCTGCGTGGAGCCCAGCGGCACGGTCACGCGCGCCAGCTCGCACTACTTCGGCGGGATCGGGGAGCGGGAGCCCTCGACCCGGATCGAGATCCGCGCCTCCTGGACGCCGTCGGACCGCCCCTCCCCCGAGCCGGCCCGCCCGGAGCGGGCGGACGAGGCGGCCGCGGAGCCGCTGGGCGTCCCCGACACCGGGGCGCACCTGGCGGCCTGGTGCGATCTGCTGTGCCAGATCGCCGGGCTGCCGCCGGCCGGGACCACGGAGGCGGGTGTGGTCTCACTCCCCCAGCGCCGCGGCCCCCAGCCCCGCTGACCCTCCGTATCCGCCCCGCCGCCCGGTCGCGCTGTGCGCTTCCGGGCGCTCAGGCAACCCCGTCTGACCGAGATTGCCCGAATTGTTACTCACCAAATCGTGATCATTCCCTAAAGCTGGACCGTATCGGTGCCGAAGGAGTGGTGACCCGTCCCACCACTTTCCAGGAGGCCTGGTGTCTGTTCTCCTCGAGCAACCGTCCAGCCTGGTCGCCTATCGCCCGAACAAGCCGACGGCCATGGTCGTCGTCGCCGACCCCCGCGTTCGTTCCACCGTCACCCGTCACCTGTGGGCCCTCGGGGTGCGCGACGTCATCGAGGCGTCGTCCGTCGCGGAGGCCCGCCCCCGTATCGGCAACCCGCGCGACATCTGCGTCGCCGAGGTCCACCTCCCCGACGGCTCCGGCCTCACCCTGCTGTCCGAGACCCGCGCCGCGGGCTGGCCGAACGGGCTGGCCCTCTCCGCCGCCGACGACATCGGCGCGGTGCGCAACGCGCTGGCCGGTGGCGTCAAGGGCTACGTCGTCACCGGCACCCGCACCAACCTGGGCATCCCCGGACGCCCCGGCGCCGCCCCCATCGGCGCCGCCGCCGCCCGGATGCACCGCCGCCCGCCGGGCGCCCCCGGTCACCCGGGTGGCTACCGGGAGCTGTCGGGACGCGAGGTCGAGGTGCTGAGGCTGGTTGCGGAGGGCCAGTCCAACAAGGCCATCGGCGTCTCGATGGGCCTGTCCGCACTCACCGTCAAGAGCCACCTCGCCCGCATCGCCCGCAAGCTCGGCACCGGCGACCGGGCCGGCATGGTCGCGGTCGCGCTGCGTACCGGCATCATCCACTGAAGTCCTGCGGCGGGGATCGCCCCGTCCGGCACCGCCCCCGCGCCCGTCGACGGAACGTTCCGTCGACGGGCGCCCTGTGTACTCCCCGTACACAGCTACCCTTGACAGGTGACCGACGCCCAAGAGACCGCAGCAGAGACGACACTGCGAACCACCGGGGGCGCTCCTCCGGACGACCTCCCCCCGGCGCCGGTCCCCTTGCTGGAGCCGCGTGAGGGCATTCCGCCCGTCACCGCCGACCCGGACGCGCTCGCCGACGTCGTCGCGGCCTTCGCCGCGGGCCACGGCCCCGTGGCCGTCGACGCCGAGCGCGCCTCCGGCTACCGCTACGGACAGCGGGCCTATCTGGTCCAGCTGCGCCGGGCCGGAGCGGGGACCGCACTGATCGACCCCATCGGCTGCCCCGACCTGTCGGGCCTGGGGGCCGCCATCGCCGACGCCGAGTGGGTGCTGCATGCCGCGACCCAGGACCTGCCGTGCCTGCGTGACATAGGCATGGTCCCGGACCGGCTCTTCGACACCGAACTCGCGGGCCGGCTGGCCGGGTTCGCCCGGGTGGGGCTCGGCGCCATGGTCGAGAACATCCTCGGCTACGCGCTGGAGAAGGGTCATTCGGCCGTCGACTGGTCGACCCGCCCGCTCCCCGAGCCGTGGCTGCACTACGCCGCGCTCGATGTGGAGCTGCTGGTCGACCTGCGGGACGCGCTGGAGGAGGAGCTGACCCGGCAGGGGAAGCTGGAGTGGGCCCACCAGGAGTTCGCGGCCATCGCCGCGGCCCCGCCCGCCCCGCCCCGCAAGGACCCCTGGCGGCGTACGTCGGGGATGCACAAGGTGAGACGACGACGGCAGATGGCCGTGGTGCGGGAGCTGTGGACGGCCCGGGACCGGATCGCCCAGCGCCGCGACGTCTCGCCCGGCAAGGTGCTGGGGGACGCGGCGATCGTGGAGGCCGCGCTCGCGCTGCCGGTGAACGCCCGGGCGCTGTCCGCGCTCAGCGGCTTCGGCCACCGGATGAGCCGCCGCCAGCTGGAGCAGTGGCAGGCCGCGGTGGACCGGGCCCGGGCCCTGCCGGAGGCCGAGCTCCCGCAGCCCGGCCAGCCGGTGGCCGGTCCGCCCCCGCCGCGCGCGTGGGCCGACAAGGACCCGGCCGCGGCGGCCCGGCTCTCGGCGGCCCGCACGGCGGTGACGGCGCTCGCCGAACGGCTGAATCTGCCGCAGGAGAACCTGATCGCCCCGGATACGGTCCGGCGGCTGTGCTGGGAGCCCCCGGCGGAGCCGACGACGGACGCGGTGGCGGACGTTCTCGCCGCTCACGGCGCCCGCCCCTGGCAGATCGACCAGGTGTCCACGGTCCTGACCGGCGCCCTGCGGACGGAGACCGCGTGAGTCCGGAGCGACGTCCGGCGTGATGTGACGCGCGTGGACCGGCGGCCTCGGCCGCCGGTCCTTTTCGCGCTGTGACCTGTGACCTTCGACGCTACGGCGGCGAAGACTGGGCAGCGTGGTTACTCATAAGTAGCATGAGGGTGTGGAGGCGCGCCGATGGCGTGCCCGCAGCAGTGCCATCCCGCACCTGGAGGAGAGCCAACGTGCCTCGTACCGCTAGGGACGTCGTCTTCGTCGACGGCGTCCGTACCCCGTTCGGCAAGGCGGGCCCGAAGGGCATCTACCACGAGACCCGCGCCGACGACCTGGTCGTCAAGTGCATCCGGGAGCTGCTGCGACGCAACCCGGATCTGCCGCCGGAGCGCATCGACGAGGTGGCCGTCGCCGCGACCACCCAGATCGGGGACCAGGGCCTGACCATCGGCCGCACGGCGGGCATCCTGGCCGGGCTGCCGCAGTCGGTCCCCGGCTACTCGATCGACCGGATGTGCGCCGGTGCCATGACCGCCGTCACCACGACCGCGGGCTCCATCGCCTTCGGCGCGTACGACGCCGTCGTCGCGGGCGGCGTGGAGCACATGGGCCGCCACCCGATGGGCGAGGGCGTCGACCCGAACCCGCGGTTCGTCTCCGAGAAGCTGGTCGACGAGTCGGCCCTCTTCATGGGCATGACGGCGGAGAACCTGCACGACCGGCTGCCGCACCTCACCAAGCAGCGCGCCGACGAGTTCGCGGTGCGCAGCCAGGAGAAGGCCGCCAAGGCGTACGCCAACGGCAAGATCCAGCAGGACCTGGTGCCGGTCTCGGTGCGCCGCACCACCCCCGAGGGCGGGGAGACCGGCTGGGGGCTGGCGACCGCCGACGAGCCGATGCGCCCGGGCACCACGCTGGAGAACCTGGCCACGCTGAAGACCCCGTTCCGGCCCCACGGCCGGGTCACCGCGGGCAACTCCGCGGGGCTCAACGACGGCGCCACCGCCTCCTTGATCGCCTCCGAGGACTTCGCCCGGGAGCTGGAGCTGCCGGTCCGGATGCGCCTGGTGTCGTTCGCCTTCGCGGGCGTCGAGCCCGAGGTGATGGGCTACGGCCCGGTCCCGGCCACCAAGAAGGCCCTGTCCAAGGCCGGGCTGACGATCGATGACATCGGCCTGTTCGAGATCAACGAGGCGTTCGCCGTCCAGGTGCTGTCGTTCCTGGACCACTACGGCATCGCGGACGACGACCCGCGCGTCAACCAGTACGGCGGCGCGATCGCCTTCGGCCACCCGCTCGCCTCCTCCGGCGTCCGCCTGATGACGCAGCTGGCGCGGCAGTTCGAGGAGCAGCCGGAGGTCCGCTACGGCATCACCACCATGTGCATCGGTTTCGGCATGGGGGGCACCGTGATCTGGGAGAACCCGCACTTCGAGGGGAACAAGTGACTACCACCGCAGAGCTTCTCAAGGGAGCGGCCGAGCTGTTCCCGGACGAGGTCGTGACGCAGGCGCACGTCCGCCACCTCGACCTCCCCCAGGACGCGGGCCGCTTCGCGCTCATCACCCTGGACAACGGGCTCGACCACACCAAGCCCACCACCTTCGGCCCGGCCTCGCTGGCGAACCTGGGAGCGGCGATCGACCAGGTGGAGAAGGAGGCCGCGGACGGCGCGATCACCGGCGTCGGCATCACCGGCAAGCCGTTCATCTTCGCCGTCGGCGCCGACCTCAAGGGCGTGGAGCTGCTGAAGCGCCACGAGGACGCGCTCGCCATCGGCAAGGGCGGCCACGACGTCTTCAAGCGGCTGTCCGCGCTCTCCGTGCCCACCTTCGCCTACTACAACGGCGCGGCGATGGGCGGCGGTGTCGAGGTCGGCCTGCACTGCACCTACCGCACCGTCTCCGCCGCGCTGCCCGCGTTCTCGCTGCCCGAGGTGTTCCTCGGCCTGGTCCCCGGCTGGGGCGGCTGCACCCTGCTGCCGAACCTGATCGGCGCGGACCGCGCGGTCTCGGTCATCATCGAGAACTCGCTCAACCAGAACAAGCAGCTCAAGGGGAAGCAGGTCTACGAGCTGGGGATCGCCGACGCGATCTTCGAGGGCGCGGACTTCCTGGAGCAGTCGCTGATCTGGACCGCGGCCGTCCTCAGGGGCGAGATCGAGATCGCCCGCCCCGAGATCGACCGCGGCGACGCCTGGCACGAGGCCGTGGTGCGCGGCCGCGCCATCGCCGACGGCAAGGTGCACGGGGCGGCCCCGGCCGCCTACCGGGCGCTGGAGATCATCGACGCGGCCCGCAACGGCGACCTGGCCCGCGGCTACGAGGCCGAGGAGAAGGCGCTCGCCGACCTCATCATGGGCGGCGAGCTGCGCAGCGGCATCTACGCCTTCAACCTGGTGCAGAAGCGCGCCAAGCGCCCGGCCGGCGCCCCGGACAAGTCGCTCGCCCGCCCGGTCGGCAAGGTCGGCGTGGTGGGCGCGGGGCTGATGGCCTCGCAGCTGGCGCTGCTGTTCGCGCGCCGCCTTGAGGTGCCGGTCGTGCTGACCGACATCGACCAGGAGCGCGTCGACAAGGGCGTCGGCTACGTCCACGGCGAGATCGACAAGCTGCTGCTCAAGGGCCGTATCAACCAGGACAAGGCCAACCGGCTCAAGGCCGCGGTGACCGGTTCGCTGGACAAGGCCGCCGCCTTCGGGGACGCCGACTTCGTCATCGAGGCCGTCTTCGAGGAGATGGGCGTCAAGCAGCAGGTGTTCGCCGAGGTCGAGGCGGTCGTGCCGGAGCACGCCATCCTCGCCACCAACACCTCCTCGCTGTCGGTCAGCGAGATGGCGTCCAAGCTCCAGCACCCCGAGCGGGTCGTGGGCTTCCACTTCTTCAACCCGGTGGCGATCCTGCCGCTGCTGGAGATCGTCCGCGGTGAGAAGACCGATGACGCGTCGCTGGCGACGGCCTTCGGGGTGGCCAAGAAGCTGAAGAAGACCGCCGTCCTGGTCAAGGACGCCCCGGCGTTCGTCGTCAACCGGATCCTGACCCGCTTCATGGGCGAGATCCAGAACGTCATCGACGAGGGCACCCCGGTCGACGTCGCGGAGCGCGCGGTGGAGCCGCTCGGGCTGCCGATGTCCCCGCTGGTGCTGCTGGAGCTGGTCGGCCCGGCCATCGGCCTGCACGTCTCCGAGACGCTGCACGGCGCCTTCCCGGACCGCTTCACGGTCTCGCCGAACCTCAAGCGCGTGGTCGAGGCGGGCAAGCGCGGCTTCTACGTCTACGACTCCGGGAAGCCGGAGCTGGACCCGGAGGTCGCCGCGCTGCTCCAGCAGGGCGGCACGGTCCTGACGGAGGAGCAGGTGCGCGAGCGGGTGCTGGACGCCGTCACGCAGGAGATCGGCCTGATGCTGGACGAGGGCGTCGTCGCCGAGGCGCAGGACATCGACCTGTGCCTGATCACCGGCGCCGGCTGGCCCTTCCACCTGGGCGGCCTCACGCCGTACCTGGACCGTGAGGGCGTCTCGGAGCGGGTGAACGGGAAGCGGTTCCTGGCCCCGGGCGTCGCGAGCGTGCCCGCGTAAAGCCGCGAGCGTGTGACGTGCCCGGGCGCCGGGCGGGCCGAGGGTCCGCCCGGCGCCCGGGTGTTGTCGCGGCTGTGGGCGGCGTCAGCCCTTCACCGCGCCGGAGAGCATGCCGGAGATGAAGTGCCGCTGGAGGAAGACGTACAGGGCGACGACCGGCAGGGCCACGATGATGGAGGCGGCCGCCAGCAGGGAGTACTGGGTGGTGTGCTCGCTCTGGAAGAAGGCCAGGCCGAGCGGTGCGGTGCGCTTGTTCTCGTCGGTGATCATGACCAGCGGGAGCAGGAACTCGTTCCAGGTCCACATGAACACCAGCATCGCCATCGTCAGCAGTGCCGGGCGGCTGGTGGGCACCAGGATCCGCCACAGCAGCCGCCAGTCGGACGCCCCGTCCAGGCGCGCCGCCTCGATGACGCTGGTCGGCACCGAGCGGAAGAAGTTGCGCATCCAGAAGACGCTGAACGCGAGGGACTGGGCGGTCTGCGGGAGGATCAGCGACCAGTAGGAGTTGGTCAGTCCGGTGTCGCGCAGGTTGAAGTAGAGCGGGATGACGAAGGCCTCGGGCGGGATCATCAGCCCGACGAGGGTGACGTAGAACAGCAGCGAGCGGCCTGGGTAGTCGAAGTGGGCGAAGGAGAAGCCCGCCAGGATCGCCAGGACGGACGTCAGGAGCACCACCGCCACCGCGACCAGCACGCTGGAGGACAGGTAGGTGCCGAAGTGGCCCTGGCGCCAGGCGGCGGCGAAGTTGCCGAAGTCCAGGTGGTGGGGCCAGGTGAAGGAGGGCGAGGACTGCGCGGCCGGGGTCAGCGCGGACGCCACCACGCCGATCAGCGGCACCAGGGCCAGTGCGGCGAAGACGGTGAGGATGGCGTAGTTCAGCAGGCGTTCGCGTCCGGAGATCACGTCTCGTCCTCCTGTGGCTGGAGCTTGGTGATCAGGAAGGTGAGAAAGAGGATCACCACGGTCAGCACGACCGCGATGGCGCAGGCCGAACCCACCTGGCTGGTGCCGAAGGCCCGGTTGTAGACCTCGTAGGCGGGCAGGCTGGTGGCGTCGCCGGGGCCGCCGTGGGTGGCGACGTACACCAGGTCGAAGGTGCGCAGGGCGGCGATCACGGTGAGGGTGAGCGCGACGGTGATCTGCCCGCGCAGTCCGGGCAGGGTGACGGCGAAGAACTCCCGTACCGGGCCCGCCCCGTCCAGCTTCGCCGCCTCGTACAGGTCCGCCGGGATCTGCCCGATACCGGCGATGAACAGCACCAGGCACAGGCCGATCTCCAGCCAGGTGCCGATGAGGCCGACGGCGGGCAGGGCGGTGGAGAAGTCACCGAGCCAGGGGCGGGCGACCGCCTCCAGGCCGATGGCGCGCAGCGCGGTGTTGAGGACGCCGTCGGGGGCGTAGATCGCCGTCCAGGCGGTGGCGGTCACGACCATGGCGACCACCTGCGGCAGGAAGATCATCGCCCGGAAGACCGAGACCCCGCGCAGCCGGCCGGCGCGGGTGGTGACCGCGGCGAGCATCAGGGCGAGCGTGATCGGGATGACGGAGAAGAACAGGATCAGGACGAACGAGTGGAGGAAGCTCACGCGCAGCTGCGGGTCGCGGGCGATCTCGGTGTAGTTGGCGAGCCCCGCCCAGGTGGAGGCGGACACTCCGTCCCAGTGGTAGAGGGAGATCTGCACCAGCTGACCGAGCGGGACCAGCAGGAAGACGGTGAGGACGGCCAGGGCGGGAAGGGCGTAGAGGTAGCCCTTCCACTGGATGACGCGGCCGCGGCGCCGGGCCGGGCCCCGGGTGGGGGCGCCGGCCGGGCGCTTGGCGGCCGTGGTGCGGGGTGCGGTGGTGGCCATAGGGGCGGGCTACTTGCTGCTCTGGAAGGAGGAGTAGTCGGACTGGAGCCGGTCGGTGAACGCCTTGGGGCTGAGGTGCCCGGCGGTCAGTTCCTGGACGGCGGCGGTGAGGGTGTCGTAGAAGGTCGGGGTCGTGTAGTCGAGGTAGGGAAGCAGTCCGTCCTTCTCGCTCACGCCCTTCCACTGGGTGAGGACGTCCGCGTCGACGGTGCCGGGGGTGGGCTTGTAGTCGGCCGGCGGCAGCGCCGGCAGGTTGCCGTGGGCCGCGCTGACCTTCATGCCGCCCCGGTCGACGAGGAAGTTGATGTACGCGGCGGCGACGTCGGGGTGCTTGGACTTGGAGGTCACCGACCAGGCGAGGCCCTCGCCGCCCTGGGTGAGCGGGGGCCGGCCGGCGGCGGGGCTGAGCGCGGTGAAGCCGACGTTCTTGTGCATCTTCGGGGCGAGGACGGCCGCCTGCCAGGTGCCGTCCACCAGGAAGAGGGACGTGCCCTTGGCGAAGGAGGCGACGGCCTGGTCCTTGCTCTGGCCGTTGAAGCCGGAGCCCAGGTAGCCCTTGTCGGCCCAGCCGCGCAGCGTGGTCGCGGCCTTGAGCGTGCCGGGGTCGGTCCACTTGGCGCCGCCCTCGTCGAAGACGAGCTTGCGGACCGCCGCCTTCCCGGCGGTGGCGGCCTGGACGACGCCGAAGATGTGGATGCCGGGGCTCTTGTCGGCGTCGCCGTAGGACAGCGGCTGGAGGCCCGACGCCTTGGCCTTGGCCAGGGCCTTCTCGAAGTCGGCGAGGGTGGTGGGCGCGGACAGGCCGAGCGACTTGAGCTTGGCCTTGTTGTAGTAGACGCCGACGATCTCACCGGTCTGGGAGACGCCGTAGAGGTTGCCCGTCTTCCAGGTCTTGCCGTCGGAGGTGAAGCGGTTGAGGTCCAGCAGCTGGGACGGGTAGGCGCTGTTCCAGCCGTAGGCCTTGGCGTACCGGTCCACCGGCTGCAGCAGCCGGGCCTTCACGAACGCGCCCATGTCCGGGTAGCCCTGGTTCGCCTGGACGACGTCGGGCGGGTTGGTGGAGGACAGCGCGAGCTTCAGGGTGGTCTTGAGGTCGGAGAAGGACCGGGAGACGCGCTTGACGGTGACGTTCGGGTACTTCTTCATGAACGCCTTGTTGAGCGCTTCGGTGGAGGCGTTCGTGCCGGGGTCGGTGTTCTGGTCCCACTCGGTGAGGGTGACCTTCCCGGCCTTGGCGGGGTCTGTGGAGACCGGGCCGGAGGTCTTCGTGCCGCCGGCGGACGAGTCGGCGCTCGGGCCGGGGGAACAGGCCGCGACGCCGGTCAGGACACCGGTGGCGAGCGCGGCTGCGGCTATGAGGCGACGGCGGGGGTGCCGTGGGGTTCTCTCGGTCATGGGGTGGTTCCTTCTGGTGCTGTGGCGCGGTCGCTCAGGGGGCGGCGTCGTCCGGGCTGTGGGGGTTGCGTTCGAGGAAGGCGTCGATCTCCTCCCGGTACGGCGCGCTGCCGGCGCCGCCCAGGCCGCGCACCGACAGGGCGGCGCACAGCGCGGCGTAGCGGAGCCGGGTGGGGAGGGGCCAGCCGTGGCTCAGGCCGGTGATCAGCCCCGCGGTGAAGACGTCGCCGGCGCCGGTGGGATCGACGGCCTCCACATGGGGGGCGGAGGCCCGGACCAGCTCGCCGGTGCCGCCGTCCACCGCGACCGCACCGCGCCCGCCATCGGTCACGACGACGTCGGGCACGTGGTCGGCGAGGATCTTCACGGCCTCCTCGACAGTGCCGGCGCGGGTGTAGCTCGTGGCCTCGACGGCGTTGCACACGAACACGTCGACCTCGGCGAGCCGGGTGAGCAGCTGCGGTGACCAGTCGCCGGTGGGGTCCCAGCCGACGCCGCCCACCACACGGGTGCCGCGGGAGCGGAGTTCGGCCGCCCAGGCGGGCAGCGGCCGTCCGACGCCGAGGTGCAGGAAGCGGACGCCGGGCAGCTCGCCCTCCCACACCTCGGGGCGCCGGGCCCCGGCCTCCTCGTAGGTGAGGAAGGCCCGGTCGTGCTCCTGGGGCACCGCGACCGTGACCGGGGTGTGCACGGCGGGGTCGCGGCGCAGCCAGGTCAGGTCCAGGTTCTCCTCGGTCGCGAGCCGGGCGGCGAGGTGTTCGCCGAAGGGGTCGGTGCCGATCACGCCGAAGATCCCGGTCCGCAGTCCCAGGCGGGCCGCGGCGACGGCGCGGGTGGCGGTTCCGCCCGGGGAGACGGCGAACCGGTCCGCGTACACCTCGGTCCCCGGGGTGGGCAGGTGCGGGATGCCGCCGAAGACGAGGTCGCAGAAGACCTCGCCGGCGAAGAGCACATCGAGCACGGGAACCGCCTCTCTCCGGTGCGACCGCAGTGAAGTGCTCAACTATGAGCACCGCATATGCCACGTGACAAGAGTCAGTCAGTCACAACAAGGTCTCGACGGCACGCATGACTGACTTCGGTCATGCGGTGCTATCTTCAACGCGTGACTTCACGCAAACGCCACGCGAAGATCGTCGAATCGCTCCGGTCGACCGGAGTGGCCTCGGTCCGCGAGCTCGCCGAGAACCTGCAGGTCAGCGAATCGACGATCCGCCGGGACCTGACACTCCTCGACCGCGACGGCGAGCTGGTCCGCACCTACGGCGGAGCGGCCATGTCCCCGCGGGGCTCCGCGGAGCCCGCCGGCGAGGAGGCGGCGGCCGAGGTCCCGTTCGACGTGGTCGCCTCGCGCCACGAGGCGCTGAAGGCCGCGATGGCCGAGGAGGCCGTGAAGCTGGTCGAGGACGACAGCGTGATCGTCCTGGACATCGGCACCACGCCCCGGGCCATCGCCCGCCGGCTGCGGGGCCGTCCCGTCACCGTGATCACCAGCAGTCTGGCCGTGCTCGACGAGCTCCGCGACGACGACGCCGTACGGCTGGTGATGCTCGGCGGCGTACTGCGCCGCAACTACCAGTCCCTGGTGGGATCCCTCACCGAGCAGGCGCTCCGCCAGGTCAGCGCCGACCTGCTCTTCCTCAGCTGCACCGGAGTGCGGCCGAGCGGCCATGTGGTGGACAACATGGCCGTCGAGGCGCCCCTGAAGCAAGCCATGATCGGGACCGCCGGGAAGGTCGTCCTGGTCGCCGACGAGACCAAGTTCCCCGGCACCGGATCGCTGCGCGTGTGCTCGCTCTCCGACATCGACGTCCTGATCACCACCAGCGGCGCCGACCCCGACACGCTCCAGCTCTGCCGCGAAGCGGACGGAAAGGTGATACTCGCATGAAGTTGACCATCCTCGGCGGCGGCGGATTCCGCGTGCCGTACGTCTACCAGGCCCTGCTGCGCGACGAGGGCTCCCCCCGCATCGACGACGTGTGGCTGTACGACACCGACCCGGCCCGCCTCAAGGCCATGGCCGCGGTGCTCGCCCAGTTCGCCGAGGGCCACGCCGACGCACCCCGGGTGACGGTCGGCACGTCGCTCGACGACGCCCTGGAGGGCGCCGACTTCGTGTTCGCCGCCATCCGCGTGGGCGGGCTGGCGGGGCGGACGTGCGACGAGCGGGTCGCCCTCGACCTCGACGTGCTCGGCCAGGAGACCACCGGCCCGGGCGGCCTGGCCTACGGGCTGCGCACCATTCCCGTCATGCTCGACATCGCGCACCGGGTGCGGCGCCTGGCACCCCGCGCCTACGTCATCAACTTCACCAACCCGGCCGGCATGATCACCGAAGCGATGCAGAGCGTCCTCGGCGACCGCGTCCTCGGCATCTGCGACACGCCGTCGGGCCTGGGCCGCCGCATCGCCACGACCCTCGGCCTGGACCCGTCCCGGGCCCAGTTCGACTACGTCGGCCTCAACCACCTCGGCTGGATGCGCCGCGTCCTGCATGACGGCGAGGACGTCCTGCCCCGCCTGCTCGAGGGCGACCGCCTCGGCGACCTGGAGGAAGGCGTCGTCTTCGGGCGCGAGTGGCTGCGCGACCTCGGCGTGATCCCCAACGAGTACCTGTACTACTACTACTTCAACCGGGAAGCCGTACGCTCCATCCTCGACGCCCCGCAGACCCGCGGCGAGTTCCTCGCCCGCCAGCAGCGGGAGTTCTACCAGCGGGTGACCGAGGCGGCCGGCGGCTCGGCCGTGTCGCTGTGGCGGAAGACCATCGCCGACCGCAGCGCCAACTACATGGCCGAGGCCAAGGGCGCCGTCCAGGGAGAGGCGCAGGCCGACGAGAGCTTCCGGCCGGACCCCGCGCACCAGGGGTACGCCGGGGTCGCGCTCGCGGTGATGGCCGCGATCAGCCGTAATGAACGCGCCACGATGATCCTCAACGTGCGCAACGGAACCACCGTCTCCGCCCTCCCCCAGGACGCCGTCGTCGAGGTGCCCGTGACCATCGACGCCGGTGGCGTGCGCCCGCTCACCATCACCCAGCCCGACCTGCACCAGAGCGGTCTGATGCAACAGGTCAAGGCGGTCGAGCGCCTGACGATCAGCGCCGCCACCACCGGCTCCCGCACCGACGCGGCGAAGGCCTTCTCGCTCCACCCCCTGGTCGACTCGGTGACGGTGGGCCGCAAGCTGCTCGACGGCTACATCGACCGCATCCCCGAAGTGGCCGCGGTCTTCGCCTAGGGGGTGTCGTGTGGATCATGCCGGGCTCCCGACGCCGCTGTGACATCAGCCGCTGCCGCGGCGGGCGGCACCTCGCGGCCCCGCGCTC